>JAJDGX010000046.1 GCA_030265885.1 Ruminococcaceae bacterium OttesenSCG-928-L11 | reverse complement strand
CTGGATGCAGGCGTCGAAGGCCGCCTCAATGGATTTGCGGAACCCGTTGTCCTCCAGCGCGCGCATGGCGGCAATGGTGGTGCCCCCCTTGGAACTGACCATCTCGATCAACTCCCTCGGCTATTTTCCCGATTCCAGAAGCATATGGGCGCTGCCAATCATGGTCTGGCAGAACAGCTGCAGGGCGGTTTCGCCGTCGATGCTGTAATCCTCCGCGCAATCGGCCGCCAGCTTGGCGAACCGATAAAAAAACGCGGGGCTGCTGCCGTTGATGGGAATGACGGCATTCATTTTGTCCGGGGCAATCTCCCCCACGACGCCCGCAGACTCAAAAATGGCGCGGGCACAGGCCAAATCCGCCTCGGTGGCAGGCTCTACCCGGGCGATGGCCGTGGCGCCGTGACCCAGCATCAGGGGGGTATTTGGCATGGTGAGAATCAGGCGGCAGGGAAAGCCGACGCTGTCCTGAATCCGTTTGCCGGGGATGCCCGCCATAATGGAGATGAGCAGCTTGTCCGGGGTCATCGCCTGGGCCAGCTCCTGGGCGACGGCGCCAAAGCCCTGGGGCTTTACCGCCAGCACCACTGCGTCACAGGCCGCTATCAGCGCCCCGATGGAGTCGTAAACGGGGTGACCGGCCGCCCTGTATGTCTGCTGCTTGTCCAGGTCTGTTTCGCAGATTCCAATGTCCCCGGGGCCCATCAGTTCCCGGCCCAGTATGCCGGATATGATTGCACCCGCCATATTGCCTGCGCCTATAAATCCAAGCCTTCCGTATGTCCAGCTTTGCTTCATGACAACCCCCATTTCCCGGTCGGGCAGCAATCGGGATGCATGTTCTGCAAGCCCAGCACCCGACCGATTTGGCTTTGCTTGCGGCAGCGATTAATTCGCGTGAATCGACTGTTTGACTGTATCTATTGAGGCTGGGCGGCCATTTCCGCCTTGATGGCGATGGCGCATTCCAGGCGTTTTTTCTCCAACTCACAGCTCAGCTTCAGGGGCTTGAGGATGTCGCCCTCGTACTGCATGTTGTTGGCGTTGCACCCGCCGCTGCAATAGAACTTGGCCCAGCAGCTGCGGCAATCCTCCTTGTTGTAGACGGTGGCCTTGGAGAAGCGCTCCTTGGCGGCCAAATCAAAGGTGCCGTCGTAGAGGCTGCCCATCTTCCACTCCTCGTGGCCGATGAACTGGTGGCAGGGATAGATGTCGCCGTCGGGGGTGATGGCCACGTATTCGTTGCCGCAGCCGCAGCCCCGCAGCCGCTTGATGGCGCAGGGGCCCTGGTTCAAATCCAGCATGAAGTGGAAAAAGTTGACGAAGCGGCCGTCCCGCTCCCGTTCGATCAGGCGGTCAGCCAGGCGCTCGTACTCGTCGAAAATCTCGGGGAGATCCGCCTCGGTCAGGGCGTAGGGCTCGCCGGGGGCGGCCACGACCGGCTCCACCGATACCTGGTCAAAGCCCAGGGCGGCGATGGCCTCCACATCCTCGGCAAAGTCCTTGTTGTACTTGGTGAAGGTGCCCCGGGCGTAGTATTCCTTGTCGCCCCGCTGCCGCACCAGCTCCTGGAATTTGGGGACGATGGTGTCGTAGCAGCCTCGGCCGTCCACCCGGGCGCGCACCCGGTCTGTCACCGACTTCCGGCCGTCCAGAGAGAGCACAACGTTGTCCATATTTTCGTTGATGTAGGTGATTTTGTCGGCGTCCAGCAGCATGCCGTTGGTGGTGATGGTGAAGCGGAAATGCTTGCCGTGGAGGGCACCCTGCTCCCGAGCGTACTCCAGCACCTCTTTTACCACGTCGAAGTTCATCAGCGGCTCGCCGCCAAAAAAGTCCACCTCCAGGTATTGCCTGTCCAGGGACTGGGCAATCAGGAAGTCGATGGCCTTCTTGCCGGTTTCGGCGCTCATGACCATTCGGCCCTGGCTGTAGTCTCCCTTGCCCGCGAAGCAGTATTCGCAGCGGAGGTTGCAGTCGTGGGAGACGTTCAGGCACATGGCCTTGACCGGGGACAGCACCATCTTGTCGGCGTAGACGCCGTAGTCATCCGCCGAGAACAGCTGGCCCGCCTCGTACAGGCGATAAAGCTCGGCGTAGGTTTCGCGGATTTCCGCCTCGGCAAAGGGAAGCCGGTCGACCACTTCCTCCGGCAGCTCCGGCGAAAGGGGCGCGCTGAGGTGATCCAGCAGGGCGTAGGCGATTTCATCCACCAGATGCACCGCGCCGGAGTTGACGTCCAGCACGATGTAGTGGCCTTTTAGGGCATATTTATGTATCATTTTGTTGTATCCCATCTCAAAATCTTGTACAAACCATGAACAGCTTGCTTTTTCACGGAACAAAGGGACAGTATCACTGTCCCTTTGCTGGTTGTCTATTGTATGCAGATGTGCGTTGGAGCCCGATTTGGCCTGGGGCCTATTTGCGCTCGCATTTCTGGTTGGCAACCGTGCAGGAGGTCTTGCAGGCAGACTGGCAGGACGCCTGGCATTTGCCGCAACCGCCCTTGGCGGCGGACTCCTTGAGGTTGGCGTTGTTCAGAGTGGTAATATGTTTCATTTCCATTCACCTCGTTTATCTGAAAATCGGATTTTGCTGCGCCGTGCCCAAACCGGCGGCACAGCCGGCCATTTTCACCGATTGCCCAAACAGGCGAAGTGACGGGGGCATCCCCTTTTAACGGCCTCTTGTGACAGTATAGCACACATTTCCCGTCGATGCAATTCCATTGTGGCAAAAATCCGTTACCGGCGGCGTTTGGTATTGACGCGGAGCACGCCGCCGAGCATGGCGGCCAGCATGATGAAAATCGCCTTGAATACGGCGGGAACGCCCATACCGCCGGCGCCGGACACCATGCCCGCCAGCACCACAATGGCTGTGAGAATCGCGCCGCAGACCGCCCCGTAGATGAGCCCGTTGGATCCGACCAGCTTGGCGCAAAGGTACCCCGCCGCAAAGGCGCCCAGTGTAAGGGCCGCCAGCGCCATGGGGTCAATGGCGGATTGGGGGATATTCCGGCTGGCTACAACCGCCGACATTGCCAGCATCAGCAGGGCGCATACAATGACGCCCGCCAGCACGCTGAACGCCACCGGGCGAATGGAAAAGCCGCCGCCCCCCTCGTCCGGGCTCTGCCCCCGCTGTGATCGGTGTATCCGTTGTCCTCGTTCTGCCATCGCTGCTTCCTCCCTGTGCGGAAACCTCCTGCCGGCCGGCTCCGATATGTTCTGTTTGGCGTGTGGGGATGCCTTTGGATTGTCCCCCACATCAATTCTCTACAGCATATTCAAAGCTGTCCCCATTTATGCAATATATGCACAGAGTGCGCCGCATGCTGGATGCGGCGCACTTCAAGGTCGGTTCCACAAAGGCCCTCGGCCAGTCGTCGACTGTTAGGAGGGGGTGTCGTCGTGGATGGTATTGTTGGTCTGAATTGCCCAGCGGGCAATGCGGATCTTGCTGCGATCCGAGCCAGTCTCGATGACAATTGTATCCTCGCGGATGCTGACAACCCGGCCGATGATGCCGCCGTTGGTGACGATTTCGTCGCCGACCTCCACCTTGGAGCGCATCTCCTGCACCTGCTTGTCCCGCTTCCGCTGGGGGCGGATCAGCATAAAGTAAAACACCACGATAATCAGGGCAAAGGGCAGCAGCTGTGCCAGCAGCACCCCTATCCCCATTTCGCCGACTTCGGCAGCCGGTTCGGCGGCCAGCAGAAAGTTTACCATCTGAACTCTCCTTTTCAGTTTCTCTCAATTTGATAATACGGCAATTCCCATTTTCCGCCGGCGGAATAAGCCCGCCCATTCGGAACGGAAAATTGTTGCAGCTAGTTTATCAGTATACAGAATTTGTGGCGTGATTTCAAGGTTTTTTGCGGGGTGCGCTCAAATATTTTGCGATTTTCTTAAATTCGTCTGCCCAGAATGGGCACCATCTCCCGCCGGAACTGCTCAAAGGTTCCCTGCTCCAGCTCCTGACGGATGCGCTCCATCAATGTGTTGTAGAAATACAGGTTGTGGGCCACCGCCAGCCGATACCCCAGAATCTCCTTTGCCCGCAGCAGGTGCCGCACATAGGCCCGGGAGTGGTTGCGGCAGGTGGGGCACTGGCACTGGGTGTCGATGGGGCGGGCGTCCCGCTCGTACTTGGCGTTGTGGACGATCATGATGCCGTCCCAGGTGAACATGGTTCCGTGGCGGGCGTTGCGGCTGGGCATGACGCAATCGAACAGGTCGACGCCACGCCAGACGGCCTCGATGATGTTGACAGGCGTGCCCACCCCCATCAGGTACCGGGGCTTGTGGAGGGGCATGTGGGGCTCCACGGCGTCGATGATGCGGTACATCTCCTCCGCCGATTCCCCCACCGCCAGGCCGCCAATGGCGTAGCCGTCCAAATCCAGGGCCGCGATTTCCTCCATGTGGCGGATGCGCAAATCCTCGTAGGTGGAGCCCTGGTTGATGCCGAACAGCATCTGCCTGGGGTTGATGGCATCCGGCAGGGCGTTGAGTCGATCCATCTCCTCCTTGCAGCGGTACAGCCAGCGGGTGGTGCGGGCGATGGATTTGACTGTGTAGTCGTACTCCGCCGGGTTTTCGATGCACTCGTCAAAGGCCATGGCGATGGTGGAGCCCAGATTGGACTGAATCTGCATGCTCTCCTCCGGCCCCATGAAGATTTTCCGGCCGTCGATGTGGGAACTGAAGTTGACGCCCCGCTCCTCGATTTTCCGCAGCTTGGCCAGGGAAAACACCTGGAACCCGCCGCTGTCGGTTAAAATCGGGCCTGTCCACCCGATGAATTTGTGGAGGCCGCCCAGTTCCCGGATGACGCCGTCGCCGGGGCGGAGGTGCAGATGGTAGGTGTTGCAGAGCTCCACCTGGCAGTGCAGCCCGGGTAAATCCAGGGACGAAATGCCCCCCTTGATGGCCCCGGCTGTCCCCACGTTCATAAAGGCGGGCAGCTGCACAACGCCGTGTATGGTCTCAAAGCTGCCGCGACGGGCGCGGCCTTCCTGCGAATGCAATGTGTACATGGTAAACCCCATTCCTCATGCCAAATAAACCTCTCCAGAGAGGTTTATTATCAAGCAAATATACAATAATGGTATCATTATACGCAACTCTTGCCGGAATCGCAAGCCTGTCCGGGGGTTCTAGGCTATATTTCCCCCACATATATATGGTACAACCCGCGGCGTTCCTTTTTTCGCGGTGAATCACTAATTCGAAATGGGAGGCGTTTTCCATTCTCAAATCCATCCGCATTCACATTGTATTCTGTGCCCTTTTGCTCATCCTGACAGGCCTGACGGCGCCGATTCGCGCCTCTGCCGCTGAGGTGGCCACGCCGGAGGCTGCCGTGACCGCCTTTATGGATTCTGTTCGGGAGTGGGACGCGGCGGCGGCCTCCGCCTTTTTGGGAGACGCCGTTCCCGGCAATTACGCCGATATTCTGTGTAATCTGGTTCTGGCGCCCACTCTGGAGAAGCTGGACTACACCCTGGGCAACTCCCGAATCACCGGCCGCAGCGCTGTGGTTGACATCTCTGTTACGGCGGCCGATTTGAAGGGCTGTGCGGGAGACCTGTTGGCCGAGGCGGCGGGCTGTGCCGCGCTGGCAAAGCTGACGGGCCTGCCCATCGATGTGGAGCAATACGTCACCGGCCGCATGGAGACCTATATGCACCCCGACAACCTGACGACCATCCGGACGGACACCAGTGTGTACCTGCTGCTGGGGGGTGACGGGGCCTGGAGCATCGATGTGACCGACCTGCGGAACCTCCGCTTTTTGGAGGCGCTGACCGGCGGCATGGTGGCGCTGGAGGAGCCGATTCGTGCATTATCCTCTGAAATTGCAGGCAATGTAAAATAAATTTGCACATTTTGTCGAAAAATTCATTTTTAGGCAATAAACGCAATTTAAAATTCCCCGAACATGCATTTTAAAATACATTTCCAGCGGCTTCCTGTGCCGCTCCGCTCTTTTTTGCCAAACCACTTGCGACGGCAAGTAGTTTTTGCTATAATAGGGACGGAAGGTGATAAGCATGCTCGGTGAACGATTGAAGCGAATCAGAAAAGGGAAACGTATTACCCAGGACGAAATTGCCGGTTATCTGGGAGTAAAGCGCCAAACCTACAGCGCCTATGAGCGCGGCGTCTCCATCCCGGACTCCCTTACCTTGAAGAAAATTGCCGATTACTTTGAGGTGAGCACCGATTATTTCTTCCAGTCGACGGAGGAGAATCCGCCTCTCGCACAGAACGCCCAGGAGAAAAAGCTGCTGCTGCTGGCACGGCGGGCGGAACGCATTCCCTCGGCCCAGAGGGATCGGCTGATCCGCAGCTTTGAGGAGAACATCGACATGTTCCTGGATGCGCTGGGCCTGGCGGACGACAATGACGCCAACGAGTAACGCCGCAGATCTGCGAGAAAAAGCCGCCGCGCTCTTATTGGGCCAGCGGCTTAAGTCGCTTTGCATTGATGTGCGAAAATTGCGCTTCGACCGCCCCATCCGGTTCCACTCCTACACCGAGTTTTGCCGCTCGACCCGCATGACGATTGAGACCGTCTCCGCCGGTAAATCCCACGGAGATGGTTTTACTGTTTTGCCTGTTTCCGCCGATGCCCCCACTCTTGTGCTGTACAACGATTTGCAGCCCAACCGGCGGCGACGGAATTTTACCCTGGCCCATGAAATCGGCCACATCTATCTGGGCCACACCCAGGACGGGGACAGCCAGGAACGGGAGGCCGACCGGTTTGCCGCCGAGCTGCTGGCCCCCACCTGTCTGCTGCTGGAATGCAAAAGGCGGTACGGGACGTTGACCGCCGATGACATCTGTGAACTGTTTTTTATTTCCCGTTCAGCAGCACTATTTACTTTTGACCGATTGGTCACCGATGTGGATTTGACCGAAACTGAGAAAAAACTTGCCGCCGATTGCGCGGGAATCATTCCCCAACGTCTGGGGCCGGTGATCAGCTTTTGATTTTTTCCTATAATTTCATTGCCAAAAATTTTCTGTAAAGTCTCCAAAATGCCTCCACATTTGATGTGGGGGCATTTTCAGCGGGTTTATTTGCATAAATCTTTACCGTTATTGGGATTCTTTTTAAATTTTTTATGACAATTATTGTCTTGGCTGCAAATACATGCTATAATACTCACAATGGTTACCATTTGCTTATACCTGCAAAAAAAACAATTGGAGATTTGCAACGGGTTCATTTTGGCAAACGATTGTTTTCTTTTCAATTTTTTTCAATTTAGCGAGGAACCAGATTATACGCATACAGATATCAGGAGAATGAGTGGGCGGGGAATTGGATATGCAGCAGAAATACATGGAAAAGTTAAAAGAAGGTTCGGTTTGGTACATTGCACATCCCGACAGCTTTTGTGAGATGCTTGCTCTGATAGCGCTGGAATCGGGCAAGTTTATCGTTGACAATACCACCGGCTCCATTCATTGCGGCCGGAACGACTATATGCTTTTGTTCTCCAGCGAGGGGGACGGGGAAATTCACTACGAGAAACACAAGGTTTCCCTGCCGGCCCAGACCATCACATTTGTGGACTGCCGCAAGCCCTACTCGCTCAAATGTGCCCGCAACTCCGCAAAGCCCTGGACCTTTTTCTGGGTGCGCTTTCGGGGCAGCGCCTGCGATTTCTTCTATGAGAAAATGGATGCAGGCAGCTTTACCGAGCATCACGTCGAAAATCCGGAGGATCTGCACCGAGCCTATGAGCAGGTGCTGGAGCTGTTTAACCTGCCCGGGGTCGAGGTGTTCTTCCGCCTGAGCAACAGCATCAGCCGGCTGCTGACTGCGTACCTGAACCTGAGCACGCTGAAATCGCCCAAGTACCTCCGCCACCAGCAAACCATATCCAAGGCCACGGAATTCATCAAGGAGAATTACAACCGGCAGCTGGATATTGAGCAGCTGGCGGGACAGGCGGGCTTGTCGAAATTCTACTTTATCAAGCTGTTCAAGGAATTTATGCACATCGCACCCTATGAGTACATCATTGTGTATCGCATCAATGAGGCGAAAAAGTTCCTGCGGCTTTCCAATCTGAAGGTTTCACAGGTCAGCGAGGCGGTGGGCTTCAACGATGAATGCAACTTCATCCGCACGTTCAAGCGCATCACGGGCTTCACCCCCCTGCAGTACCGGGACAACCAGCGGTAGCTGGAGTCATCCTAATAAAAAACGTATGGCCCGCCTGTTCAACAGGCGGGCCGTGTTATTTTGCTTCGATTGTCGGCGTCATTCAATCAGTTCGAACTCGTCGCTGGGCACACCGCAGATGGGGCAGATGAAATCCTCGGGGAATTCGTCGCCTTCATAGATGTATCCGCACACCTTGCAGCGCCAGCGCTTGGCACCTGGTTTTTGCTCCTCGAACTGTTCGGCGGTTACCCCGCAAACCGGACAGATGTAGTCCTCGGGCAGGTCGCCCTCGTGGACATATCCGCACACGGTGCAGCGCCAGCCTTTCTTGCCGGTGTCCTCCCGAAAGCTGGGGGCGCTGGGCGGCGTCAGGCCGTTTTTGGTATTGTGGTAATAGGTGTAGGTCATCGGGGGTTCGACCGACAGCTTCTCCCCTTCTGTCACCACGCCCACAAAGGTCAGGTGCGTCCCCACATCGGTCACCGATTCCACCCGGCAGCTAAAACGGGCAGCCATGTGGTTTTTCAGGTAAGGCACGCCGTTTTCGTCCTCGCCAATGTCGTACCGGGCAAATTTATCCCCGTCTTTTCCGCTGCGAAAGCCGAAGGCCTTCACAACCTCCATATCGGTTTTCTCGGTCAGCACCGTGGCGCCAAAGACGCCGGACTGCTTGATGAGCGAGCAGGTGAAGCTATCCTTGCCGACTGTGACAGACAGCTTTTCCGGGGTGTTGGTCACCTGCTGCAGCGTGTTGACAACGCAGCCGGAGCGCTTCCCCCCAAAGCTGGATGAGACAATGTATAATCCGTAATTCAAACTGAATAGAGCCATGCTGTCGACTGTGCCCATGCTATTTCCTCCTCTGGAATCGGAACCTGTGGATTACAGATCCCTTTGGACTATTGTATCATGTATTATGGCCCTGTTCAACGGGGTTTATCGGCTTGTTTTTGAATATTTAATGATGATAGAATCCGCATATTCTTTTTCCCGATAAACATCCCCCAACCAGGCTGTCTGTCCGGTTGGGGGAATATGGATGGGGCAAATATTCAGCTGAAATAGTTGCGCTTGTTTTTTCGTAGATGGCGCTGCACGTTGATGCCGATGGAAAGCAGAATCGCCGCCAGCATGATCATGGGCACCAGAATGCGGTTGTACTGCTCGTCGTTGCTGAGAAGCTCTGTCCACAGCTCATCCAGGAGAAGGCTTGTATTCTGGGGAAGGGCGGCAAAGGCCTCGGTGTTGGCCAGCTCCTCCTCCGAGGGATAGGCCACAGGGTTCCCGGTGATTTCCTCGTCCAGCAGCTCCTTGGCCTCCGCGTTGGGGGTGCCATAGCCGATGTACTCAATGTTGGCCGCGCCCACCTCGGGTTCCAGCATGAAATTGATGTACATCTCGGCGGCTTCCTTTTCGCGGGAGCCCTTGGGGATGCACATGGCGTCCGCAAAGATGTTGGTGCCCTCTTCCGGGATAAAGAAGCCCAGATCCTCGTTGTCGTCCATCATGGTCAGGGCGTCGCCGGCGTAATACGGGGCCAACGCCGCCTCTCCGCCCAGCATTTTGTCGAATATTTCATCCATGACATAGGCTTGCACCAGTGATTTCTGCGCCTTCAGATCCTCCAGGCAGTCCCGCAGTTCATCCGGGTCGGTGGTGTTGAGGGAATAGCCGTTGCGGCTCTGGGCAATGGCAAAGGCGTCCCGGGAGTTGGAGAACATCAGGATATTGCCCAGATATTTTTCGTTCCACAAAATATCCCAGGAGCCCAGCTCCTCCTCGTCATAGATGAGGGTTTTGTTGTAGATGACCCCCACATAGCCCCAGGTGTAGGGCACGGAATAGACATCGCCGGGGTCATAGATGGGATTCAGGAAGGTTTCGTCCATATACTGCAGGTTGGGGATGTTGTCCTTGTCCAGGGGCAGCAGCATGGATTCGTTGATCATCCGGCCTATCATATAGTCGGAGGGGATGATGACATCGTAGTTGGCGTTGCCCGACCGCAGCTTGGAATACAACTCCTCGTTGGTGGCGTAGGTGGAGTAGTACACCCGGATGCCGGTCAAATCCTGAAAGGCCCGGTTGACGTTGAGGGTGTCATCGGAGCCGTCGGAGATGTATTCTCCCCAGTTGTACACGTTGATGGAAATGCCCTGACCCGCAAAGCGGGTGTAGTAGGCTTCGTCGGTGTACAGCTCCAGCTCGCCGCCGTCCTCTTCCTCGGCCCAGGCCATTGCCGGAAAAGACAGGCAAATCAGGGCCGCCAATGCAATACTGAGCCAGCGTTTACGCACGGGAGCCACCTCCCGCCTTTTTCCGCAGCAGCTTTTCCTTGCGGGCGTCGTTGATGTTGACAAGGATGAGCACCGCCAGCACCACCACAAAAATGATGGTGGACAGGGCGTTGATTTCCGGGCTGACCTTTCGCCGTGTCATGGAGAAAATCGTGATGGGCAATGTCTGGGACGTAGGCCCGCTGACAAAGTAGCTGATGATGAAATCGTCCAGCGACATGGTGATGGAGGTCAAAAATCCGGCGGTAATGCCCGGCATAATGTCCGGCACCACAACCTTGGTAAATGCCTGCCACTCGTTGCAGCCCAGATCCAGAGCCGCCTCGTAGATGCTTTTGTCCATCTGCCGCAGCTTGGGCATCACATTCAGTATGACATAGGGGATGTTGAAGGTGATGTGAGCCAGCACCAGTGTCACATATCCAAACTGGAAGGGAATGTTCACGCCGGTGTTCTCCCCCAGCCATGCGAACAGGGTCTGAAACGCGCCGAACAGCAGCATCATGGAAACACCGGTGATGATCTCCGGGTTGATGATGGGCAGATAGGTGAAATTCATGACAGCGGCCCGTAGCCACTTGTTCATATTCATAATGCCGATGGCCGCCGCTGTGCCGATGATTGTGGCCACCACAGAGGAAATCAGCGCCACTACCAGCGTGTTCATCAGCGAATTTATGATGAGGTCGTTGGTGAACAGCTGCTTGTACCAGTTGAGCGTAAAGCCGGTGAAGTAGGAGCGGGATTTGGATTCGTTGAAGGAATACACAATCAAGACCAAAATCGGAAGGTAGAGAAACGCCATGATAAACCCGATGTAGGTCTTGGCGTACCATTTCATTTTCGTTACACCTGTCACAGCAGCGTCCCCTCCATTTCCTCTTCATCGCCAAACTGGTTGAAGATACTCATGCAGAGAAGAATCAGCACCATCAGCACAATGGAGATGGCGGCACCCAGGTTGGGGTTGTAGGCATTGCCCAGGAATTGCAGGTCGATGAGGTCGCCGATGAGCAGATAGCCGCCGCCACCCAGCATACGGGAAATGATAAATGTAGACACCGCCGGCACAAACACCATGGTGATCCCGGTTTTGACGCCGGGGATGCTCAGCGGCAGAATGACCCGCAAAAAGACATGGAGACCATCCGCGCCCAAATCCCGGGCGGCCTCGATGGTGGTTACCTCGATTTTGGTCATGATGGAGTAGAGGGGCAAAATCATAAAGGGCATATAGTTGTACACCATGCCCAGCACCACTGCCCCACCGGTGTTGATCATCTCAAAGGGGCCAAGGCCGAACAGGCCGAAAAACCGATTGATGAGGCCGTTTTTCTCCAGCAGCGTCATCCAGGCGTAGGTGCGCAGCAAAAAGTTCATCCACATGGGCAGCATCACAAGCATCAGCAGGGTGCGCTGGTATACGCCGCCCCCCCGGGAGATGATATAGGCGATGGGATAGCAGATAATCAGGCATATCACCGTAGCTATGGCCGCCAGAGTGATAGAGCGAGTCAGGACAGGTGCAAATTTGCCCACCTGAGAGATATTGTCAATGGTAAAGACGGTGCGGGTCTCCCCTGCCAAGCCGCCCTCCACCGGTACCTGAGCCGTAAAGGCGAAATAGGCCACCAGCAGCAGCGGCACCACAATAAAGATAACCATCCAAATGGTATAGGGAAACGCAGTCGCTTTGGTTTTCATAGTATTTCCTCCTTCCCAAACTGTCGGAGCAGATCCGGGCTGTTATGCCTCCTCGGTTCTGCGCATAATGTGGATGTCGTTGGGAAGGATGTTCATGCCGATTTTAGTGCCCTCTTCCTCGCTGAGGGTGGAGTGGATCATCCACTGGAAGCCGTGGGCCCCCACTGTCATCTCGTAGTGGACGCCTTTGAAAATGACCGATTCCACCACGCCAACAATGGGTGCGCCCTCCGGGTCGACGACCTTGATGTCCTCGGGGCGAATGACGACCTCCACGTCCTCGTCAATGCCGAAGCCGGCGTCGACACAGTCAAATTGCACGCCGGCAAATTCCACTCGGTAATCCCGCAGCATAACGCCGTCGATGATGTTGCTTTCCCCGATGAAATCGGCCACAAAGGCGTTGATGGGCTCGTTGTAGATGTCCTGAGGCGTGCCGGTCTGCAGGATGTTGCCGTCCTTCATAACAATGACGGTGTCGCTCATGGTCAGGGCCTCCTCCTGGTCATGGGTGACATATACAAAGGTGATCTCCATGCTCTGCTGGATGCGCTTCAGTTCCGTTTGCATCTCCTTGCGCAGCTTGAGATCCAGGGCACCCAGAGGCTCGTCCAGCAGCAGCACCTTGGGGTGATTGACCAACGCCCGGGCAATGGCAACCCGCTGCTGCTGCCCGCCGGACAACTGGTTGACATTGCGGGATTCAAAGCCGGTCAGGTTGACCAGCTCCAGCATTTCCCGGATTCGGGTTTGTCGCTCCGCCTGCTCTACCCCGCTGATTTTCAGGCCGAACTCAATGTTCTCGTACACATTCAAATGGGGAAACAAAGCATATTTTTGAAAAACCGTGTTGACCTTTCGCTTGTGAGGAGGCAAATCGTTGATGCGTTCGCCCTCAAAAAAAACGTCTCCCTCGCTGGCATCCACAAATCCGCCGATGATCCGCAGGGTGGTTGTTTTCCCGCAGCCCGATGGCCCCAGGAACGTGACAAACTCCTTATCGCGAATATCAAGATTGATGCCATTCAGGACACGTTCACCGTCATAATCCACGGCAATGTTTTTTAAAGAAATGATGTTGTTGTCTTTCAACTATGCGCCCTCCCTCTTTTCTTGCGGACAGCGGTGAAAAGCCGCCGCCTACAAGCCAGTTTTCTCAAAATCAAAGAAGCAATTCAAAATATACCATAAATTCCGTAAAAGTCAATAATTTTCCGCTTATTCCGTAATTTTCTGCGATTTCCACATAGAAAAGGGAATTTTATTGCCAAAACCTCCTGAATCCTCGGTTTTGCTCGGGTTTGTGCTGTCTCGGTTTCTCGGGATTTTCGGTATCGGTGTTCTTTTGTCGACTGTGCGCTGGGTAAGAGGAAAAAAGGAAATTCGGGCTTGACTTTATATCAATCATGCGATATAATAATCAAGTCATTTGTCCACAGAGTTGTCGGCGGGACAATGTGACAATACAACTGAATATGGAGATGTCGCCTAGCTGGTCGAGGGCGCACGACTGGAAATCTTGTGCGGAAAGTGGAAGGCAAACCGAGATAATCCTGATTGCAATGCTATTTATTTGAGTTCACTAAAACTAAATACAAGTTATATTTGTCAAGATATTTGTCATTTTTCCAAAATCGATATCTTGACAAATACATGGAGAGATGGCTGAGCTGGTCTAAGGCGCACGACTGGAAATCGTGTGAACGTTTATAGCGTTCCGAGGGTTCGAATCCCTCTCTCTCCGCCAAAAAGCCTGTAAACATGCGGTTTGCAGGCTTTTTTCTTTTATCCGTTCCACTTCCATTCTGACCACTGCTTTTTTTCGTTTATGACAAGTCATGACAAATGTTTAGACTGGATTCGTTTCTTCGGCCGCTTGTAAGCCAAGGGAAGTTTTGTGAATCCACTTCATGGCATCCGCCGAGTCTTTCTTGGATTGATACTCCAGATGTGCATATGCTTGTGTCAAGTCATCCATAAATTTTTTCTTGACAATCATATGCTGAAATCAGGCATAAATCTACCTTAATTAGCATCGCAAACTCAAAACCACATGACATAAACACCATGTCATGTGGTTTTTAAATAAGCGAGTATTCGATTTGAGCAATTATACGATAATACGTGGTTTAACTTTCTCGGCAACTTTTGTGTACACATCAATATCTATGTCGCTCTTTATTTCAAAGGACACCATCAGTGCAAAAGGAATTTCTCCGCTAAAGTTTTCTGCCGCATCTGCTCGACAATTAACACGTAGTCGAATTTCACCATCTTCATCCCAAACGACAGTCTGTTCATTTTCAAATATTTCATGCTGCACCGACCCTCGTGTAACGGCTTTGTCACTAGCATTAATACGCGCATCCAATAAGTTCTTTTTGCTGTTTTCAATTGTAAACCAAACATCAGCCGCTCGATATTTTTGCCGAGAAGAGACAATAGGCGAAAAAAATGTAAGTGTCGCTGTTAGCCTGCGAGATAGCTTATTGGAACTGAAGTCAAACGGAAGCGGAAGCGTAAATAACTGCGCTTCTCCATTTTTGAGATCTCCATATCCCATGAGCGTCACACGATTTTTTGCGCATTCAATCGCTTTTTCAATATCCGGCTTACCAAAGCCAATAAATCGATGCAGCTTATCAGATGGTTCTCTTTTTTTCCACTGCAAAATATTCGATATTTTTTCACCCAACTCTCCCCATTCAGCTCCATGAATAAGCATGGCTTTTAGCGACAATGCTATATGGTTATCAGGAATATCTCTTTTTGCCGTACCAAAAACTTCTTGCAGCGCATCATAGCAGCGACCGGCTTCATGTGAAATCAGTGCCGCTGCATCACTAGTCCCGAAAGTGTACATTATTTTGCTTGAACCTGCTGCGATGTCTGTTGGAGCAGCAGATATTATCCCGGGTTCTCTCGTAGGAGCATTAGCCCACCTTACCTTTGTGGATGTTGGAGCTCGCGTAGATGCCATAACAAACTTGCGTCCGCCGTCATAAACAATATCAGGCTTTACCGCATTATTCATCCCTTTGCCAAGCGAACTTATTGGACTAATCATTCCGTTTGAGCAGGGTAAAACCCACCGCTCATTTTCCGTAAAGCTTGTAGCATCATCAAAAGTGGCCCCCACCGTTAGAGCATTAACGCTCTCGGCCGGAGCTAATAATCGGAGATGCCTTGAATTGTTATTCAAATGGTCTATTATTTTGCTATCTCGCTCATCCATACTCAGTGCAGCAAAGTCAGATAAATCCATCCCTAAATCAAGGTTCTCAATATCATCCCCACGGTCGTTTCCGGCATGGT
Source organism: Ruminococcaceae bacterium OttesenSCG-928-L11 (assembly GCA_030265885.1). Classification (GTDB taxonomy): domain Bacteria; phylum Bacillota; class Clostridia; order Oscillospirales; family Ruminococcaceae; genus WRAV01. The sequence goes on along the minus strand of JAJDGX010000046.1, from coordinate 1,794 downwards.
TGCCTGCACTAACAACAAACAGTACGCGATATTTGTAACTTAACCAGTCAAGTAGCCGTGCCAGCGGACTCATCGCTCTATCAAACTGGCGGTATGATAATCCGATGGAAAGATTAATAACTTTAACTGTAGGGGCAGCCGCTCCCGCTGTCGTTTCAAACAATCTTCTAACTGCCTCATGTATTTTATCCACAAGCAATATATCATCAGGAATTGCTGCCCCGGTGGATTTTTAGAAGCCATTGCCGGGGGCTATGGCTTCGGTGTGCTGTTCCGCTTTCATCCCGCCCACGTTCCTGCGTCCTGCCTTGCTTGGCATTGGGCGCGTTCTCTCGGTTGTGCCCCTCTCGCGCTGCGCCCCGGCGCAGACTTGGCAAGAGTGTGGCAGTTCCCGGTATCTGACCGGCTGCGGTATTCAGTTTTGTCGGCGATAATCATTTCTCCCGCCTATAAATATTATCGCACAAACTATTGATAAAATCAGCGTTTTGAGGTATCATGCAAGTAACCACATTAACCACAAAACATTATTCCTGTTAGAAAGGAGTGAAATGATAATTATGGAGTATGATTTTTCAAAACGGGGGCGTGGATTTGGCAAAATCGTCTTTGCACTCACCCTTGACCGAAAGAAAATGATGGAGCGTATCGTCATCGGGGAAATGAACGAAGCGCGCCGCCAGTTAGAAGATGGCTCTGGCAATATTTACTTTGACCAAACCCGCCCTTTAGGGCAGTTCCTCATTGATTTTGAAACGGATGCGGGAATGGAATGGAACCGAAACTCCATGACGCTGCGGGAAAGCTACGGCAAGGTTATTCCGCTTGAAGCTGCCCGGTGGAAGATGGCCGCGCCTGTGGCCGACTTCCTGCGGGGCAAATACGAAAGCGGCGAACCTACTGCGCTGTTCGCCGCCGTGAAAACATGGGATGAATATTTGAATTGCTATAACCTCAACCACGGCGCGGATTTACTGATTGGGCGGCTGTCTGCCCTGTACCGCCCATTTTTCCTGTATGATGATAACAACAGGCCGTGGCAGGAAGAAGCAACCGCCGCGCTGTCAAAGGTGTTGCGGGATGAAGAAGCGGCGGTGGAGTTGTGGTATCCTGTTTTGAAGCGGTCTTTTGAGTGCGTTGTCGCTTCGGCTTCGTTCCTGCCTGTGATTGCTTATTACCTGCACAAGATTGATGAATGGGGCTTCGTCTTTCAAGAGTGCAAGGTCTGCGGCAAAGATTTTCTTGCCCGAAGCCGCCATTATGAATTGTGTTCGGACGAGTGCCGCAAGGTGCAGGCGGTTGAAGCAAAAAGGGAGTTTGACGAGAGGGCGAAAACCGACAAGGCCGAGCAGTATTACGAAGCTGCTTATTATTACTGGTACAATCGCCTGCGGAAGCTAAAGCGCGGAAAAACCCCCGACACGGAAAAGGTGGCGGCTGTGGATGAAGCGTTTAAGGTGTTCCGCAAAGAAGCGGTGCGGCTTAAACGGCGGGTCAAGGACAAGGAAATGCCGATTAACGAATTTTCATCGTGGCTTGCAAAACAACAGGACGAGGTTGATAGGCTGATGGAGTGCTGATTTTGCGGACTATTTTCAAGGTAAAAAATCCTCCGTCATTCTGCACAGCAAAACAGCGGTTTTGGGGCTGCTGAGGGCGGTTTTAAGGACTTTTTAGGGGTGGAATTGGGGGCTTTTTTGTGCGTTTTGACGGGTGCTCCGTCTGTGGGCGATAGAAAGGTCGCAAACGATGTAGGGTACGAGAGACAGCAACAAAACGTCTGAAAACGGCCTT
>JAJDGX010000045.1 GCA_030265885.1 Ruminococcaceae bacterium OttesenSCG-928-L11 | reverse complement strand
GGTGCTGTACTTGAAGCCCTGGGCCTTGATTTTATCCAGCAGCTCCGCTGTTTTGGCGGTGCCGTGACGGGCGATGCTGCGGTCGATGATCTTGCCCAACTCTTTTTTGCGGACAAGGAAGTCGCATTCCAGATCAAACTGGCGCTCCGGGTCGGTGCGATCCACAAAGCCCAGATCCTGGGGGATGGGTTCGTTGAAGATGACGCGGCCCACGGTAGTCTCGATGATCCGGCTGACATTGCCGTCCACCGTCTCCCGGGTTACGCGGATTTTGACGGGGGCGTGAAGGCCCACAACGCCTTCCTGATAGGCCATGGTGGCCTCGTTGGGATCCCGGAACACCTTGCCGGCGCCCACTTCGTTTTCGCGGATCATGGTCAGGTAATAGGAGCCGAGAATCATGTCCTGGGTGGGAACCGCCACCGGGCGGCCGTCGGAGGGCTTGAGCAGGTTGTTGGCGGCCAGCATCAGGAAGCGGGCTTCGGCCTGGGCCTCGGCGGACAGAGGCACGTGCACAGCCATCTGGTCGCCGTCAAAGTCGGCGTTGTAGGCGGTGCAGACCAGGGGGTGCAGCTTCAGGGCGCGGCCCTCGACCAGGATGGGCTCAAAGGCCTGGATGCCCAGTCTGTGCAGAGTGGGGGCGCGGTTCAGCAGCACGGGGTGATCCTTGATGACAACCTCCAGCGCGTCCCAGACCTCCTTGGAGGTGGCGCGCTCCACCATCTTGCGGGCCTGCTTGGCGTTTTGGGCGTCCTTGTTGTCCACCAGCCGCTTCATGACGAAGGGCTTGAACAACTCAATGGCCATTTCCTTGGGCAGGCCGCACTGATGCATTTTCAGTTCGGGCCCGACCACGATAACGGAACGGCCGGAGTAGTCGACGCGCTTGCCCAGCAGGTTCTGGCGGAAGCGGCCCTGTTTGCCCTTGAGCATGTCGGACAGGGACTTGAGGGGGCGGTTGTTGGGGCCTGTGACAGGGCGGCCGCGGCGGCCATTGTCGATGAGGGCGTCAACGGCTTCCTGGAGCATGCGCTTCTCGTTGCGGACGATGATGTCCGGCGCGCCCAGCTCCAGCAGCTTGTTGAGGCGGTTGTTGCGGTTGATGACACGGCGGTACAGGTCATTGAGGTCACTGGTAGCGAAGCGGCCGCCGTCCAGCTGCACCATGGGCCGGATATCCGGGGGGATAACCGGGACAATGTCCAGAACCATCCACTCCGGCTTGTTGCCGGACTGACGGAACGCCTCCACAACCTCCAGCCGTTTCAGGGTTTTCGCCTTCTTCTGGCCGGTGGCGGTTTTCAGTTCTTCCTTCAGTTCCTCGGACAGTTCGGGGATATTGATCTCCGCCAGCAGTTCCTTGACGGCCTCCGCGCCCATGCCGGCCTTGAAATCGTCCTCATAGGCCTCCTTGAGCTCGCGGTACTCCTTCTCGGTGAGGAGGCTGTACTTTTTCAGGCTGGTGCGGCCGGGATCGATGACGACATAGGCCGCGAAATACAGCACCTTTTCCAGCAGACGGGGGGACATGTTCAGCAGCAGGCCCATCCGGGAGGATGTGCCCTTGAAATACCAGATGTGGGAGACGGGGGCCGCCAGCTTGATGTGGCCCATGCGCTCCCGCCGCACCTTGGAGCGGGTTACCTCGACGCCACAGCGCTCGCAGATTTTGCCCTTGTAGCGGATGCGCTTGTAGCGGCCGCAATAGCACTCCCAGTCCTTCTGGGGGCCAAAAATACGCTCGCAGAACAGGCCGTCCCGTTCCGGCTTCAGCGTTCTATAGTTAATGGTTTCCGGCTTTTTGACTTCGCCGTAGGACCATTCCTCAATGGACTCCGGAGAAGCCAGCCCGATTTTCATCGATTCAAATACGTTAAATTCCAAGCTTATACCCCTGCTTTCCTCTTTTTTTCTTTTCTTTTCTTCTTAAGGAGAAGAAAAGAAACAAAAGAATACCTCAATCGCACCGCAGGCCTGCAATTCGTCCTGCGATGCTTTGGTTTCATCCCCGCCCCACGGCTGCAATCCGCGGAGCGGGATGATTTTCTTTTGCTTCTTTTCTTTTTTCCAAAAGAAAAGAAGAGGTTTTATAGTGTATCGTCGTCGATTTCCTCGATGGGGAAGAGATCGTCCTCTTCAGGCTCTTCCGTATCCAGCAGGAGGTCGTCGCCCAGCTCGTCGGGGTCGGGGTGTTCAATCTCGAAACCGGCCTCGATCTCGGATTCGATCTCCACCGTCTCGGATTCGAACAAGTCGTCCTCCTTGATGGAAAGCCCCATATTGTCGTCGTCGTACTTCTGCTTCAGGTCGATTTCCTCGCCGTCCTTGTCCAGAACCTTGACGTCGAGGCACAGGGACTGCAGCTCCTTGATGAGAACCTTGAAGGATTCGGGGATACCGGGCTTGGGCACGTTCTGGCCCTTTATGATGGCCTCGTATGTCTTTACGCGGCCGACAATATCGTCAGACTTGACGGTGAGAATTTCCTGCAGTGTATAGGCGGCGCCATAAGCCTCCAGCGCCCACACCTCCATCTCACCGAACCGCTGGCCGCCGAACTGGGCTTTACCGCCCAAGGGCTGCTGGGTAACGAGAGAGTAGGGGCCGGTGGAACGGGCGTGGATCTTGTCGTCGACCAGATGGTGCAGCTTGAGGAAGTACATATAGCCGACGGTAACCGCATTGTCGAAGGGCTCGCCGGTGCGGCCGTCGTAGACGATGGTCTTGCCATCCTCCCGCAGACCCGCATCCCGCAGGCAGTCGCGGATGTCGGATTCGTGGGCACCGTCAAATACGGGCGTCATGATCTTCCAGCCCAGCTCTGCCGCGGCGCGGCCCAGATGAACCTCCAGCACCTGGCCGATGTTCATACGGGACGGCACGCCCAGGGGGTTCAGCACGATGTCCAGGGGACGGCCGTCAGGCAGGTAAGGCATATCCTCCTGGGGCAGAACCCGGGATACAACGCCCTTGTTGCCGTGGCGTCCGGCCATTTTATCGCCTACGGAAATTTTGCGCTTTTGGGCGATGTAGCAACGGACCACCATGTTGACGCCGGGGGACAACTCGTCGGAATTCTCCCGGGTAAACACCTTAACGTCCACCACGATGCCGTATTCGCCGTTGGGCACGCGCAGGGAGGTGTCGCGGACTTCCCTGGCCTTTTCGCCGAAGATGGCCCGCAGGAGGCGCTCCTCCGCGTTCAGCTCGGTCTCGCCCTTGGGGGTAACCTTGCCCACCAGAATGTCACCGGCACGAACCTCGGCGCCGATGCGGATAATGCCCCGCTCATCCAGTTCCTTGAGCACGTCCTCGCCCACGTTGGGGATGTCCCGGGTGATTTCCTCGGGGCCCAGCTTGGTGTCGCGGGCTTCGGTCTCGTACTCCTCGATGTGGATGGAGGTGAACATATCCTCCTTGACCAGCTTTTCATTGATGAGGACGGCGTCCTCATAGTTGTAGCCCTCCCATGTCATAAAGCCGATGAGGACATTTTTGCCCAGGGAAATTTCGCCCTGGCTGGTGGCGGGGCCGTCGGCAATGACGTCGCCCTTTTTCACCTCGTCACCCACGGAGACAATGGTGCGCTGATTGATGCATGTGCCCTGGTTGGAGCGCATGAATTTGATAAGGTTATAGGAATGAAGCTTGCCCTCGTGATCCCGGATTTGCACTTCCCGGGCGCTGGCCTTCTCCACGATGCCGTCCTGCTTGGCCACAACCACAACGCCAGAGTCGACGGCGGCCTTGTACTCCATGCCGGTGCCGACAATGGGGCTTTCAGTCCGCAGCAGGGGCACGGCCTGGCGCTGCATGTTGGATCCCATGAGGGCGCGGTTGGCGTCATCGTTTTCCAGGAAGGGGATCATGGCCGTAGCCACGGATACCACCATCTTGGGCGAGACGTCCATGAAATCCACCTGCTCCTTGGGAACCTCGCGGATGGCGTCCCGGTGGCGGACGGTGACGCGGCGGTCGGAGAAGCAGCCGTTTTCATCCAGCGGCTCGTTGGCCTGGGCCACGACGTAGTTGTCCTCCACGTCGGCAGTCATGTAGACCACCTCGTCCAGAACCCGGCCGGTGGAGCGCTCCACCTTGCGGTAGGGGGCCTCGATAAAGCCGTATTCGTTGATGCGGGCAAAGGTAGCCAGGTAGGAAATCAGACCGATGTTGGGGCCCTCCGGGGTCTCGATGGGGCACATGCGGCCATAGTGGCTGTAGTGAACGTCGCGAACCTCAAAGGAGGCGCGATCCCGGGACAGACCGCCGGGGCCAAGGGCCGACAGACGGCGTTTGTGGGTCAGTTCCGCCAGGGGGTTGGTCTGATCCATAAACTGGCTCAGAGGGGAGGATCCGAAAAACTCCTTGATGGCGGCCATAACAGGCCGGATGTTGATGAGAGCCTGGGGGGTGATGACGTCCATATCCTGGGACTGGGTGGTCATGCGCTCCCGGATGACGCGCTCCATGCGGGAAAAGCCGATGCGGAACTGGTTCTGCAACAGCTCGCCCACAGAGCGAATGCGGCGGTTGCCCAGATGGTCGATGTCGTCGCAGACGCCGATGCCCTTCTGCAGGCCGCACATATAGTTGATGGACGCGAAGATGTCGTCCTTGATGATATGCTTGGGGATAAGGTCGTCCACCCGGCGGGCAAGTTCGCTTTTGAGGGTCTCCTCATTGCTGCCGGCGGTGTCCAAAATCTCCCGCAGGACAGACAGGCGCACTTTTTCCAGGATGCCGAACTCGGTGCAGTCAAAATCCACGAAGTCCTTGATGTCCACCATGCCGTTGGAGATGACCTTGACGGTGAGGTCGTTGACCGTCAGGAAAACGGTATCTACGCCGGCGCGCTCGATGGCCTCGGCCTTGTCGCGGGTCAGCACCTCGCCCTCGTCGGCCATCAGTTCACCGGTGAGGGGATTGATGACGGGCTGAGCGGCGGTGTGGCCAACAATGCGGTTGGCAATAGCAAGCTTCTTGTTGTATTTGTAGCGGCCTACCCGGGACAAATCGTAGCGGCGGGAATCAAAGAACAGGTTGTCGATGTGGGTTTGGGCGCTGTCGACGGTGGGGGGCTCGCCGGGACGCAGCTTGCGGTATACCTCCAGCAGGGCCTCCTCCACGTTTTTGGTGGCGTCCTTTTCCAGGGTAGAGCGAATGAGCACATCGTCGCCGAAAAAGCCTTCGATCTCCTCATTGCTGCCAAGGCCCAGAGCCCGGACAAACGTGGTTACCGGAAGCTTGCGGTTTTTATCTATGCGGACATGGAAGATGTCGTTGGAGTCCGTTTCGTACTCAAGCCAGGCGCCCCGGTTGGGAATGACCGTGGAGGAGAAGAGCTCCTTGCCCGCCTTGTCCCTCGACAGGGAGTAATACACACCGGGGGAACGAACCAGCTGGGAAACGATGACACGCTCCGCCCCGTTGATGATAAATGTACCGCTTTCGGTCATCAGGGGGAAATCTCCCATGAAGATGTCCTGCTCCTTGACCTCGCCTGTTTCCTTGTTATACAGGCTTGCCCGCACCCTGAGTGGAGCCGCGTAGGTGGTATCACGCTCCTTGCACTCTTCGATGGTGTACTTGGGGGTGTTTTCCATGCGGTAATCTATGAAATCCAGCACCAGGTTGCCCTGGTAGTCTGTAATGGAGGAAATATCGCGGAAAACTTCCTTGAGCCCCTCTTCAAGAAACCATTTGTAGGAATTCTTTTGCACCTCGATTAAATTAGGCATGTCCAGAACTTCGTTGATGCGATTGAAGCTCATACGCGTCGTCCTGCCTAATTTGACGGGCTTGACATTTACCATAGGCTAATCTCACTCCATTCGGTTTTTTCGGCTTCCGGAAACGGCTCCGTCGGCCACCTTCCCGCACGCGGGGAGGCATACATCTTCCCATTCGAATTTCCTGCTTTTTTTAGAAATCGCTATTGAAATTCCATATTCTATGTGCTATAATACTAAAAAAAGTGGCAATTCGGCCATTTTGATACAGTTTATAATTATATAACAGTCTCTACAATTTGTCAATAGACTTTTTGTCGAGGGTGTTAGTTTTTTTCTCCCGATTTTTGGTCATTTCTTCCATTTGCCCCGCCGGGCACCGATAAGATGCAGCAAAGCCTATCCATAAGGATAGGCTTTTATTATCCATTTTATTCCTTTTTTCTGTTTTGCTGTCGAACCTATGATTCAAGGGGGCTGTCACGTCAGCTTGGCTATCCCCTTCATTTTAAAGTAAATGGATTGCACCTGCTCTTCCCTGCTGGATGCGGGATCCGCGCAGTCAAAATAGCGCTTGCATGGCATTTGCTCGCATTTGCCGCAGTGGTCAAGGCCTTTTTCCATTCGGCAGCACAGGTAAATATAGCACTGTCGAATGTGGGCGTAGGTCGTCCATTCCGGTTTTCCGTCCAGCGGCGTACAGCCTTTGCAATCTTCCGGATACCCCTCGCAAGCGCCGCAGTCCACCCCGCAGCAGCTGATTAACGGATTCAACGTTATCTCCCTCCCGTCGTCGTGATATTCGTCGTTGCGTCGTTTTCCCGCCGTGCGGCACCCACCGGAAGCGTCCGGTTCCGGGTGTTTATGCCGGCGAAGGCCGACTGCGCGGCAAACCCTTTTTTGCCCCGCTCATCGGCCGCATCCCTGAATACCATGTCACCACCGGTACCTCTTCCGCCGATGCCCCGCAGCAAACGGACGCACTGCGCTTTGCTCCTTTGCCCGGGGTGCTTTCAGCGAATAACCGCATCAGTGGTTTAGCCGGATTCCTCTCCGCATTGCTACCATCATACCGCACAAATATGAAAAGAGATGTGTTACCATGTAACACATCTCTTAATATTTGAAAATAATGGTATTTATTCCGCGTCGCCCTCTTCGGCTGCGGGAGCTGCCATTTCCTCCGGAGGAGCCGCCTCGTAGACGACAGTATCCTCGGTATCGGCGGCCTGCTCGGCTTCTTCATCGGCCTTTTCCTCCTCCAGCAGTACACGGATGGAAAGGCTGACGCGCTTCTTCTCAAAGTCGATGTCGGTGATGCGAACAGTAACTTCCTGTCCAATCTCCAGCACATCGGCGGGTTTGTTGATGCGCTCGGTGGAAATCTGGCTGATGTGAATCAGGCCATCCACGCCGGGGATAATCCGCGCAAAGGCGCCAAAGGGAGTCATGGAGACAATCTGCACCGGCACAACATCGCCGATTTGATACTGGCTGTGGAGAATCTCCCAGGGATTGTCCTCGGTCTTTTTGTAGCCCAGAGAAATCTTCCGCGCTTCCGGGTCAATTTCCCGGACATACACCTCGACGTTGTCGCCCACATTGACAACCTCGGAGGGATGCTTGATGCGGCTCCAGGAAAGCTCGGAGATGTGAATCATGCCGTCTACGCCGCCCAGATCCACAAAGGCGCCATAGCTGGTGAGAGATTTGACGGTGCCCTGGTACACGTTGCCCACTGCAACAGTCTCCCAGAACTTGTCCTCCAGAACCTTCTGCTGCTCCTTGAGGACAGCGCGGATGGAACCCACCGCCCTGCGGCGGCTGCGGTTGACCTCAAGTATTTTAAAGCTGACCGGCTGGCGAAGCAGGGTTTCCAACTCCTGGCCGCGGGTCATAGTTGCCTGTGATGCAGGGATAAACACGCGCACGCCGTTGGTCAGGGCAATGACACCGCCCTTGACAACGTCCACCACGGTACCCTCGAGGATTTCCTCGGTGTCCGCAGCTTCCATCACCTTCTCGAAGCCGGCGATGGCGTCCAGACGTTTTTTGGAGAGCATGGCGGTGCCTTCCACGTCGTTGACGCGGAGAACGATCAACTCAATCTCGTCTCCCACTTTGACGAGCTCCTCCAGCTTGACGCTGGGATCATCGGTGTATTCGTTAAAGGGTACATAGCCGGCGTGTTTTGTACCAATATCCACCGCGATCTCGGTAGGGGAAACGTTGGTTACGATCGCTGTGACCTTCTCCTTGGAATTTATCGTTTTAAAAGATTGATCGAGCATTTCTTCAAAGCTCATTTCATCCTGCTGATTCAAAACATCACTCATTACAACTTGTACCTCCTTAATTATAAACGCCGGTGTGGACGCTCCGGCCGTTACCCCGATGTGCTGCGCATTCCCAAAATCCACTGCGTACAGTTCCTTTGGCTCCTCCACCGGAACCGTCCGGCAGTTTTGTGCACAGATTTGGGCCAGCTTGGCAGTATTGGAGCTGTTTCTGCCCCCGACTACCACCATGACGTCGCATTGTGCGGATAATTCGTCGGCTTCCTGCTGCCGCAACATCGTAGCATTACATATTGTATCAAAAATATTTATATTTGTATACACATTTTTTGCGAAATCTCTACATTTTTTCCACTCCGGCATGTTAAAAGTCGTTTGGGCCAACAAAATATATACTTTTTCAACAGAAAAATCGTCGCCTTCCACAATCTTCCTGAAGTCTCCGAAGGTAGAAAAACACCGGTACGGCCCGTTGCAGTGGCTGATGATCCCCTCCACCTCCGGGTGGGTTTCATCCCCCGCAATCAGCACCGTCTCCCCGTTTCGGGAATGCTCGTCGGCGATGCTGTGAATTTTCTTGACATAGGGGCAGGTGGCGTCCTCAAAGGGAATGGCCCGCCGCCGCAGCTCCTCCACAACATCCCGCCGCACCCCGTGGGAGCGAATTACCGCCGTACAGCCCTCCGGCACGGTTTCGGGGCCGTCGGCCACCACAACGCCCTGAGCCTCCAGCCTTGCCACCATTTGGGGGTTGTGGATGATGGGCCCCAGCGTCGCTATTTTGCGGCCGGAGGCGGCCAGATCCTCCACCAGCTTCACCGCCCGCTCCACACCGAAGCAAAACCCGGCGGTTTGGGCCAGTCGTATTGTCATAGGCGCACCCGTCCATTTATCATTTTATTCGGATACCCTGCAAAAACACCCCCGCCAATCACCGGCCGGTCTTTTGCAGTGGCGGTTCGTATGTGCCGTAGCAGTCCTTGTCCATCAGGCCAACAATGGAATCCATCACCTGAACGGCGGCCTTGCGGATGGTGGAGGAGGACTTGGGGTCGATGCCCAGCTTTTCCGGTGTCAGCAGCTTGCCGTAGCGAACCGTCACCCGCTTGCGGAAGCCCAGATTCCCCTGGTAAGACACGCCCACCGGCAAAACACCGCAGCCCACCATACCCGCTATCATGGTAACGCCGGGCTTGGCCCGCTGGGGCTTGCCGTCCTTCGAGCGGCTTCCCTCCGGGAACATGGCCAGCACCTCGCCTTTTTTCACAATGTCCTTGGCGTGGTTGATGGCGGTCATGTCCCCCTTCCCCCTGTCCACGGGAAAGGCGTTCAGCGAACGAAACAGCGCGGATATAAACTTATTTTTATAGAATTCCGCCTTCGCCATATAGTGAAGGGGCTTCTTGACCTTGTGGGCAATGAAAAGGGGGTCGTTGTACCCTCGGTGGTTGCAGCAGATGATGAAGCCCTCATCCTGGGGGATGTTTTCCAGCCCCTCGTATTTCATGCTGAACGCCAGGCGGACATACAGGTAGGTCACCGCTTTTCCAAATCCATATAAGTTCATATGTCCACGACCTCGCTATATCTGTTATAGGCGTTCGTTTACCAGCTTCAAAATGGCATCCGCCACCTGGGCCACTGTCAGGCCTGTGCTGTCTACCAGCACGGCGTCCTCCGCCTGTTTCAGCGGCGCGGATGCCCGGGAGGTGTCCTGGCTGTCCCTCTGCACGATATCGTCCAATATCTTATTATAGCTTACATTTTCCCCTTTTGCAACATGCTCCGCGTGGCGGCGGCGCGCCCGCTCCTCCGCCGATGCGGTCAGGAAAATCTTTACATTGGCATTGGGCAGAATGACGGTGCCGATGTCCCGCCCGTCCATCACCACATTGTGGGTGGCGGCCATGTCCCGCTGCAGGTCGAGCAGATATGCCCGCACCTCCGGCATGGCCGACACATCGGACGCCGCCATGCCCATCTCCGGCGTGCGAATTTCCGCGGAGACATCCCTGCCGTTTAACAGGATATGCTGGCCGTCCTCCCGATATTCGATGGCGACCTTCGCCTCTGTCAGGCGCGGAGCAAGGGCGGCGGCATCCTTGGTGGGGATGCCGTTTTCCACGGCAAACAGCCCGATGGCCCGGTACATCGCGCCTGTATCCACATAAATGCAGCCCAGCTCCCGGGCCACTGTTTTGGCTATGGTGCTTTTTCCGGCTCCTGCCGGGCCGTCTATGGCAATATTCAGCATAGCGCTTCCTCCACACTCAAACTCAATCCCCACCAACCCCATACATATATTAGTTTCCGATCAAACGCTTTTCAAAGGGTTTGCAGGGTTTGGGACAGCGTCCCAAGGTCTTGGGCTTACACATGCATCGCCGCCAGATATCCGGTGGAAAAGGCGATTTGCAGGTTGAAGCCGCCGGTGTAGGCATCCAGATCCAGCACCTCGCCGGCGAAATACAGCCCCTTCACCAGCTTGGATTCCATGGTCTTGGGGTTGACCTCCGACACCTTGACGCCGCCGGCTGTCACCACCGCCTCCTCGATGGGCCGGAACCCCTTGGGCGTGATGACAAGCCCCTTTAACAGCGCGGCAAACGCCTGGCGCTGGGCCTTGGTGATTTGATGCACCTTTTTCTCGAACTCGATGCCGGACAGCTTGATCGCCACGGGAATCAGCTTGCGGGGCAGCAAATCGCCCAGCGCATTGATGAAATCCCGGTTGGTATTTTCCCCAAAATCTCGCAGCAGACGGGCATCCAGCTTCTCCGGGGAAAGGCCCGGCTTCAAGTCGATGGCGATGGTGTAGTCGCCGATATTCCCCGTCATATGGGCGGAGGCGCTCAGCACCAGCGGCCCCGATATGCCGAAGTGGGTGAACAGCATCTCCCCCAGCTCGGAAAATACCGGCTTCTTCTTCCCCTTTTGATGCAGGGAGAGGGTGACGTTTTTCAGGGACAGGCCCATCAAATCCGAGCACCACTTTTCGTTGGCCACAATGGGAATCAGGGAGGGGCGCAGGGAGGTAACCGTGTGGCCGGCCTCCTGGGCAAAGCGGTAGCCATCGCCGGTGGATCCGGTCAGCGGATAGCTTTTGCCGCCGGTGGCCACCACCACGCTGGGGGCATGATACTCCCCCTTGTCCGTTGCAACTCCCCGTATTTCCCCGTTTTCCAACAGCAGAGACAGGCACTCCGCCTGCTCCAGCACCGCGCCGGAATCCTTGGCAAAGGCTGTCAGCGCCTCCACAATATCGGCCGCCCGGTCGGAGACCGGGAACACCCGGTTTCCCCGCTCGGTTTTCAGGGGAACGCCCCGGCTTTCAAAGAAATCCATGGTGGCCTGGGCGTCAAATGCGTTATACGCACTGTATAAAAATCGATTATTATTGCGCACAGACGAGATAAATTCCTCCTCTGTGCAGCGGTTGCAGACATTGCAGCGGCCCTTGCCGGTGATAAGGAGCTTGCGGCCCGGCCGATCCTTTTTCTCCAGCAGGGCGACCCGCTTTCCCTTTTGGGCAGCGTAGCCTGCGCACAGCAGCCCCGCCGCGCCGCCGCCTATGACAATGACATCAAACGTCTTCATCCCGTCCTTCCTGATCCCCGTTGTGCTGGTACACGCCGTATTCGCCCCAAATGTGTTCCAGCTTGTCGTACGTTTCGGCGATCTCTTCCTTTTTTTCCAATCCGATGGCTACGATCAGGGCGTTGATGAGACTCAGCGGCGCCACCACTGAATCGACAAAGCTGGCAATGTCACTTTTGGCCACCAGCACATAGTCGGCCAGCTGGGCCAAAGGCGCCGAGTGGGAATCGGTGATGGCAATGACCTTGGCACCACAGGATTTGGCGTATGTAGCGGCCTTCAGCGTCCGCTTGGAGTAGCGCGGGAAGGATATGCCGATGAAAACATCGCCGGAATCCAGCCGCAGCATCTGCTCAAAGATCATGGAGGAGCTGGCGGTGTCCATATTGCGGACATCCTCAAAAATATGGTTGAAATAGTAGTACAAAAAGCCGGCCAGAGAGGCCGCGCTGCGAATGCCCATGATGTAGATTTTCTTGGCGTCCATAATCTGGGCGACAGCCTCGTAAAAGGCCTCCCGATCCGTTTCCTCCAGGGTGCGGCGGATGGTGTCCATATCCATGCGCAGCACCTTGCCCAGCACATCGCTGCCCCACAGCCGGTCGTTGGTTACCTCCATGCGCTGCACAGAGGTAAGCCGGTTGCGGACAATCTCCTTGAGGGCCCGCTGCAGCTGGGGGTAGCCGTCGTAGCCGATTTCCGTGGCAAAACGCACCACGGTGGATTCGCTGACGCCCACAGTGGTACCCAGCTTGGCGGCTGTCATAAAAGCAGCCTTGTCGAAATGCTCGCGGATGTATGCCGCTATCAGCTTCTGCCCCTTGGAAAACTTGGGATACGCCATTTCAATCTGTTGCATAATGTCTGCCATTGCTGTTCCATCCTCCAAAACAGAAAAACCTCTTTGTATTCTCTGTTTATCATACCTTGTAAGTGATGGGGAAATCAAGCCCCAATCGATGCAAAGGGCGTCGCTTTACAGAATCAGCATGGAGTCTCCGAAGCTGAAAAAGCGATACCGTTCCTCGACTGCCTCCCTGTACGCCTCCATGGTGGAGTCGTACCCGGCGAATGCCGACACCAGCATAATTAATGTGGATTCCGGCAGGTGGAAGTTGGTGATGAGGCCGTCCAGCACCCCGAACGTATAGCCGGGGTAGATAAAAATATCGGTGCTGCCGGAGCAAGCCCGGATTTCCCCGTGATCCCGCATCACCGATTCCAGCGTCCGGCAGGAGGTGGTTCCCACGGCGATGACGCGTCCGCCGGCCTGTTTAGTGCGGTTGATGCGGTCGGCGGTCTCGGGCGAAACCGTGTAGTGCTCGGCGTGCATTTTGTGATCGGTGATTTCGTCCGCCTTGACGGGGCGAAAGGTGCCAAGTCCCACATGCAGGGTGACAAAGGCGGTGTCGACACCTTGTTTCGCCACCTTGTCCAGCAGCTCGGGGGTGAAGTGAAGTCCGGCGGTGGGGGCGGCGGCGGATCCGTTTTCCCGGGAATACACCGTCTGGTACCGCTCCTTGTCCGCCAGCTTTTCTGTGATATAGGGGGGGAGGGGCATGGCGCCGATGGTATCCAGCACCGCAAAAAAGCTGCCCTCATAGTAAAATCGCGCCAGCCGGTTGCCGCCGTCCAGCACCTCCAGAATCTCCCCCTCCAGCAGGCCGTCGCCAAAGGAAAAACGGCTGCCGGGCGGGGCTTTTCGCCCCGGACGCACCAGAATTTCCCACACATCGCCGTCCCGCTGCTCCAGCAGCAGAAACTCCATCTGGGCGCCGGTTGGGATTTTGCGGCCGATGAGCCGCGCGGGAATCACCCGGGAATCGTTCATCACCAGCAAATCCCCCGGCCGCAGCAAGTCGGGCAGGTCAAAAAAATGCCGGTGGGCAATTTGTCCGTCCATTCGGCCCAGGCACAGCAGCCGGGAGCCGTCCCGCCGCTCCAGCGGGTGCTGGGCAATCAGTTCCTCGGGCAGGTCATAGTAAAAATCCGTTCGTTTCATTGAGAGGGTTCACCTTACCACTAAAATTTCATATATTAATGTATGGATTGCTACATTTGGGGTGTAACTGTCATGCAAACCATGAAAATCTTTACCCGGACTACACCTTTGCGCTCAAAGGCATTGACAACAGCCCTGTCCGGGTGATAAAATGATGCAAACTGAATAACCTGACAAAACAGGTCGAAGTTAAAATACCGACCATCTATACCGGATAGAGGCGCGGGGATCATCAGTAGCGGAAGACGGGCAGCCGTATGTCAATGCTTCCAGTGAAAGGGATTACCGCCGAAGGGTACAGGCAGCGGCTGCCGACACCCTGGGTGCAGTCCCGAAAGGGCTGCAACTGTCATCGTAGAGATATGATGAAGCGCTGTCTGGCATTATAAACAGGGAGGACCGGGCTGTAGCCGGCCCGCCATGCCTTATGCCAATGGCTCTTATTATATTGCAAACGACTCCGGTTTTCAAGCCGGAGTTTTTGTGTATACAAATATACAAGGATGTTGGGTTATGAGGTACGCGGGGCGCACATACACAGCGCGGCCCGTGAAATCCGCAAAAAGGAGTCTTGAGCATGAAAACGTACAATGTGGGAATTATCGGTGCTACGGGAATGGTTGGCCAGCGGTTTATCACCCTGCTGGAAAATCACCCCTGGTTCAAGGTCACGCTGCTGGCGGCCTCCAGCCGTTCGGCAGGCAAAACCTATGGGGATCTGATGGCCTCTCGCTGGGTTATGGCCAAACCGATGCCGGAGGCCGTGAAGCCCCTCGTCATCATGGACGCGGTCGCCGATGTGGATAAAATTGCGGCGGCAGTCGACTTTGTATTCTGCGCAGTCGACATGCCCAAAGCGGAAATCAAAGCCCTGGAAGAACGGTACGCCAAGGCGGAGTGCCCGGTTATCTCCAATAACTCGGCCAACCGCCACACCCCGGATGTACCCATGATCATCCCGGAAATCAACCCCGAGCACGCCGAGGTCATCGAGGCCCAGCGCGCCCGTCTGGGCACAAAGCGCGGCTTCATCGCCGTCAAGTCCAACTGCTCCATCCAAAGCTATGTCCCCGCCCTCCATCCCCTGACGGGCTTTGGCGTCAGCAAGGTGCTGGCCTGTACGTATCAGGCAATTTCCGGCGCGGGCAAAACCTTCGAGACCTGGCCGGAGATGGTGGACAATGTCATCCCCTTCATCGGCGGCGAGGAGGAAAAGAGCGAGCAGGAGCCCCTGAAGGTTTGGGGTAAAATTGTAGACGGAACAATTGTGGACGCGGTCTCTCCCCTTATCACTACCCAGTGCATCCGTGTCCCCGCCTCTGACGGGCACATGGCCGCAGTCTTTGCCAGCTTTGACAAGAAGCCCTCCATCGATGAAATCAAGGCCATCTGGCGGGATTACAAAGGGGAGGCCCAGCGCCTTGAGTTGCCCAGTGCTCCCAAGCAGTTCCTCCACTATTTCGAGGAGGATAACCGCCCCCAGACCAGACTGGACCGGGATCTGGAGAATGCCATGGCCATCTCTGTCGGCCGCCTCCGCCCCGACACCCACTACGATGTGAAGTTCGTCAGCCTCTCCCACAACACCGTTCGCGGCGCAGCCGGCGGCGGCGTGCTTATGGCGGAGCTGCTGTGCGCGAAGGGGTATATTTAATTAGGAGCCTGCGGTTCATCTAAATACGAATACAAACAAAATCTCTCCGCCACGATCTGTAGGAGAGATGTGTGTGCAGCTGTAAGCTGCAGGAGACCTTGCTTATGAAGAATACTGTGTTTACCGGTTCGGGTGTGGCCGTTGTCACGCCCATGAACGCCGATTTTTCCATCAATTACGAGGAACTGGGTCGTTTGATTGACTGGCAGATTGAAAACGGCACCGACTGCATCGTCATCTGCGGCACCACCGGCGAGAGCACCACCATGTCTGACGAGGAGCATGTGGAGTGCATTCGCTATGCTGTCGAGCGCACAGCCGGACGCGTACCCGTCGTAGCCGGCACCGGCAGCAACGACACCTCCTACGCCGTCTGGCTTGCCAAGGAGGCCAAACAGGCCGGGGCCGACGCCCAGCTTCAGGTCACCCCCTACTACAATAAAACCTCTCAGAGGGGCTTGGTTCGCCACTTTACCACCATTGCCGACGCCACTGATCTGCCGGTTATCCTGTACAATGTACCCGGCCGCACCGGCATGGACATCAAGCCCGAAACCTATCTGGAGTTGAGCCGCCACCCCAACATCGTCGCCACCAAGGAAGCCAATGGCAATGTGGCCTCCACCGTTCGCACCCGCCATCTGTGCGGCGACGCGCTGGACATTTACTCCGGCGAGGACGCACTGGTGATTCCTCTGATGTCTGTTGGCGCCAAGGGCGTCATCTCCGTCATGGCCAATGTGGCCCCCAGGCAAACCCATGAGATGTGCAAGCTGTTCCTGGACGGCAACGTCGCCGAGGCCGGTGCGCTGCAGGTAAAGCTGTCCGGCTTGGTCGACGCCATGTTCTGTGACGTCAACCCCATCCCTGTAAAATATGCCATGAATCAGATGGGCTTTCACGCGGGCCCCACTCGTCTCCCCCTCATTGAACCCGCCACCGCTCAGGCCGCGTTTATATGCTCGGAGCTGGAAAAGCTGGGGTTGACGAAGTAGCTCCGCACCACACTACCCGAAAAGGAGGAACGGCTTGCATTCCGGGCCGCAAGCCGAATCATCAATGTCGAATGCCAAGGTTGTCAAAATGATAGTATCCGGGTGCAACGGAAAAATGGGTCGTGTCATCACCGATTGCGTGGCAAGCCGGGACGATTGCGCCATTGTGGCGGGAATCGACCTGGATACCTCCATGAACGGCGGATATCCCGTATTTTCCCAGGCCTCCCAGTGCCTGGTTGAGGCGGATGTTCTCATCGATTTCAGCCACCCCTCCGCATTGGAGCCGCTGCTGGAAATGGCTGTTGCCCGGGGGCTTCCGGCTGTCATCTCCACCACGGGCCTTTCCCGGGAGCAGGTGGAGACAATCGAGGCGGCAGCCCGGAAAATTCCGGTATTTTTCAGCGCCAACATGTCCCTGGGTGTCAATTTGATGCTGGAATTGTCCAAGATTGCGGCTAAATTGCTGGGCAGCGAGTTTGACATTGAAATCGTTGAGAAGCACCACAACCAGAAGATCGATGCCCCCAGCGGCACCGCTCTGATGCTGGCGGACGGCATTTCCTCCGTGCTGCCCAAGGAGCCCCAATATGTCTATGACCGCCATTCCCAGCGGAAAAAACGCGCCAAGAACGAGATCGGCCTTCACGCCATTCGCGGCGGCACCATCACCGGTGAGCACGATGTCATTTTCGCCGGACGGGATGAAGTGCTGACCATCAGCCACAGTGCCTCCTCCAAGGAGGTGTTCGCCACCGGCAGCGTCAACGCCGCTCTTTTCCTGCACAATCAGCAGCCCGGATTGTATAAAATGTCCCATCTCATCGAAGGGTAACCCATTTCACCGCATAATGGAGGGATTCAAATGTACGGCATCACGCGAATTGACACAATCGACGAGGTCACACTGGTTTCCTTCCCCAGCATCCCGGTGGATCTTCCGCTGCTGGCGGAGATTTTCACCGCCGTTGCCGATGAGGACATCCTCATTGACATGGTCTCCCAGACTGCTCCCGTCGGCGACAAAATCGGCATCGCCTTTACCTGCATGGATTCCGACATGGTGAAGGTGCTGGAACTGACCCGCCAACTCCAGGCCAAATACCCCAAGATTAAGCCTTTGGTCAGCAACGGCAACAGCAAGATCCAGCTGTATGGCGAGGAAATGCGGGTGACTCCCGGTGTCTTTGCCCGCATGCTCTCCTGTCTGGCCGGCCTTGATATTGAAATCAAGCAGGTCACCACCTCCGAGGTAGACATCAGCCTGCTGGTGTCGGAGGCGGATTTGGAGCAATCGGTCGATGCGCTAGCAAAGGGATTTGGACTTGCTAAATAGGGCATTGTATTGCAGCAAAC
>JAJDGX010000044.1 GCA_030265885.1 Ruminococcaceae bacterium OttesenSCG-928-L11 | reverse complement strand
CATCAACAACCGGGTTACCAACCACTTGATGCGGCTGCTGGAGGGCAAGGGCATTCCCACCCATTTTGTGGAGGAGCTTTCCCCCCGGGAGACTGTGGTGAAAAGGGTGACCATCGTACCGCTGGAGGTGATTGTCCGCAATATCGCGGCGGGGTCGCTTTCCAAGCGGCTTGGCCTGCCAGAGGGGACAAAGCTTGCCTCCACCGTGCTGGAATATTGCTACAAGGATGACGGGCTGGGTGACCCTATGGTCAATGACTATCACATTGCCGCGCTGAATCTGGCCACCCCTGCCGAACTGAAGCAGATCGCCGATTACTCGCTGCAAATCAACGGGATTCTCACCGAGTATTTGAAGGATCTGAACATCGAACTCATCGACTGCAAGCTGGAGTTTGGCCGCACCGGTGACGGTACCATTGTGCTGGCCGATGAAATCTCCCCCGACACTTGCCGCTTCTGGGACAGCCGCACCGGCGAAAAGCTGGACAAAGACCGGTTCCGCCGGGATTTGGGCGGCACTGAGGATGCCTATCAGGAAATCATGAAGCGGCTTCTGGGCGAGTGATGTGTTCCCCCGCAAAACAGAGCAACCGGCTGTTCCATGCAGCATGCATTTCATCCGCGAAACTGTCGGAAAAACAACCCTCCTGGGTTCATATTTGATCGGCGAAAGGAATTGCGCTATGTTTGACAAGCTACACGAGGAATGTGGAATTTTCGGCATTTATTCCCAAACCAAGGGCAGTGACGTGGCCGCCCAAACCTATATGGCGCTGTATGCCCTGCAGCACCGGGGACAGGAAAGCTGCGGCATTGCTGTCTGCGACGACGGCGTCATCCACTACCACCGGGATCTGGGTCTTGTCCCCGATGTGTTTGACAAGGAAACGCTGGACAAGGTAGGCATGGGCAATATGGCCATTGGCCATGTCCGCTACTCCACCACCGGCCAGAAAAGCCGTTCCAATGCCCAGCCGCTGGTGGTGCGCCACATCAAGGGGGCAATGGCTCTGGCCCACAACGGCAACCTGACCAACGCCATGGAGCTGCGGGAAGGGCTGGAAATGAACGGCGCTATCTTCCATTCCACCAACGACACCGAGGTCATCTCCTATATGATAACCAAGGCCCGCATCACCTGCGGCTCCATCGAGGAGGCGGTCTGCAAGGCCATGTATGAGATTCAGGGGGCCTATTCCCTGGTTATCATGTCCCCCAGCAAGCTGATTGCCGCCCGGGATCCCCACGGCTTCCGCCCCCTGTGTATGGGAGAATTGGACGGCGATTATGTATTCGCCTCCGAAAGCTGTGCCCTGGACAGCATCGGTGCCCGCTTCATCCGGGATCTGGATCCCGGTGAAATTGTGGTGGTGGACAAAAAGGGCGTGCGCAGCATCACAGAGCACTGCACCGGCCCGGGCCACTTCTGTGTGTTTGAGTTTATCTACTTTGCCCGGCCCGACTCGGTGATTTCCGGGGCCAGTGTTCACACCGCCCGGATGCGGGCAGGCTCTTTTCTGGCGCTGGAGCACCCGGTGCAGGCCGATGTTGTCATCGGTGTGCCCGATTCGGGGCTGGATGCGGCGCTGGGCTTTTCCCGGCAGTCCGGCATCCCCTATGGGGTTGGTTTCAACAAAAACCGCTACATTGGGCGCACCTTCATTCAGCCCACCCAGCGGGAGCGGGAGCGCTCTGTCCGCATTAAGCTGAATGTGGTTGACGCCACTGTGCGGGATAAGCGGGTCGTCCTCATCGATGATTCCATTGTGCGGGGCACCACAACCGGCCGCATTGTCAATCTGCTGCGGGAGGCCGGGGCCAAGGAGGTGCATGTGCGCATTTCCGCGCCGCCGTTCCTGCATCCCTGCTACTTTGGCACGGACATTGACAGCCGGGACAAGCTCATCGCCAACAAGATGTCCATCGAGGAAATCGGTGCGCACATGGGGGCGGACAGCATTGGCTTCCTTTCCGTAGACAATGTCACCAAGATTGCCGAGGGCGCCAAGTGCGGCTTCTGCATCGGCTGCTTCTCCGGGGAATATCCGGTGGAGGAGCCCAAGAAGGTGCAAAAGAATAAGTTTGAGGTAAAAATAAGCGAAAACCTGGAAACCGCCGACTAAAAATCTTGTACATAATATTTGAACGCAAGGAGAATTGCTGCAATGGAAAACAGTTACAGCGAAAGCTACAAGGCCGCCGGAGTGGACATCACCGCCGGATACAGGGCGGTGGAACTGATGAAGCAACATGTGGAGCGTACCCGCAATGCCGGCGTGCTGGATAGCATCGGTGGCTTTGGCGGGCTGTATGCCCTGCCCCAGACCGGTGGCTCTCAGCCGGTGCTGGTGTCCGGCACTGACGGTGTGGGCACAAAGCTGCAAATCGCCCTGCTGATGGATAAGCACGACACCATCGGCATTGACTGTGTCGCCATGTGTGTCAACGACATCATCTGCACCGGGGCCCGTCCCTTGTTTTTCCTGGATTATCTGGCTATGGGCAAGGTTGTGCCGGAAAAGGTGGCCCAGATTGTGGCGGGAATTGCCGAGGGCTGTGTTCAGTCCGGCTGTGCCTTGGTAGGCGGCGAGACGGCGGAGCATCCCGGCGTAATGCCGGAGGATGACTATGATCTGGCCGGATTCTCCGTGGGGCTGGTGGACAAATCCCAGATCATCGACAAGAGCAGGGTGGCTCCCGGTGATGTGCTGATTGGCATCGCCTCCTCCGGTGTTCACTCCAATGGCTTTTCCCTGACGCGGAAGGTGTTTGACGTCACAAAGGAAAAGCTGAACACTCACTGCGCGGAACTGGGGAAAACCCTGGGCGAGGAGCTGCTGGTTCCCACCCGAATCTATGTCCGGTCGATTTTGAAGCTGGTCAGCGAGGTGGATGTCCACTCTGTGGGGCACATCACCGGCGGCGGATTCTTCGAGAATATCCCCAGGGCCTTGTCCAACGGCAACGGCGCTGTGATTGAAAAGAAAAAGCTGGCCATCTCCCCCATCTTTGAGTTGATTGCCAAAACTGGCAACATCCCCGAGCGGGACATGTTCAACACCTACAACATGGGCGTGGGCATGTGTGTAACCGTAGCGGCCTCAGAGGCCGACAAGGCGGTGCGCATCCTGAACGAGGCCGGGGAAACCGCCACTGTCATCGGTGAGGTGAAGGCAGGCGTTGAAGGGGTGGAACTGGTATGACCCGCATAGCGGTACTGATCAGCGGAGGCGGCACCAACCTGCAGTCCCTCATCGACGCGCAAACGGCCGGGATGTTTGAGGACGGCGAAATTGTGCTGGTGCTGTCCTCCAAGCAAAAGGTGTTCGCCATTCAGCGGGCCGCCGACAACGGCATTCCCTCGGTGATTGTGGCCCGCAAGGATTACCACAATCTGGAGGATTACGACGGGGCCATGCGGGCCGAGCTGGATCGCTATCACGTGGATTTGGTGGTGCTGGCCGGGTTTCTCAGCATATTGGGGCCCAAGGTGCTGGGTGCCTATGGCGGGCGGATTCTCAACATTCACCCGGCGCTGATCCCCTCCTTTTGCGGGAAGGGGTTTTATGGGCTGCATGTACACAAGGCCGCTTTGGACTACGGCGTGAAGGTGACAGGGGCCACTGTTCACTTTGTCAATGAGGTGGTGGACGGCGGCAAAATCGTGCTGCAAAAGGCAGTGGATGTTATGCCCGACGACACGCCGGAATCGCTGCAGCTGCGGGTCATGGAGGACGCCGAGCACATCATTCTGCCCCAGGCCGTTGCCATGTACTGCCGCGGCGAGATTCGCGGGTAAGACCTTGGGCGCTGCAAGCCAACGAATGTTGGCCTTAAACCTTGCAAACTTTTTAGAAAAAAGTTTGACCAAAAACTTAATTGATAGAGTTATTGTATCGATGTGAAACAGATGCGTACAGAATCAAGCGCTGCTTTGTGCGGAGAGAGAGGACGGTTTTGATGAAAAGAAGAGCGTTGTTGAGTGTGTCGGATAAGACCGGTGTTGTGGATTTTGCCCGTGGGCTGGAGGAACTGGGGTTTGAGGTGGTCTCCACCGGTGGGACTGCCAAGGCTTTGCGGGACGCGGGGATTGCCGTTACGGAGGTTTCGGAGATTACCGGGTTCCCTGAGTGTTTGGATGGGCGGGTAAAGACGCTGCATCCTATGGTGCATGCGGGAATTTTGGCCATGCGTGGCAATGCGGAGCACATGAAGCAGATTGAGGAGTTGAATGTCACGCCCATCGATGTGGTGGCCATCAATCTGTACCCCTTTAAGGCGACGATTATGAAGGATGGCGTGACCTTGGAGGATGCCATCGAGAACATCGATATCGGCGGGCCTACCATGATCCGCGCCGCTGCCAAAAACTGGCAGGACGTGGCTGTCATCGTGGATCCGGCGGACTATGAGAAGGTGCTGGCGTCTCTGCGGGATGGCGGTGTATCCCGGGAGGATAAATTTGCGCTGGCGTATAAGGTGTTTGCCCATACGGCGGCTTATGACGCACTTATCTCCAACTATCTGTTTGGGCAGCTGCCGGGCAGCGAGGGAACCTTGCCCGATTCCCTGACCCTGACCTATGAGAAGGCCCAGGAGCTGCGGTATGGCGAGAATCCGCATCAGCACGCCGCCTTCTACCGGGAGATTACCAAGCACAAGAACGGCCTTGCCTGCGCGGAGCAGCTTCACGGCAAGGAACTGAGCTTCTGCAATATCAACGACGCCAACGGCGCGCTGGATGCTCTCAAGGAGATGGAGCCCGCCTATGCGTGCGCTGTGGCGGTGAAGCATGCCAACCCCTGTGGGGCGGGCTTTGGCGAGACCATTCTGGAGGCCTATACCAACGCCTACGACGCCGATCCGGTCTCTATCTTTGGCGGGATTGTGGCCCTGAATCGGGAAGTGGACAAGGCCACTGCGGAGAAGCTGGCCGAGATCTTCCTGGAAATCATCATCGCTCCCTCCTACAGCGAGGAGGCAATGGCTGTTCTGACCAAGAAAAAGAACATCCGGCTGCTGCGTCTCCCGGAGCTGCAGGCTCCTAATACTCCCGATATGCTGGACATGAAAAAAGTGGCGGGCGGTCTGCTGGTGCAGCAGCTGGATACCAAGCTGCTGGACGGTGACCTGAAGGTTGTCACCAAACGGCAGCCCACCGATGATGAACTGGAGCAGCTGAAATTTGCGTGGCAGCTGGTGAAGCACACGAAATCCAACGGCATTTTGCTGGCCAAGGGCCACCGGACGGTGGGTGTCGGCCCCGGCCAGACCAACCGGATCACGGCGCTGGAGCTGGCTATCCGCTATGCGGGTGAGGATGCCAAGGGCAGTGTCATGGCCTCCGACGCCTTCTTCCCCTTCGCTGACTGCGTGGAGGCCGCCGCCAAGGCCGGCATCACCGCTATCATCCAGCCCGGCGGCTCCATTCGGGATGAGGACAGCATCAAGGCCTGTGACGAAGCCGGCATCGCCATGGTATTCACCGGCATCCGCCACTTCAAACACTAGGGCAGGCAGCTTGAAGCTGCACACACCCGCTCCGCGGCAGCTTGAAGCTGCACACAATCGCTCCGCGGCAGCTTGAAGCTGCACACAATCGCTCCGCGGCAGCTTGAAGCTGCACACATCCGCTCCGCGGCAGCTTGAAGCTGCACACAATCGCTCCGCGGCAGCTTGAAGCTGCACACAATCGCTCCGCGGCAGCTTGAAGCTGCACACACCCGCTCCGCGGCAGCTTGAAGCTGCACACAATCGCTCCGCGGCAGCTTGAAGCTGCACACAATCGCTCCGCGGCAGCTTGAAGCTGCACACATCCGCTCCGCGATTCCCGCAGGGAAGCTGCGGGGGATGGACAGGGTGCCGGGCACGGTGTACCACCAGGCCCACAAGCCAGCAATTCGCCTCGTCATCTTGAGGCGAATTGCGGCCGGCTCACAGCGGGCATCCGGCGACAATCAACGGAGTTGCATTCGTTTCTTTTTGCTTCTTTTTCTTTTCGTAAAGAAAAAGAAGAATCCCTTTACAGGAGAGTGACGCATGAAGGTTCTGGTAGTCGGCGGCGGTGGCCGCGAGCATGCTATTATTAAAAAGCTGAAGGAGAGTCCGCGAGTTACCGCGCTGTACGCGGCCCCCGGGAACGGGGGGATTGGTCGGGACGCGGAGTGTGTGCCCATCAAGGCCACGGACGTGGACGCCATGGTGGCTTACGCCGTGGAACACGCCATGGACTTTGTAGTCGTAGCCCCTGACGACCCGCTGGTGCTGGGTATGGTGGACGCCATGAACGCCCGGGGCATCCCCTGCTTTGGCCCCACCAAGGCCGCCGCCCGGATCGAGGGCAGCAAGGTCTTTTCCAAGGGCTTGATGCAGAAATACGGCATCCCCACCGCCGCCTATGAGACTTTCTCCGACCCAGACGCGGCCATCGCCTACATCCGCGCCGGCACCCTTCCCGTTGTCATCAAGGCGGACGGGCTTGCGCTGGGCAAGGGCGTCATCATCGCGGAGACTCTTGATGAGGCTGTGGCCGGAATCGACGGCATTATGCGGGACAAGCAGTTCGGCGAGAGCGGCAACCGGGTCGTCATCGAGGAGTTCATGACCGGGCCTGAGGTGACGGTGCTGGCCTTTACCGACGGCACTGCCATCGTCCCCATGGTATCCTCCATGGATCACAAGCGTGCTTTGGACGGCAACAAGGGGCTCAACACCGGCGGCATGGGCACCATCGCCCCCAATCCCCACTACGACGATGCAACCGCCGCCCTCTGCATGGAAACCATTTTCTTGCCCACCATTTCAGCCATGGCCAAGGAGGGCTGTCCCTTCAAGGGCTGTCTCTACTTCGGCCTGATGCTGACACCCAAGGGGCCCCGGGTCATTGAATACAACTGCCGCTTTGGCGACCCGGAAACCCAGGTGGTGCTGCCCCTGCTGGACAGCGACCTGTTCGCCATTATGGAGGCGGTTTCTCAGGGGCGGCTGGCTGAGGCGGATATCCGCTGGAAGCCCGGTGCGGCGGCCTGTGTGGTCATTGCCAGCGGCGGGTACCCGGGCAAATATCAAACCGGCCTTGCCATCAGCGGGCTGGACGCCGACGGCAACCGGGAGGACGCCTGTGTGTACCATGCCGGCACCACCTGTGCCGACGGAGGATTCCACACCGCCGGGGGACGGGTGCTGGGTGTCACGGCGGTGGCCACGTCGCTGGAGGAGGCTCTGGCGGACGCTTACTCCGCTGTGGATGCCATTCACTTTGCGGACAGGCATTTCCGCACCGATATCGGGAAGTATTGATTCGACAGGTGACGTGTCACCTTGTGCAGCCCCGGGGAGCCATGCGGCATCCTCGGGGTTTTTGCTATATTTCAACAGGTATTCGCACAACCGTCTTGTACATTTCACATAAAACGTGTATACTATAAGTGGAGAGAATCCCCCCTTTGATATTGGAATGGAGGTAAGACGGATGGCAATGGTACAAAAGCGTTCCGGCAAGATGGAAGCGTTCGACATCCAGAAAATCAAGAACACCCTTGCAATCGCAAGCGATGAACTGGGACGGCCCCTGGGCCATTCCGACATCAAGCTTGTAACCTCCCCCGTGCTGAAATTTGTAGAGGGCAAGGAGACCGTCACCTCCAAGGAGATTTATGGCGTGGTGGTCGACAGCCTGGAGCAATCCGGTTTTCGGGAGTTGGCCGACTCCTACCGCAAAAACTCCGGCAATTACTGGAACTGAGGGGCGGCACGGCTTCGCGCATACAACCACGGGGAGCGGCCTGACGGCTGCTCCCCGTTTTGATTTGCTTTGATTTAGTTCGATAAAATAATTGTTGCTGTGTAGTTGTATTATCCGACGAAATCAGGTACACTATACTAAATTACACTAAATCAGTCGACATCCGGCCTGGGGACTGTATCCATAACGCCGCACCCAGTTTGCTTGGGCTATACTTTTTTGTGAAAGGCAGGGCTCGCTTTGCGATTACTTTGCATGCTTTTGATCCTATCCGGCGGCGGTATGACGGCCTGGGCCACTCTGCGCCACAGCAATTTGCTGAGCCGCTCCGCCCGCCCTGGATTGTCCTTTTCCACCCGGGAGGGCAATTTGCTGTCGCGGATTCTGTCGCTGCTGGTTGTAGCGGGGTATCTGGGGCTTTCCATCCACGTGTTTTTCTGGACGCCCGGGCTGATGCATCTGTTTTTGAGCGCAATCTTCTGCCTGGTGGGGGCGCTGCTTTGCACCCTTGTGCAGGAGCAGACGGCCATTCACACCGCATTGGTGGAGAAAAATGGCGCACTGGAAAACGCCAATGTCGCGTTAGAAAGCGCCATGGATGAGGTTGCTACCAGCAATCAGGCGCTCCAGCAGGAGGTAAACTCCCGGGTGCGGGAGGTGGTGTGGCAGGAATCGCTGCTGCAAACCGTCAACGAGGTGGCGGCTCTGCTGCTGGGGTCGGATGTGGATTCCTTTGATCACACCCTCTTCCACTGCATGGAGAAAATGGGCACGAGCGTTGATGTGGACAGGGTCTACATCTGGCGCAACCACATGCAGGGGGACGAGTTGTACTGCACGCAAATCTATGAGTGGTCCGGCGGGGCTGACCCCCAGCAGGGCAACGAGTTGACTATGTCGGTGGCCTTCCCCGCAGACTGGTACCCCAATCTCTCTGTGAACAAGTGTGTCAACGGCAGCGTCACCAATTTCCCCCAGCGGGAGCGGGAGCATCTGGAGGCCCAGGGCATTGTCTCGATTTTGGTGGTGCCCATCTTTTTGGAGGGCGAGTTCTGGGGCTTTGTGGGCTTTGACGACTGCCGGAATATCCGGGATTTCTCCGAGGCGGAGGAGGCCATTCTGCGCTCGGGCAGTTTGTTGTTCGCCATCAGCTATCTGCGCAATGAAATGACGGTGGATCTGGTTCGCGCCCGGGAAGAGGCCCTTTCCAGCTCCAAGGCCAAGACAGACTTCCTCGCCACTATGAGCCACGAAATCCGCACGCCCATCAACGCCATCACCGGCATGTCCGGCATTGCCCGGGTGGCCGATTCCAAGGAGCGGGTGCAGGATTGTCTGGATAAAATCGACACGGCCTCCCGCCAGCTGCTGGCCCTCATCAACGATGTGCTGGATATGAGCAAGATTGAGGCAGGAAAGCTGGAGCTTGCATCCGAGCCCTTTGACCTGCGGGCAATGCTGCACAATGTGGAGAGCATCATCGGTGTGCGGGCCAACGAAAAACAACAGGACTTTCACGTGGAGTTGGACGCCGGGCTGCCGCAGGTTATCATCGGCGACGATGTCCGTCTGACGCAGGTGCTGACCAATCTGCTGACCAATGCGGTGAAGTTTACCCCCGCCGGCGGAAGCATTGGCCTGTCGGCGGTGTGCACCGGCATGACGGATGGCCGTGCACAGCTGGAAATGCAGGTGCGCGATACGGGCATCGGCATGTCGGAGGAGCAAATCGGGCGGCTGTTCCGCAAGTTTGAGCAGGCGGATCAGAGCACCTCCCGCCGCTTTGGCGGCACCGGTCTGGGACTTGCCATATCCAAGAGCATCATGGATATCATAGACGGCGACATTGCGGTGGAAAGCCGGCCCGACTCGGGCAGTGTGTTCACTGTGCGCTTTGAGGCCCTCTGCGCCGACCGGGAGACTCTGCACCAGCCGGATGCTGAACCCGTCCCCGCGGTGCAGTACGATTTTTCGGGCAAGCGCGCCCTGCTGGTGGAGGACATTGAGATCAACCGGGAAATTGTTCTGGCTATGCTGGAGGGCACCGGACTCGCCATTGACCAGGCCCAGGACGGGCGGGTCGCTTTGGAGATGTTCAAGGCCAATCCCGAATACTATGACCTGATTTTTATGGACATTCATATGCCGGAAATGGACGGCTATGAGTCCTCGCGGCAGATTCGCGGCCTGGATACAGCCGCCGCCAAAGCCGTTCCCATCATCGCCATGACGGCCAACGCCTTCTCCGACGATGTGCAGCGGTGCCTGTCCGCCGGCATGAACGACCACCTGGCCAAGCCCCTGGATCCCTCGCTGCTGTTTGAGAAGGTGGCCCAGTATTTGGCCTAGCTTTTTAGGGAGCCTGCGGCGCATTTGAAAGGGCTCTGCCCTTGCCCCTCCTAGGGGGATGATCCCCCTAGGAACCCTGCATTTCACTTCGTGGTTTGCGCCGTATGCCGGGCAATACAGGTACGAAAACCCGGTCAAGATGACGACCGGGTTTTCTTGTGCGCTCTCATATGCCATTCGTCCTTATGGGGTTCCGGCTTTCGGGCAAGAGAGTCGCGTTGTGTCAATCTTTGTTTGGGATTACAGCTGTGCCAGCAGTTCCTTGAAGAGGCGGATGTGTTCCTTTTCGTCCAGGATGATTCGGTTCAGCACTGCCACAATGCCGGGATCCTTGATGCGGGCGGCCTGCTTGCTGTATTTTTCCGCCGCCATATATTCGCTGTAAAGGGAGCTGCTGAGTATTTTTTTCAGCTTGTCTGGGTACCGGATGTACCGGGGTGTCCAGTATACATGCCGCCTTCCCCGCGACTCCCACAGGCGGGGATCCTCTCCCAGCAGCAGTGCCAGCTCCCCAAACAGCTGCAAATGCCGCATCTCCGCCATGCCAATCCGGTGAAAGGCTTGGGAAATATCCGGGTAATCCCGGGTAATCAGGGAATTGTAGAAGTAGAGGCTGACCGCCGACATCTCCGAGTCCTCCCCGCCGATGTTGGACAGCATCTCCCTCCCATATTCCGGATTTTTCTCCGCAACCTCCGCCGCCGGATATGCCGTGCTTCCGCCGGGCTCTCTCTTATCCAAGCCGTCACCTCCCATAGCCGATTGCTGTTTGCCGCTCCCTTTATGTATATTGAGAGGATTCACTTCTCATGCCGTTTTCGCCGAAAACACATCGACTTTCCCACCGGGACATGGTATACTGATAGGTATTAACCGGTACCCTCGCCGGGCTTCATCAAGGATTGTGACTATGCGAAAAGCGATTGTTCGGTACTACCAGAAAACCGATAAATTCCTGTGGCTGCTGTGCTTTCTGGCCGCGGGAATTAGTCTTGTGCTGTTGTATGGCATTCTGCAAAGCGGCTACAATGCCTACCTGGATATCTCCAACCGCAACCTACTGGTGCAGGCGGCGGCCTTTGGGCTGGGTGCGGTCGGCGCCGTTGTCATATCCCTCATCGACTATAACTTTGTAAAGAAGCTGTGGTATCTTCACTCCGCCGCCGTGTACGGGCTCGTTCTCCTTACCTTTTTTATCGGCGTCGGCGTTGCGGAGCGGGCCGACGACAAGCGCTGGCTTGTTATCCCGCTTATCAATATCAACCTGCAGCCGGCCGAGCTGCTCAAGCTGTCCTTTATCCTGACCTTTGCCCTGCACATTTCCAAGCTGGAGGAGAACCTGAACCGGCTGTCCAGCATTTTGACGCTGGTTGCCCACGCGGCCATACCGGTGCTGCTCATCCATTTTCAGGGGGATGACGGCAGCGCCCTGCTCATTGCGGGAATCGCCGTAACAATGCTGTTTTTTGCGGGCATCCGCTGGTATTACATTGCGGGAGCCGCCGCAATGGCTGCGGTAGCGACGCCGTTTTTGTGGATGTATGTCATCAACGATTTTCAGAAAACACGCATCCTGACTCTCATCCACCAGGCCACCGCCGACCCTTTGGGCGATTACTACCAGCAATACCAGGCCAAGGTTGCCATTGCCATGGGCGGGGCCACCGGTGTTGGGCTGACAAACACCAAGCACATCTATGTGCCGGAAATGCACAATGACTTTATTTTTTCCTTTCTCTGCGAATCCTTTGGGCTGATGGGTGCGTTGGGCGTATTGCTGCTGATGACCGCCATTTGCCTGAAGCTTCTCTATAACTCCAGCCTGGCCGACGACAAATACGGCGCCTGTGTCTGTGTGGGGGTTTTTGCCATGTTCGCGTTTCAGATTATCATCAACATTGGCATGAACCTGTCACTGCTGCCTGTCATTGGCAACACCTTCCCCTTTTTGTCTTATGGAGGCACCTCCGCCGCCACCAGCTTCCTTGCCTTTGGCCTGGCTCTTTCCATCTATATGCGCCGAAAAAGCGACCTGTTTTTTGACTGATAAACCATTCACTGACAAAACGGAGGGATTCAAATGCATTTTGATTTTATCACAGTGTACGTAGCGGATATGGAGGCTTCCATCCGGTTTTACAACGGGCTGCTGGGGCTGGAGGTTCTCCGCAGGCACCCCATTGAGGACGGGGAGCTGGCTTTTCTGGGCGTAGACGGCCAGCCCACCATTGAGATCATCAGCGGGCCCGCCTTTGCCGACAATACCTACAACGGCTTTTCCATCGGCATCGCCGTGCCCTCTCTGGACGACGCCACCAAGAGGATGGAGGAAAACGGATATCCCCTGGTGCGGGGGCCCATATCGCCCAACCCCTCCGCCCGCTTTTCCTATTTCCGGGATCCCCACGGCATCGAAGTCCAACTCATCGAACACATCCCCCACTAGATCTCTACTTTTCTTTCACGAGAAAGAAAAGTAGCAAAAGAAAGCGAACCGCTCCGCGATGCCCTATTGAGGGCATCGCGGAGCGGTTTGGTTTTCTTTGCTACTTTCTTTTTTCCAAAAGAAAGTAGATCATTGTTTGGGGCGGAGGTAGCGGAAGAGCATTTTCAGGAGGGTGTCCTGCTCCACGGGCTTGGCCAGGTGGTCGTTCATGCCGTTGGCGATGGCGGTGTCGATGTCGTCCTTGAAGGCGTTGGCCGTCAGGGCGATGATGGGCACCGATGCCGCGTCGGGGCGGTTCATGGCCCGGATGACCCGGGATGCCTCGTAGCCGTCCATATTGGGCATTTTCACGTCCATGAGGATGATGTCGTACCGGCCCGGCTCGGAGCCCTCAAACAGCTTCACAGCCTCCAGACCGTCGGCGGCCTCGTCAATTTCCAGGCCCGTCGCCTCCAGCAGGGACATGACAATCATGCGATTGATGTCCACATCGTCCACCAGCAGGGCCCGTTTCCCGGCAAACTGATCGGTGGCGTCGGAGATGGCCTGCTCCTGGGGCAGGTCGGATTCCGTTTCCTGCATCCAGATGGTGAAGTAGAAATTGCTGCCGTGGCCCACTGCGCTTTCCACCGCCAGCTGGCCGCCGAACATCTCGACGATCCGCCGGCTGATGGCAAGGCCCAGGCCGGTGCCGCCGTATTGGCGGGTGATGCCGGATCCCGCCTGCTCGAAGGGCTGGAAGATCTGCTCCTGCACCTCGGGCGCGATGCCGATGCCGTTGTCGCGCACGGTAAACTCCACCAGTGTTTTGCCGGCCTCCCGGGCTTTTTGCTTGATGCCAAAGGAGATGGTGCCGCATTCGGGGGTGAACTTGACCGCGTTGCCCAGCAGGTTTATCAGCACCTGGCGCAGCCGCAGGGAATCGGTGCGGAAGGCCATGGGCTCAAACTCGTCGAAATCGGTGACAAAGGCGATGTTCTTTTCGTCGCAGCGGGGCTTGATGATGCCCACTACGGTGCCGGCCAGCTGGGAAAGCTCCACCGTCTCATCGGTCAACTCAATTTTACCGGCCTCTATTTTGGAGATATCCAGAATGTCGTTGAGCAGGCCCAGAAGATGCTGGGAGGACGACTCGATCTGGCGGACATGGGCGGTGACCTCGCCCAGCTTTCCGGAGGTGTCCTCCGTCTCATCCAGCCGGTTCAGCACAATGTTGGTGATGCCGATGATGGCGTTCATTGGCGTGCGGATTTCGTGGCTCATGCGGGCCAGGAATTCGCCCTTATGCTCGTTGGCGCGGTTGGCGTCGTTGACGGCCTGCTCCAGTTCCAGCTGAGTGCGGCGCAGCTCGTTTTCGATGTCGACGCGGCTTGTCACGTTGCGGGCGTACCCCAGCACTCCCACCAGAGCGCCGTTGGCGTCGCGAATGGGGGTGCGCACGGAATCGAGGATTTCCTCGTGGCGGTCGGCGAAGCGAATCCGCTCCTCGGTGTACAGGGGGCCGCCGGAACCAAGGGCGCGCTCGTCGTTTTCAATCAGTTCCTCGGCGACTGCCCGGGGCAGCACCTCCTCCGAGGTTTTGCCGATGATGTCCTCTGCCTCCCAGTCGGTGATGGCGGCAAAGCGGGGGTTGACGGCCATGTATTTCCCCTTGACATTCTTGTACCAGATAAGGTCGGGGGATGCCGAGAAAATGCGATCCAGCAGGGTGCGCTGCTCCTCAATTTTGATTTGCTCCAGCAC
This sequence comes from Ruminococcaceae bacterium OttesenSCG-928-L11, assembly GCA_030265885.1. Lineage (GTDB taxonomy): Bacteria > Bacillota > Clostridia > Oscillospirales > Ruminococcaceae > WRAV01. The sequence continues at coordinate 3,542 of JAJDGX010000044.1, read as the reverse complement.
CATGTCGGTGACGTCGACCGTCTCGATGATATAGCCGATGCGGATGCCTTCCTTGTCCATCAGGTAGCTGGCGTTGCCGCGAATATAACGCTCCCTGTCGGCGGCGTAGAAGATTTCCGCCTCCCGGTTTTCCTCCAGGGCCAGAATGGGGTCGAAGGGGGTTCCCGCCGGGTAGACGCTGCTGCCGGAGTAGTCGGTGCCCAGCAAATCGTCCAGGGTGCCGTCGTAAAACTCCAGGCCCTGCTCGTTCATGTATTTGATGGTGCGGTTCATATCGGTGATGGTCAGCGGATTTTTTACGCTGTCCACAATGCTGTCGGCCATGTCGTCAAAGGAGTCGGCCAGGGTGCCGAATTCATCCTTAACCGGCGCCTCGAACCGGAATTGCCGTTCCCCGGAGCGGAACCGGGAGATGCCGGCGATGAGGGCGGTGATGTTCTTGGTCATGGAGGAGGCGATGAGGATGGCGATGCACACCACCAGCAGGATAATCAGCCCGGTGGTGGCTATCAGCTTCATGGAGGTATCGGTGAGGTTGTTGTCGATGGTGACGGTGAGTTTGGCCTCGGTTTCGGTGGCGGGCCGGGTAAAGTCCTCCAGCCCCGCGCCGATGGTCACAATGCCAAAGCCCCGCCGGGAGAAGTTGTTTGCCTCGGACGGCGCGTACTGCCCGGTGTAGTAGGGGATGGCCGCCGCTGTTGTCAGCTTGTACAGGCCACTCCACAGGATGTAGAAGGAGCCGGAGCCGCCGTCTACAGTCAAGTCCATCCAGCCTGTGCACTGGGGCGCGTTGTTGAGATACCGGCCATCCAGGCCCACCAGGCCCTCCTTTGTCAGGATGGGGGCGGGCTTTTTGGTGCGGGACTGATTGTCAAAGGTGGGCAAGCCCTCCACATAGTCCATCCACTTTTCCACGCCACTTGCCTGCCACGCGTCGTACATGGAGGTTTCCAGCCAGGGGATCTGGGGGTCGCCTGTCTGGGGGTCGTAGCCCACAATGGAGTGGTGCCGGGGATGACAGATGCTCCGGCACTGATAGTCCCAGATAAAGGCGTAGTTGCCGTCGTAGGCGTTGGGCAGCTCGGTGTACCGCTCGTTCATGGGGGTCAGGTGGTCGACAAACTCCATGATGTGGTCGTGGTTCAGGGCAAAGGTAACATAGCCAATGACGGCTCCGTTGCTCCCCGTAACCGGTGTCGCCCAGCGGACAATGCCCTCAAAGCGCTCTCCCACCGGGTTTTCCATGCCGGAGTAGGCCTGTTCCTCCGGCAGATAGGGGATGTCGTAGCCCCTGTCCCGGGCTGCGGCGTCCACATTGTCCGGGGTGTACATGCCGATGTAGTTGGCCCCCACATAGGCGCCAATGACGTCGGAGACATAGATATCCCCCGGCGCCAGTTCCCGAAGCTTGGGGAAATAGGTTTCGGCCTTGATGTAGGTATTTTCCCGCAGGGACACATTTTTCAGCTGGCGGCTCATGGGGTACCGGGTTTTGTTGGAGTCGGTCACGACCTTCACCCGTTCGTTGCCGTTCAGATCCACAAAGGTGATTTCGTCGTACAGGGGGATTTCATCGTATGTGAACGCGTCGGGCTCCCGGTAGTGGAAGCCGTCCATGTCATTGTTTTCCACATTGGTGGAGATTCCGCTGAGATTTTCCAGAGGGGGCGTGGGCTCTTCCGGCACCCAGGACGTTCCGTCCTCCGCCAGCCGCCACTGCCCCGTTGTGATGACGCGGCCTGTCATAGCCTCGGCAAATCGGCGATAGTTTTCCTCCGTAGGCTCCATCCCCGCCAGGAAGCGGATGTCGTCGTCCCGTTCGTACAGAAACGCCGCCACCTTGGACGCGGTGTCCGTGGTCATTCGCTCGATGTTTTCCTTCGCGCTGTCGTTGAGGGCCTGAGAGGAGTCGCTGACCGCAATATTGCGCAACTCATCCCCCAGAACCACAATCTGATTCAGGGCAATTGCCGACAACAGGATCAGGGGAATCACCTTGACCACCAGGAAAATCGTGATCAGCTTGGATCGCATTCCAAATCCGTGCCGCACCAGGAAGTTGTCAAACCGCATTTTCATGCGTTTCATTTGCTTTTTCATTGATTCGCCATCATCCTCTGACAACGTTTGCGTTTTGCGCCGTTTATATGTACCGCAACATACGCTACCCCATTATTATACTGTACCGCCCCCTTCTTATCAAGCGGATTTGCCGGCAATTCCAGTATTTTGGTATACATTTTTCCCGAACCCACCATTCCCGTAGATTTTCCTCTTGGAGAAGCCCTTGACTTAAAGTGCACTTTAACCGATATAATAGACAGAGGACATCTTACAAAATCGACTGACAGAAAAGAGGGAGTTTCTATGCAATATGTACCGTTTGGGAAAACAGGGATTTCTGTTTCCCGCCTGGGCTTTGGCTGCATGCGGTTCCCCAGCCGCACCGAAAACGGCGTCACCGTGTTCGACGAGGATGAGAGCATCCGCATGATGCAGCGGGCCATGGATCTGGGGGTCAATTACTTCGACACCGCACCCGGCTACTGTGAAACCAAGAGCGAAATCATCGTCGGCAAGGCCTTAAAGAATTGCCGGGATAAGGTGTATCTTTCCACGAAAAACCCCATCGAGAACGCCTCGGGGGACGATTACGAGAAACGTCTGGAGACCTCCCTGACCAAGCTGGACACCGATTACATCGATTTCTACCATTTCTGGGGCATTTCCCTTGAGACCTTCAACGACAAGGTCATGGCCCCCGACGGCCCCATGGCGCGGGCCATCAAGCTGAAGGAACAGGGAGTGATCCGCAATATCTCCTTCTCCTTCCACGATAAGCCCGGCAATATGGCCGAAATCATCCGCCGGGGTGAGGGGGTATTCTCCTCTCTGCTCTGCCAGTACAACCTGCTGGATGAGGCGCTGGTGGAGGACATTCTGTTCGCCAAGGAACAGGGCCTGGGTGTGGTTATCATGGGCCCCGTAGGCGGCGGTCGCCTGGGCGCGCCGTCTCAGGTGATTCAGGATTTGCTGCCCGGCAAGGTGAAATCCTCCGCCGAGGCCGCCATGCGCTTTGTCTTTGATAACCCCAACATTCACATTGCCCTGTCCGGTATGAGCAGCATGGATATGGTGGAGGAAAACGCCGCCATCGCCGACAGCATCGCGCCCCTGACCGCTGACGAGCGCAGCCGCATCAGCGATATGATGCAGGAAAACAAACGGCTGGCGGATTTGTACTGCACCGGCTGCAATTACTGCATGCCCTGCCCCCAGGAAATCAATATCCCCGAGATTTTCAAGATGATGAACTACCATAAGGTGTACAGTCTCACCGATTACGCCAAAAAACAGTACGCGGAGATCGGCAAATCCCCCTGGATGAAGTACGAAAATGCCGCCGCTTGTGTGGATTGCGGCCTCTGCGAAGAGAAATGCCCCCAGAAGCTCCAGATCCGTGAACAGCTGCGCAATACCCACGAGGCGCTGGCGTAAGTTCGCAAGCCTGCTAAAAGAGGACAGCCGGTTGGTGGCTGTCC
>JAJDGX010000043.1 GCA_030265885.1 Ruminococcaceae bacterium OttesenSCG-928-L11 | reverse complement strand
CAGTCTCAATGGCCCCCCACAGGAACCAGTGGCGGAACATGTTCATTCCGTCTGCCGCGGCCTGCCGGTAATCCCTCTCCCAGTCCTCCCGGGGGGGATTGGATTTGCGAAAATAAACGGCTCCATAGGTACACTGTGGATATTCTTTTTTCATTGTTACAACTCCTTGCAGGGCAGATTATACCTGCGGATTGTCGCAGGCAGAATTGGATGAAACCGGAAACGAATGCTCCTGACAAGCGGCAGGGGAAACAAAATTGTTTCCCCCTTTCGCCTGTATATTTGACTTTATTTGGAGAACGCGCTGTTGTCGTAGGACAGCTGGATGATTTCCAGATATCTGTCCAGACCGAGGTTGTTCAGTTCGTTCAGGTACCTGTCCCAATCGGTTTCCACGTTGAGATCGCCGATGATGAACTTGGCGATGCTTTCCTCCACGTAGGTGTTGATGTTGGTGGTCAGCTGGGCAACCTCGCTGACATGCTCGCTGGCATAGTACAGGGGCGGGATGATGTCATTTACGTCGATGGCATAGGGCGCGTAATTTTCCACAGAGAGACTGTAGAGATGTTTTTCCAGGCCGGTGCCGTCGGGATTCATCATATCGTCGGGCTGCTGCTGGCCATGGCGGAAGGCCGCGTTGCGGAAGTTGGGGAAGTGCTGATCCCACACCATGTTTTGTAGTAATCGTCGCCGGGCTTCAGAACCTTGATTTTGTAGGTAGCGGGGGTGCCGTCAACACCGGTGGAACCGGGATCCGGCTGCTCCCAGCCAAGGCCCTCCTCGCCGAGAATCAGCATGGTGGTGCCTTCCTCGGACATGAACCAGTCCAGCCAGCGCATGATGAGGGCGGGATCCTTGCAGGTGTCGGGGATGAGACCGGCGGTGCGCTCGCTCTGGAAGTTGTTGTAGTAGTCATAGCGGGTGGTCTGCAGGCCATTGGGGCCCACCAGCGGAGGAATGGCCTTGTAGTCGAGCCAGCGGGCGGGTTCGTCCACCTCGCGGGTACCGATGACATGGTGGGTATTGGGCATGGCACCGCAGATGGATTCGTACTTCTGGCTGTTGATCTTGTTGCGGACATCCCTGGTCTGGGTGAAGCTTTCCTTGTAGATCAAATCGTCGTTGAACAGCATGTTCAGGTACTTGAGCCCCTCCTGGAATTCCGGCTGGGCAAAGGCGGCGGTGACGGTGCCGTCCCGCAGGAACAGGCGGTTTTCGCCGTCGTCATAGATAAAGGCGGACATCAGATAGGTATCGATTTTGGAGCCGAAGGTATCGATGGCGCCAATCATGGGGATTTCATCGTTGGGGTCACCGTTGCCGTTGGCGTCCTGATCCCGGAAGGCCAGCAGCATGGTGTGGAACTCCTCGATGGTGGTGGGATTTTCCAGGCCCACATTTTTCAGGAACTCCTGGTTGATCCACATTTTGCCGTAGTACATGCAGTGGTAGCACTCGTTCATGCGGGGCATGGCATAGATGTTGCCGTCGGGCAGGGTGATGATTTCCCGCCAGCCCTCATAGGCGTCCAGCTGCTCCTTCATGTGGATGCTGTGGTTTTCCAGCAGGTCGTTGATGGGCAGAATGACGCCCTGCTCGGCGTATTTCATTACATCCGTGCGGGAGAAGGAGGTCACCGGGGAACCGCCGGCCACAACAAAGTCAATCTGCTCGCTGCTGGCAAAGGCCAGGTTCACCTTTTCCTTATACTGCTCCACGGGGTGCATGTTCCACACCACATGGATGTTGGTTTTCTCCTCGTAATACTGGGTCATCCAGTTGGTTTCCACGTCAAACTCCGGCTCACCCAGGGAGTGGTAGACGTTGATGGTTTCCTTTTCCTTTACGATGGGGAAGGTTCCAAGCTCGTTGAAGTTGGAATCCTCAGCCGGCTGGGCGGACTGTGAGGACTGGGCCGTGGCGGACGGAGACGCCGCGCTGGAGCCTCCCGCCGCAGTGGAGGTGGGCTGCTGGGTGGACTGGCCGCAGGCGCTTAGCACCAGCAGAACCGCCAGAATACTGGCTGCTACCATTGTCAATCGGGTTTTCTTCATACTATTTTTCGAGCTCCTTTCCAAATGCAAAACTGTGTGATTCGGGTTACCCTTTCACGGATCCTATCATTATCCCCTTGATGAAATATTTTTGCACAAAGGGGTAAATGAGCATAACAGGCAGCATGGAGAGCATGATGATGCAGTATTTGCTGGCCTCGGCCAGGGCCAGGGAGCGCTCCTGCTGGGTCAGATCATTCATCTGGTTCATCATGATGGAGATGTTGTTCATGGTGTTGCGCAGCACAAGCTGGATGTTGAACAGGCTCTGGCTCTTCAGGTACATCATGGCGTTGAAGTAGGCGTTCCAGTGGGTGCTGACGGCGTAAAACAGCGTCAGCACAGCCAGGATGGGCGTGGAGAGGGGGAGGACGATGGACAGCAGCACCCGGATGTCGCTGGCGCCGTCCAGCTCGGCCGATTCATACAGCTCAAAGGGGATGGTGTTCTGGAAAAAGGTGCGCGCCAGAATCATGTTCCACACCGTCATGGCCGGGGGCAGAAGCATGACCCACCGGCTGTCCAGCAGGTTCAGGTTCTTGATGACGATGTAGGTGGGAATCATACCGCCGCTAAAGGCCATGGTAAAGGTAAACAGCATGGTGATGGTGTTCTTTCCCACCAGATCCCGACGGGAGAGGGGGTAGGCGCAGCACACTGTCATAAACAGGTTGATGCAGGTACCCACAATCATGTAGAAAAAGGTGTTGAGATAGCCGGTTTTGATGGTCGGCGTGCGCAAAACCATCAAATAGGTATCCAGCGTGAAGTTTTTGGGCCACAGATACACCCGCCCCGCCAGAACGGCGTTGGGCGAGGACAGGGACATGGCCAGCACATTGAGAAGGGGGAGCAGCACAACGACTCCGCTCACCAGCAGAAATACAAAATCCACAATGTAAAAGGCCTTGTCACTTGGGGACAGCTTTTGATTTCGGTTCATGCTTCTCCCTCCCTTACCACAGGCTGATGTCGCTGAGCTTCCGGGCGATCCGGTTTACTGTCAGCATAAAGACAAAGGATATGACCGACTGGAACAGATTCACCGCCGTGGCCAGGCTGTAGTTCATATCCACCAGGCCCATGCGGTAGGTATAGGTGGAGATGACGTCGGAGGCGCTCATGTTCAGGGGATTCTGCATCAGGTACACCTTTTCAAAGCCCACGTTGAGGGCGCTGGCAGTGTTGACAATGAACATGATAATGGCGGTGGGCAAAATGGACGGGATGTCCACATACCAGATGCGCTGCCAAATGTTGGCGCCGTCGATTTCCGCCGCCTCCAGCATTTCCGGGTTGACAGCCGCCAGGGCCGCGATGTACATAATGGAATTGTATCCGGTTTTCTGCCAGATATCGCTCCACACATACAGGGACTTGAACAGGGTGGGGTCGCTGATGAAGCTGATGGGGCTTCCCCCCAGGGCGGTGATGATGGTGTTGACCACGCCGTTGAGAGAGAGCACCTGAATGAGGATGCTCACCACCACCACGGTGGAGAGAAAATACGGCGCGTAGGTGATCATCTGGATGCTCTTCTTGAAAAAGCGCATCCGGCATTCGTTGAGTGCGATGGCCAGGAGGATGGGGGGGAAGAACCCGGCTATCAGATTGTACAGGCTGACGCCCACCGTGTTGCCGATGAGCCGTGGGAAGTAGTAGGAGCTCATGAAGCTTTTGAAGTGCTTGAGTCCTACCCAGGGGCTGCCGAAAAATCCTTCCCGCATCATATAGTCCTTAAAGGCAATTTGCAGGCCGAACATGGGGGCGTACTTGAACACGATCAACCATGCGACCGGCAATATCAGCAGCAGGTACAGCTGCCAGTGCCGTTTGATGCCTTTTCGGGCCTGGTGCCAATTGTGTTGGCGGGCAGGGGTCATCGTATCACCTTCCTTTGCGGGAATACTCCCGACAGTTTTCTGTATTTGTGATGGGATGCCCCTATTGTAGCTTTTTCTCTGCCTTTTTGTAAAGAAACAATAAATTATACACGAAACATCATTTTATATTTGTCTATAATATTGAAAAATGTATCAAAAAGGCTGCGGATGTTCCTTCCGCAGCCTTGGTTCTATTATGGGGTACATCTTTGGGGGAGAAGGTACTATTTCGCAGAAACACCGCTTTCCGCCAGGGATGCGTCCCGATATTCCGACGGCGCCATCCCCAGTGTGCGCTTGAAGGCCCGGCGGAATGAGTAGACGTTTCGGTAGCCCACCATCCCGGCCACATCGGCGATGTTCCCTGTGGCGGCGGCCAACAGCTCCTTTGCCTTGCCCATGCGCAGATTGATGAGATAGGTCAGGAAATTGACACCGGTTTGCTCCTTGAAAAACTGGCTCAGGTATCCTTCGGCGATGTGGAACTCATCCGCCACACAGACCACATCCAGATCCGGATTGTCGTAATTCTCATCCAGATATTGCAGGATGTTTTGAATCAGGGAGGTGTTGTGGCTCTTCTTTCCGTCCTCGTACTGGTTGGCAGCCCGCAGCAGCGCACTGCGCAGCTTGTGAAATACCGCAGGGTAGCTGCCGTTGTTTTTCTCCAGCAGGACGACGAAGTCGTTGTCGATGGCGGATATGGACAGGGAGTTGGATACCTTGAGGAAGGTGCAGTACAAATTGTACAGCAGACATTTCATCATGTGCGGCTTCAGGGTGTTTTCCTCAAAATTCCGCTTGTAGATGTCGTCCAAAATCTGTTCTGCGGCGGCGGCATTGCTGCTTTTGACATTGCCGATAAGCTGCAGCTCCACCTGGGGGGAGTAAAGGAAGGTGTCGGAGGAGGCGATGGCGGCGGAGAATACCACCGGCGCGGCCTCCTTTCGGGACATGGCGTACTGCACCGCAAACAGGGCCATGCGGTTACTCTCCCGAATATCCCGGATGGAGGGGACGCAGATGCCTACCCCGATGATGCAGGGGATGGATTCGTCCTCCAGGTAATAGCGCATGCCGTCGGCATAGGCGTTGGCCGCTTTTTGCAGCGATAATTCATCCTCTCCGCACAGGATGATGGCAAGCTCGTTGTCGTTGAGGATGTGGGGCAGGTGGGAGTGGAGGAAAAAGCCCAAACGGCCCAGGATGCCCTCCGACAGCACCTTGATGCCCTCCATGTGGGTCAGGGCGTTGTTGACCTGCACCAGCAAAACACAGTACCACATGCCGGGGATGCGGAACATCTCAATGTTGTTGGCGCAGTATTCCAGATCCTTGTCCTCCAGCAGGCCGTTGCCGTTGAGGACGCGATCCACATACAGCGCCTGCAGCACCGTGGCCTGCTGCCGGTAGTTCACCAGCATGGAGCGGTTGGTGGACACCAGGTTCCCCACACCGTCCTCCAGCGCCGTCAGGGTGGGCTTCTCCTCCGACTGGAGGGCGTTGCTCTCCCCCAGCAGCTGAAACACCTTGTGCAGGGGGAAGGAATTTTTGTAGGCGATGAAAAGCGCCGCCAAAATTCCCACAATACAGGTGATTAGGGTGACGACAATGGTGATGTTCTTTATGGCGGACAACTCACTTAACGCGATGTGGGTCGGAATAAAGGACACATACTTCCAGCCGTTTAGCTCGGAGACATTGTACACCGCCAGCCGGTTCCCGGACTCAAATTTCTCGTTGAAAAAGCCGCTGGTGCTGGTGGGGGATGCGTTGATTTTCTCGATGAGTTCGCCGGGGATGGGCTCGCCCTTTTGGTAGATGGGCCGGTTCAGCTTATCCAGTATGTAGACGGAGATGTCCGGCTCGCCCTTGACGCTCAGCGCCTCCGCCAGCATTTTTTCGTCGAAGAGGAAAAAGACGATGCCCTTGGGAACGGCGCTGTTGCTGTCCAGGGGCTGCAGGTAGGTGACCATGTTGGAGTAGACGTCATTTTTGCGCACCAGCTTGGAGGGCCAGACAATTTTGCCGGTGCATTTGCGGAGTTCGGTCATCCACTCCTCGTAGGACATGCCCTCGTACCGGAGGATGTTCTCGTAAAAAAATTCCAGGTTTCCGTTGACAATATCCTTGCCCAGCACCACATTGCTCTCGGGAAAAACGATAAAAAATTGGTTTGTGAAGGAATTATCAACCTTGTAGGAGTTAATGCTTTTCTTGGCGTTGAGGAAGGCCACAATGTCACTGGATTTCATGGAGTTTCCACTGACACCGCTGAGCCCCCGGATGCCTTCGTCGAAATAGAACCGGAGCACCAGCTCATTGCTGCGGCTGATGTTTTGATCCATCATGGCCACGGTTTTCTCCAGCATGGTTTGCTGGAGGAGGATGGATTGCCGCATGACAATATCACTGGCCCGGGAATACAGCACGATGCCGATAATAAGCGGCAGGATTAGCACAATGACATAGGAAACAAAAAAACGCCGGAAAATCGGCTGCAAGCGCATGGAGAATCGGTTGTGCCCCATATCGTCCCTCCCTGGATTCGATGTTCCCAATTTTTCGGTTGCAATCGCTGTGGCCGCACGGATTGCTGTTCCCATTATAAAGTGCGGAGTCAGATTTTGTCAAATCATATATGTTAATCGTTTGCTTAATGGATCTTTTTGGCATTTCAGACAGGGGACGCAAGGGGACGGGAGGGAGTGGGCAGGAGCGGCCGCGCCCTGTGCCATCGCATTGACAGTGAATGGAAAAAGGGATAGAATCGAGGTAAGACCAAATGGCGCGGAGACAGGCCGAAACGGCCGTTTCACGGCAATTCCCGCGCCGCACGTTTCGGAATGGTTTGCCGTGAATGGAAGCTTGCAATCGGCAGAAAACAGGAGGAATTATGGAACAGAAGCAGCATCATCTTCCTCATGATCATGGGCAGGCGCTTGGGCGGGTGCTTGAGCAGATGCCGGATGACATGCATTTTTTGGAGGCGGCCGCGATTTTTCAGCAGCTGTGCGACGGCTCCCGGCTGCGCATACTCTGGCTGCTGTGCCACTGTGAGGAATGCGGCATCAACATTGCGTCGGCGGTGGGGATGAGCGCCGCCGCCGTATCGCACCATCTGAAAACGCTGAAGCTGCACGGCCTGATTACAAGCCGCCGGGCGGGGAAAGAGGTGTACTACACCCTGGCCGACACCGACAAGGCACAGCTGATTCACCGCATGGTGGACGATTTTTTTCAGATGACATGCCCCGGCAAGGGGTTGGCGAACCACAACGGAGACGAGCACCACGAGTAAGAATCTCTATTCATAAGCCGAAACGGCGATCGGAAGGCGATTTTTGCGCCGCACTTCCCCAAAAAATCGACACAGGCATCAGCCTTATGCCGCTTTTTTACGCCGCGCGGCATCAAAAACCCTTCGCCATCTCACCATTTCCTGGTATGAATACAAATTCTAAAGAGGCGGTGTGAACAGGCGCCATCAAAAGCCAGTGAGCGGAATCTTCGGCTTTACCCGAAGATGGAGCGAACGAACGGGCGCAGGGGATTGGGAGGGGGAGCGAATCCGGGATGAACGCACAAGCACCCCCGGTCGTCGTCTTGACCGGGGGTGCGGACGGATTTTGCCTGACGCATGGTGGCAGCCGCGAAGTGTTATGCGGGATTTTTAAGGGGTTCAACCCCTTAAACGGGGCAAGGGCAGAGCCCTTCTAAATGCGCCGCAGGCTCCTCTTATTTACCGACGGGAGGCACAGTACGGACGAATTCGTTGACGTTCAGGGCCCGCACGGAGTTTAAGATGGCGATGATGGAGACCCCGACGTCGGCGAATACGGCGCCCCACATGCCGGTGATGCCAAGGGCACCCAGCAGCAGCATGGCGCCCTTTACCAGCAGGGCAAACACGATGTTCTGGCGGACAATGCGCATGGTTTTTCGGCTGATTTTCATGACGGTGGCAATCTTGGAGGGCTCGTCGGTCATGATGACGACGTCAGCGGCCTCGATGGCGGCGTCGGAGCCCAGGCCGCCCATGGCGATGCCGATGTCTGCCCGGGCCAGAACCGGCGCGTCGTTGATGCCGTCACCCACAAAGGCCAGTGTGCTCTTGTCGCTGCGCTGGCCCGATACCGTGGACATCACCAACAAGCTGGCGGAAAGTCTGCGGCAGTTTGCCGACCGGGGCGGCCGCCTGCTTCTGGAGGGTGCGCAGGCCCTCCGATACCCGGAATTGCGGGCCCTGTGCGGACTCGATTCCACCGCCCCCAAGGAGGGCGCTTATCAATCCGCCGCCTATCTGCGGGTGGAGGCCGGCGGACTGACGGCCTATTCCGGCGCGGAGCTTGTGCCCTTCCGGGGACGGGTGGCCCGGGTCTTTCCCGATACCGCCCGGATGCTGGCCACCCTGGTGCCCTCCTTTGCACCGCTGGACGGCGTGGGGGCCCCGCCGGAGCGAGCCAGTCTGCTCACCCCCCACACCGACATTCCCCTGTGCCTCGAAAACCCCGTAAACGGTTGGATGGCTCTGCCTTTTTCCCTCAATGCCCTGCTGGATGAATTCGGTCTGTCGGATCTGAAGGCGCTGGCCACCGCCCTCCTCGACCGAGTCATTGGAACCCCCCGGCTGCGGGTCACGCCCTATCCGGGGCTGATAGTGCATCAATTTGCGGCGGAGGGAGGGATGCTCCTGCACCTCGTAAACGGTGCGGGGAAGCGGCCTCTGACCACTGTCATCCCCCTTCGAGACATCCATCTCTCCCTGTCCCTGCCGCCGGAACAGACGGTCACGGCGGTGCGGGAACTGCACTCCGGCCGGGAACTGCCCTTCCGGATGCAGGACGGCACCCTGCGCCTTGTGCTGGACAGCCTGGAGGTCTGGCAATCCATTTGGGTGGCCACAGGCCCCCGTTAATCCCACCACTGCCGGAAGAGGAGGACACGATGATGAAGCGACGAATTGTACTGCTGGGCTTTCTTCTCGCCCTGATTTTGGCGGCCTGCGGCAGCCCATCCCCTCCCGCTGCGGAGCCGGATCTCCCCTCGGAAATCCAGATCCTCTTCTTCCACGACACAGCCTGCGGCAGCTGCGACGGCACCGAGGAATTCTGGGAGGTGCTCCGGGAGGAACTGGCGGCGGAGTCGGATCTGCCCCCTTATCGGGTCACTACCTACAATGTGTTTGAACTGGCCGGCAGGCAGGAGTATGCCCTCGCCCTGGAAGCCTACGGCCTCAGCGGCGAAAATGTGGAGTTCCCCGTTATGCTGCTGAACGGTCGGCTGTATTCCGGAATGGAGCACATCCGCAACAACCTGCGGGAGGCTTTTCTGACAGCCGCCGAGGACATTTTCGAATATCAGTATGTGTACTGGCTCGCCCCGGATGATGCCGACGGTCGGCTGTTTGACCGCTGGGCCGTGGACGCCGACGACTCCACCGTTGTCTACTTTTACCGCATCACCTGCGAGGAGTACGGCCAGACAAAGCCCCTCATCGACAGCCTGCCCCGGCAGGTAACCGTCGACGGAAACACCTCCGATGTAGCTGTTATCCCCTTCAACACCCGCTCCGGCAGCAACGGGCGAAAAATCGCCGCCTTTTTTGAGGCCTATGATGTCCCCCCTGCGGATCAGATGGTGCCCATCGCCTTCATCCGGGATCGGTATTTCGCCGGATACGAGCAGATCGAGGCCGGCTTGGCCGAGGCTCTCCAAAACGGCGAGGCAACCGGCTTTCGGTTTCCTCTGAATCCGTGACGATGATAGCCCAACACAGCCCCCAGAGGCAGCCGGATTGGCTGCCTCTGGGTTTTTCATTTCGGTTTTCTTTTTTTCACATTTTTTGTGTTTTATGCAATAGGATACTGTGCAATCCTCCGGTATAATAGAGACAGCAACAGGAAACATGTTTCGATCCATTTCCCCAATTTAATGCCAATCATTAGGAGGATACCATGCTACATACCAAAATGAGAAGGAAGGGCGATGCCTTCCACAAAGGCATCGCTTTGCTGACAGCCACTCTGCTGGGTGCCGCCCTGTTTTCCGGCTGCGGCGGCTCATCCGCCACATCGGCCTCATCCACCGCCGCGTCGGCCACCCCGGCCGCCAGTTCGGCCGCCAGCACTCAACAGCCGGCACAGGAGACAGCCGCAGGCAGCCTGGTTGTCTACACCACCGAGCCCGACGAACTCATCAAGCTTATCGTCCCCGGCTTCGAGCAGAAAACCGGCATCCGGGTGGAGCTCATCACCGCCGGCACAGGGGAACTGCTCAAGCGCATTGAGTCCGAGAGCGAAAACCCCATGGCCGATGTGCTGCTGGGTGGCAGCTACTCCGTCATCAAGGCCAAGGAAGCCTATTTCGAGCCCTATGTCTCCCCGGAGGACGCCCACGTCATCGACGGCTTTAAGAACGACGGCATCACCCAGTACAAGGCGGCGGCTGTCTGCCTGCTGGTCAACACCGACTTAATCGGCGACATCGAGGTAAAGGGCTATCAGGATCTGCTGAATCCCGCCCTGAAGGGCAAAATCTCCGCTGCTGACGCCGCTTCCTCCTCCTCCGCCTTCGACCACCTGATGAATATGCTGGTGGACATGAGCCCCGACGGCCAGGCGGAATCGGACGAGGGCTGGCAGTATGTCCAGGATTTGCTCTACAACATCGACGGCAAGATCCTCAACGGCTCCAGCGCCGTGCATAAGGGCGTTGTCGACGGCGAGTACACCGTAGGCGTCACCTACGAGGATCCCTCCACCTCCTATGTCAAGGACGGCGCCACCAATGTGGAGGTCGTGTACATGGAGGAGGGCGTTGTCCTGCTGGGCTCCTCGGTCAATATCATCAAAAACGCCAAAAACATGGACGCCGCCAAGCAGTTCATCGACTACATCCTCTCCGAGGAAGTGCAGAGCAAGCTGGGCACCGAGGCCTGCCTGCGCCCCGTGCGGGAAAACTGCCAGCTTGGCCCCCACATGAAGCCCCTGGAGGAACTGAACCTGAAAACCGTGGATATGATGTGGGTATCCGAAAACAAAGACCGCATGTGTGAAAAGTTCACTGACCTGCTGACCAACGTCGGATAATACTAATCAGATATTAGTACCAGCATCAAAGCAGTTGTGGAAGGGACGTTGCAGCCGCAGCGTCCCTTTTTCCATGAAGCTTTTATCGAGGAGGCACTATGAGCGTATCCATCAGCTTTCAGAATATTGTAAAAAAATACGGCGACAACACCATCATTCCGAACCTGTCGCTGAAAATTCGGGACGGGGAGTTTTTCACCCTGCTGGGGCCCTCCGGCTGCGGCAAAACCACATTGCTGCGTATGATCATCGGCTTCAACTCCATCGAGGGCGGGCAGATCTCCTTTGACGACAGCGTAGTCAACGATGTCCCGCCCAGCAAGCGAAACATCGGTATGGTGTTCCAAAACTACGCCATCTTCCCCCATATGACCGTCGGCGAAAACGTGGCCTTTGGCCTGAAAAACCGCAAGGTTCCCAAGGCGGAAATCCAGCAGCGGGTGGACGAAATCCTCAAGGTGGTTCGCATCGACAATCTCAAGGATCGCCTGCCCCAGAACATGTCCGGCGGCCAGCAGCAGCGGGTGGCACTGGCCCGCGCCATCGTCATCCATCCCCAGGTGCTGCTGATGGACGAACCCCTCTCCAACCTGGACGCCAAGCTGCGGGTGGAGATGCGGGACGCCATCCGGGACATTCAGCACCGGGTGGGCATCACCACCGTCTACGTCACCCACGACCAGGAGGAGGCGCTGGCTATCTCCGACCGCATCGGCGTCATGAACGGCGGCGTGCTCCAGCATGTAGGCACCCCTCAAAACATCTACCAGCGGCCCGCCAACATCTTTGTCTCCACCTTCATCGGCCACTCCAACATCCTGGATCTCCATCTGGCCGACCGGGACGGCAAGCGGGGCGTGCTGTTTGACGGCGGCCACTTTGTCCCCATGGACAATCTCACCGACAGGGCCTCCGGCAATCAGCAGGTCAAGGTGTCCATCCGTCCCGAGGAATTCATCGTCTCCACCGACGGCGAGGGCCTGGAGGGCGAGGTGGTCGACAGCATCTTCCTGGGCCTCCACACTCATTCCTACATCCGGCTGCTCAATGGGACTGTGGTGGAAACTGTCTCTGAATCCCGCATCAACACCCTCCTTCCGGCGGGAACCAAGGTTCGCCTGCAGGTGAAGGCCGAGAAGATCAATGTGTTCACCGCCGACGGCAACACCAATCTGGTACAGGGAGTGGTGAACGATGCTGTCTAAACCCAAACGGCGCCTGGACGCCTGGACTGTCGTAACGGCTGCCTGCACCCTGTTTTTTCTGCTGTTTCTGGTCTACCCCATCTCCCGCATTTTCATCCAGAGCGTACATACCGCCGAAACCGGCTTCACGCTGGCCTACTTCCGCAAATTTTTCTCCAAGCCCTATTACACCAACGCCCTTCTCAACAGCTTCAAGGTAACCCTGTGCGTCACGGTGCTGGCCGCCCTAGTGGGCACGCCCATGGCCTACATTCTGCGCACCGTGCAAATCAAGGGCAAGGCCGTGCTGGAAATTCTCATCATCATCTCCATGCTCTCCCCGCCCTTTATCGGGGCCTATTCCTGGGTGCTGCTTCTGGGCCGCAGCGGCCCCATCACCTGGTTTATCAACAATGTCCTCCACATCACCTTTGACGGGATATACGGCTTTGGCGGCATTTTGCTGGTTTTCACCATGCAGCTGTATCCCCTCATCTACATGTACATCTCCGGTGCCCTGAAAAACATGGACGACTCCCTCAACGAGGCGTCGGAAAGTCTGGGCTGCGTGGGGCTCAGCCGCATCTTCAAGGTAGTGCTCCCCCTGATTCTGCCCACCCTTCTCAGCGGCTGCCTGCTGGTGTTTATGCGGGCCCTGGCCGATTTCGGCACGCCCATGCTCATCGGTGAGGGCTACCGGGTTATGCCGGTGCTCATCTTCAACGAGTTCATCAGCGAAATGGGCGGCAACGACAGCTTTGCGGCGGCTCTCAGCGTCATTATGGTCATCATCACCACGGTGCTGTTTCTGGCCCAGCGGTATATCTCGGGCAAGAAATCCTTTTCCATGAGCGCCACCCATCCTATGAGCGCCAAAAAAGCCACCGGTGTCAAAAACGTGGCGGCCCATGTCTTTGTGTATCTGGTGGTGGGAATCTCCATTCTGCCCCAGCTGACCGTGGCCTTCACCTCCTTCAAAAACACCAGCGGCCGCCTGTTTGTGGACGGCTACTCCCTCAACAGCTACCGCGAGGCCTTCGGCAAAATGGGCACCTCCATCGTCAACACCTTTGTGTACTCCATCGCCGCCATTGTGCTGGTGGTCATTCTGGGCACTCTCATCGCCTACATCACGGTGCGCCGCCGCAGCAAGGTCACCGGCGCCCTGGATACCCTGACCATGATGCCCTACATCATCCCCGGCTCGGTTATGGGCATCTCCTTGCTGATGGCCTTTAACAAGCAGCCCCTGATGCTGATGGGAACCGCCGCCATCCTGATTGTGGCCTATGTCATCCGGCGGCTGCCCTACACCATCCGCTCCAGCTCGGCCATTCTGGCCCAGATAAGTCCCAGTGTGGAGGAGGCCTCCATCAGTCTCGGCGCCTCCCACATGAAAACCTTTGTCCGGGTCACCGCCCCCATGATGGCCCCCGGCGTGGTCTCCGGCGCGATTATGAGCTGGATGACCATCATCAGCGAACTCAGCGCCTCCGTGCTGCTGTATGTCAACACCACCAAGACCCTGACCATCGCGGTGTACACCGAAATTGTCCGGGGCAACTACGGCGTGGCGGCGGCCCTGTCGGTTATCCTGACTCTGAGCACCGTCGTGGTGCTGCTCATCTTCTTTCGGGTCAGCGGCAACCGGGAAATCAGCATGTAGGGCCTGCTGACATAATGGAATGCGCGGATATTTGAGGGATTCTGAGTGCATTTCTAGGCGGCCCTGGCTTCCCCGCCGGTTGAACATCTCTCCCATTGCTGCTATAGTAATACCAATCTTTGTAGAAAATGCAGACAAAAAACCTTGCCGCGAATCATCGTGCAGGCAGGCGAAGGGAGTTCCCCATGAAACGCAAACCGGTGCGCATCGGGTTCCGGGAATCCATCCGGCGAACCTTTATCCTGTATACACTGCTGCCCATCGCGGCCCTTGTGCTGCTGTGGGGCGGCGGTGTGCTGGGCTACAGCCAGTTTGCCGTCAAGCGGGTCAATCAGCAGGTCAACAGCCAGATTCAGGAGGGCGTCAACCGGCAGTACGTGGCCTACACCGCCTTTCTGGAGGAAATGGCCACAGACCCCGACTACCTCCGGGACGTCCGCGGCGAAAACCGGGTAGCCCTGAACGAGCGCCTCTATCGCTTCCTCGGCGCCAACGGCCTCAGCGCGGTGTTCTACCAGTTCAGCCCCGGGGGGCAGCTGATTGCAACCAACACCTGGGAAGCCCACGACGGCTTTCTGGATACCCACCACGCCTTCCGGCAAATCCAGGCATGGCTGACAGAGAACCCGGGGGACATTTATCACCGGGCCCGGCACCAGTCCCGCGCCGACAGCCGCGTCTGTATCTACACCATGGCGGCCTCGATAGACGGCGGCTTTCTGGTGTTCGACCTGCTGGAGGAATCCTTTGCCCCCTACACTGCCAGCGAACGGGTCAACTACATCGTCATCACCGACGAATACGAATACGCCGTCGCCGGCAGCGACACCGGCATCCTCGACAACATCGGCCGCTTTCGCCCCGGGGGCGAGGACATCCGCCGCTCCCGCTTCCGCATCGGGGAGGACGACTACTACCTGACACACAGCGCGGGCCCGGGGCCCTTTCAGGTGTTTACCCTCACCTCGCTCTATCTGCAAAGCCAGCTGCTGGGCTTCGGCTTCCTGCTCATCGCGGTCTCGGCCGTTTTGCTGCTGGCTGTGATGATCCGCCTGTCAGGGCGGGTGGCCGACAAAAACACCGCTCATCTGCAGCAGCTGATGGAGGCGGTGGCCGAACTGGAGAAGGGCAATCTCTCCCCCCATGTGCCGTCCGGCGAAAACCAGTTCGACGAATTTGAGTACCTGGCCGGCCAATACCGCAAGCTGGTGGAGCAAATCGTCGCCCTTCTCGCCCACAACCGGGAACTGGCCGAGATCACCCGTCAGTCGGAGATCCGCCATTTACAGGCCCAGTTCAACCCCCATTTCATCTTCAATGTATTGGAAACCCTGAAATACGAAATCCATGTGGACGCCGAAAAATCTGAGCAGATCATCACCCTGCTGGCCCGTCTGCTGCGCTACAGCATCAGCGCCGGCCCCCTGGACGGATTGGTCAGCCTGGAGCACGACATGCAGTACATCGAAACCTATCTGGCCCTGCAAAAAATCCGCTACGACCAGCGGCTGGAGTACATCGTCAGCATCCCCGACATGATAGCCGGCTGCCAGCTGCCCAAGCTGATCATCCAGCCTCTGGTGGAAAATTGCATCGTCCACGGCTATAACCGCAAGGAAACCCTGCTTCTCACCATCACCGGCACACTGGAAAACGGCGTCATTGTGCTGCGTGTCACCGACAACGGCGACGGCATCCCCCCTCAGCGGCTGGAGGAAATCCAGCGCCGGCTGGCCGGCCGCGAGGAAAGTGACAGCATTGGGCTGTTCAACTCCAACCGCCGTCTGCAGCTTCTCTACGGCCAAGGCTACGGCATCGGCGTCACCAGCATCGAGGGAATGGGCACCGAGGTGGTTGTCACCATCCCTGACCAGCGGAGGAATGAGCGTGTATAAGGTATTAGTGGTAGAGGATGAAAGCCGCATCCGCCGGGGTCTTATTTACCGGCTGGATTGGGTCGCCATGGGCTGCACCGTCCCCCTGGAGGCCGCCAACGGCGAGGAGGGGCTGGCCTGCATCCAATCCGAAAAGCCCGACATCGTCATCACCGACGTAAAGATGCCCCTGCTGGACGGCATCGCCATGCTGGAGCAAGCCGTCCGCCTTCACACCTTTGAAAGCATCATCATCTCCGGCTACGACGACTTTGCCTATGCCCAAACCGCCATGCGGCTGGGCGTGACCGATTACCTCCTCAAGCCGGTGGATATGGAGGAGCTTCGCGCCGCCATTTTCGCCCTGTGTGAAAAGGCAGAAAAGCGGCAGCTGTATTCCCGCATCGAGGCGATTATGGACAAGGACACCCAGCCGGATCCCGTGCTGGATATGGTCGCCCTCAATCACAGCCTCACCCGCACCTCCAAACGAGTCACCGCCGCTCTGCGGTTCATCCAGGCCAACTACCGGCAGCGCATCAGTCTCAAGGATCTGGGCCGGGATATGGAGGTCAGCTCCACCTACCTGAACCAGAAGTTCAAGGAGGAGATGGGCTACACCTTCAACGATTTTCTCAACCGCTTTCGCATTCAAAAGGCGGTGGAACTGCTCCAGGCCGGCGATTACCGCATCTACGAGGTCGCGGAGCAGACCGGCTTTAGCGATTATCGATACTTTGCCCTTGTGTTCAAAAAATACGTCGGGTGTGCCCCCACCGAATTTGTCGGCGCTGCGGAGGCCCCCTCACCCCAATAACTTCAGTTTTTGTCAAAGGAGAATCCTATGAAAGCCAATTCTGTTGTGATTGCCGGCGGCGGCAGCACCTATACCGCCGGCATTGTCATGATGCTCATTGAAAACCAGGACATTTTCCCCCTGCGCAGCCTCAAGCTATATGACATTGACGCCAACCGCCAGGGAATCGTGGCCGACGCCTGCGCCGTCATCGTAAAGGAGCGGGCCCCTCATGTGACCTTCTCCGCCACCACTGACCCGGCCGAGGCCTTCACCGATGTGGATTTTGTCATGGCACACATCCGGGCCGGCGGCCTGCCCATGCGGGAGAAGGACGAGAAAATCCCCCTGAAATACGGCGTAGTAGGCCAGGAGACCTGCGGCCCCGGCGGCATTGCCTACGGCATGCGCTCCATCCCCGCCGTCATCCGGCTCATTGATTATATGGAGACCTACTCCCCCCATGCCTGGATACTCAACTACTCCAACCCCGCCTCCATCGTGGCCGAGGCCACCCGTGTCCTGCGGCCCGATTCCCGGATTATCAATATCTGTGATATGCCCATCGCCATCAAAAAGTCCTTCTCCGATATCCTGGGCATTCCCGAATCCGATTTTGTGGAGCGGTACTACGGCCTCAATCACTTCGGCTGGTGGACAGAAATCCACGACAAAGCCGGCAATGACCTGATGCCTGCCCTAAAGGAACACACCCGGCAATGGGGCTATGGCCCCGCCGCCACCGAAAGCGGCAATCCCCTGTTGGAGGAAGCCAGCTGGATGGACACCTTCCGCAAGACAAAGGACATCCACGCTGTGGATCCCGACACCCTCCCCAGCACGTACCTGAAATATTACCTCTTCCCCGATTATGTGGTGTCCCACTCCAATCCGGACTTCACCCGTGCCAATGAGGTAATGGCCCACCGGGAGAAAAACATCTTCGCGGAATGTCGGCGCATCGCCGAAGCCGGTACCGCCAGGGACACCACCATCGAAGCCGGAGAACACGCGGAATTCGTGGTGCACCTGGCCCGGGCACTGGCCTACAATACCTACGAGCGCATGCTGCTCATTGTCCCCAACAACGGCGCCATCGCCAACGTAGACCCCACCGCCATGGTGGAGATTCCCTGTCTGGTCAGCAAACGGGGCTATGAGCCTCTCAGCATCGGAACCATCCCCACCTTCCAAAAGGGCCTGATCGAACAGCAGGTGTCCAGCGAAAAGCTGGTAGTGGAGGCCTATATCGAGAAATCCTATACCAAACTTTGGCAGGCCATCACCCTCAACAAAACTGTCCCCAGCGCGTCGGTGGCCAAGCAAATCCTCGACGACCTGGTGGAAGCCAACCGCGATTACTGGCCCGAACTGGACTAACCGGCAAAACAACCG
>JAJDGX010000042.1 GCA_030265885.1 Ruminococcaceae bacterium OttesenSCG-928-L11 | reverse complement strand
AGCCAGGATCGCCTCTTCGTGTGTTGGGGTTAATAGATGTCGCCTTCCAGGCGCGCGATCCGCTCCACCAATTCGCCGCAGCGCAGGAAATCCTCGGTGAGAATCCGGACGCAGTCGCTTTCCTCCATTTTACCATGCACAAGGGGCAGCTGCACAGCAATTTTTCAGATTGCCGTGCAGCTGCCCCTTTCTGGTCGTTTCCTTCAATTTTTGATTGCGGGTCACCCTTTTATCCCCTGAAAGGCTCGCGGTAAAAGCTCCCGCCGATATCCTCCTGGATGATCCCCGGGCCAAAAGGGGCCAACGCGGTCATGATGTAGGGGTTGACGCAGTTGTCGTGGGTTTCCCACGCAAAGCGCCACAGCTTGTGGCACATTTCCTTCACAACCGGCGCATAGTCACTGTTTTCCGGATCCGGGCGATAAATCAGGTTGTGCAGCTCCCCCGGATCGCGCTCCAGATCATAGAGCTCGTCAAAATCAAAGGAGTTAAACACGTACTTCCATTTCCGGTTCCATACCGCGCGCTGTATGCCGTAGACCTCGTTGCCGTTTGTCTGGGTGAAGCAATCCTCTCGCCAGTCGGCCGGCTCCCTTCCCTGCAAAAAGGGAACCAGGGATCGCCCTGCGAAGGTGCGCTCCACCTCAATCCCGGCCAGCTCCAGGAAGGTGGGGGCCCAGTCAGCCAGACTGACCGGTGCCGCGCAATCACGGTCGGGATTTGTGATGCCCGCGCCGCCCGCCATGGAGCATATGTCGTAAGCACCCCGGAAGCAAGGGAGTCCCTTTGCCCACAGGCCATGCTCGCCCACATAATCGCCGTGATCGGAGCAGTAGAGCACCAGCGTGTTCTCTTTGCGGCCGGATGCCTCCAGGGCGTCCATCACCTGTCCAAACAGGTAATCCTCGTAGGAGCAAAAGGCATAGAAGCGGCGCACGCTCTCCCTGTGCTCTTCTCGGGTCAATTGGCTGTAACGGCTGCGGGTGCGGCGATAGAGGGCCGGTTTGTCCTCCATGGCATCGTCAAAGGTATCCGGGAGAGGGAGCGAGTCCTCGGGGTAGAGATCCAAAAAGCGCTGAGGCACAAAGTATGGATCATGCGGCCCCAACGGGCCGACATAGAGGGCAAAGGGTGCCGTGTCCGGCTCATCCCTCATCGTTTTCAGGCGCTCCACCGCCGCCTGCACCGCCGCGCTGTCTCGGAACGGATCCTCATCGATGCCGTATTGGGTATAGCGCATATATCCGGGGCGTACCACCTGGGCCTCGCCACGGGGCTCTTCGCCGGTATCTATGCCATTGGAATAATACCCTTTTCGGTCATACATGGCCCACTCGGAATATTCCGGCACATGGCGGAACTTGCGATAGTCTGTGCCGCTGCCCGGCTCGTGAAGCATCTCGAAGCCGCGGTCAGCGGGGCCCTCTTCCTGGGAGACATGCCATTTCCCGGAAAAATAGAGGCGATAGCCGGCATCCCGCAAATCCTCACTGAAGGTGCGTACCCCTTCAAACAGCCCCCTGGACAGGGTGTTGCTGACCCCCACGTTGTTCCATACGCCGTGCTGGCTTGGATACAGCCCGGTGAAGAAGCTGGCGCGGCTGGGACAGCAATGAGGCGCCGGGCAATACGCATTGGTGAAGGTGACTGCGCTTTTCCGGAACGCATCGATATTCGGTGTGATGCAGGCACTGTCCCGGCGAATGGTATCGCCGCGTTGGTGGTCGGTCATAAATATCAAAATATTTGGCTGGGTTTTCATAGAAGAGTTCATTCCTTTCGCTGCGTCCATGTCACAAAAAGACCTTATGAAGCGCGGTTCTGCAGATTCCATGGAAATCCGCCCCTGCTATCGCTGGCAGAGGCGGATGTTTACAAATCACGAACGGTAGGCTATTGCGCGTCGTTCCTTGCGGCCATACCCTCTACCAGTTTAATATACTCCCCAATGCCCAGCTTTTCAAGCTCGGCCAGGTAAGTGTCCCATTCCGCGTCGATGCCGCCTTCGGTCAACCACTTCACCTGCATTTTGGTAGTGTATTGGTCGATGTCCTTGGCCTTGCCCAGCAGATATTTGCTTTCCTCCTGGGTGGGATTCTGGAAGATGGAGGACTGGGTGGAGTATGGGCGATAATACTCCTGGGAAATAGCCAGTTTATTGGCATCCTCATCCATGACCTGAATGGTCTTGCCCCAGTCGGCGCCCTTGATGGCACAGGGAACGTGCACAGGGGCGTTGCCATAGCGGAACTCGGAATAGCTCATCCCTGCAGGGGTGTCGATATAGTCCAGCATACCGCTGCCGGTTTTCTCAAGGGTGGTGCCCTCGGGGCCAAGGAACAGTTCAATGGACATCTGCTGGTCAAAGTGCTCATCCAGCCAGCGCATGATGCCTGCTTCCTTGCCTGCGGCGTTGGCGGTCATAATAAACTGCGTACCGTTCACATTGCCGTTGGATGCCTGGTGATACAGCCAATTTTTGTGGCCCTCCGGCCCTTCCAGAGGCCCCATGATGACATAGTCGTCCGCTTGCTCGGCGGGGACAACGAAGCCCTTGTCAAAGGCGGAGAAGGAACCGAGTATCTGGGTGGCGTTGTTGCCCTTGGCATTGAGGATGGAGGTGTCGGGCGAGGTGAAGCTTTCCGCATCCCACAGGCCCTCCTGCACCATTTTGCCGTAAAACCGGATGGCCTCCTTGTATTCGGGCTGCATGGCCACATAAACCACCTTGCGGTTTTCATCCTGGATAAAATGGGCGAGGGACGCACCCTGATAATCCACATAGCCGAAGGCACCAAACATATCCTGGCAGCTGAAATCCAGCTTGGGCTGATCCGGGTTGTATACAAAGCTGTAGGGAATCTCGTCGCTGGCATCGCCATTGCCGTTCATGTCGCCGTCCTTAAAGGCCTTCAGGGCGGCATAGTATTCATCGGTGGTCTTGGGCACATCCAGACCCAGCTGATCCAGCCATTTTTTATTGATATAATAGAGCGCCTGGGTGTATTGCACATCCCGTTCCGCGCCCCGGGCAATGATATACATCTTGCCGTCATCGGGGTTGACGCAGACATTTTTATAATGGGGCATCTCCGCAAATACTTGGGTGAGACGGGGGCAGTGCTCGGCTACCAAGTCCGTCAGATCCATGATCATACCTTGGGGGGCGTACTTGGCCACATCGTTGCGGTTCAGGGTATTCATGTACATGACATCGGGCAGATCTCCGCCGGCCAGCAGCAGGTTCTTTTTATCCGGCCATGTGGCGCTGGCGTAAACCTGCCAATCCACCTCTACATTTGCCCGCTCGGCCAGTGTTTGGAACACCTCCATTTGATTGGGGTCACCATGCCATTCGTTTTGCAGGAAGGTGGCGGAAAACTTTACGGTCTCTGTGGTTGGAGCGGCTTCGCTGGCTGCCGTCGAAGCGGCGCTGGAGGCAGGTGCGGAGGAAGCGGACGGCGTGGTGGAGGCGGTGGAGGAAGTCTGGCCGCCGCCACATCCCATCAAGGCCGTCGTGGCCAGGGCGAGAACCAGAATCAGGGATAGGGTTTTTTTCATACAAATCACTCCTGTTCATGTTGGTGGTGTATCTCTTCGAACATGAAAACACAGATTGTCCTTTTCTCTTTTTATCCTTTTACAGCGCCGATCATTACACCCTTGACGAAATGCTTCTGGACAAAGGGATAGACAATGAGCATGGGTACGCTGGAGACAATGACACAGCCATATTTGAGCAAATCCACCAGCTGCTGCTTGTCGGCCACTGTGGTGGCGTCCTCGGTCATGGCAAGGGAGGCTTGGCTGTCGATGAGGATCGTTCGCAGAATGAGCTGCAAGGGAAACTTGGTCTCGCTGTTCATGTAGATCAACGCCTCAAAGTACCCGTTCCAGTGGCGCGCGCCGTAAAACAGCGCCATAACAGCAATCAGCGATTTGGACAAGGGCAGCGCAATCGAAAAGAAAAAGCGGATATACCCACAGCCATCCAGAAATGCCGCCTCCTTGAGATCCTCGGGGATGTTGCCCAGAAAAAAGGAGCGGGCGATAATCATATTATAGGTGGCAATGACAGTCGGCCAGATGAGCGCCCACATGCTGTCCAGCAGCTTTAAATTTTTCACCACGAAATACAGTGGGATGATGCCGCCGTAAAAGTACATGGTAAAGGTCGCCAGCTTCATATACAGGCCGCAGAGGGGCAGCTCCTTGCGGGACAGGGCAAAGGCCAGGGGAATGGTGAATATCAGATTGAAGCAGGTACCCACAGCGGTATATAGTATGGAGTTGCCATAGCTGCGCCAGATGGAATCGTTGGAGAAAATTTTCTGATAGCCGCTGAAGGTGATATCCGCTGGCAGAAAAATAACGCGTCCCTGATAGATGGCCTGAGGATTGCTGAAGGAGGCGATGAAGCTGAAATACAGGGGATACAGAACAACCAGAACCATGAGGAACAGCAGCGCGTGGTTTGCAATGTCAAAGATCGCGTCGCCCCGGGATTTGCGCCTGAACATATCGCGTCCTCCTTCTACCAGAGTGAGGTTTCGTTGAGCTTTTGACTCAGCTTGTTGACCGCTACCAAAATACCGAAATTGATGGCGCTCTGGAACAGTTCAACTGCTGAGGCATAGCTGAAGTCGCCGTTGATGAGCCCCCGCTTATAGGTGTAGGTGGAGATGACCTCGGCTACATCGATGTTGATGGCGTTCTGCATCAGATTGGACTTTTCAAAGCCGATGCTGAGCATCTGCCCCGCTGTAAGGATGAGCATGGTTACAATTGTAGGTGTGATGCCCGGCAGGTCAATGTGCCAGATGCGCCGCAGACGACCGGCCCCATCCACAGTGGCGGCCTCGTGGAGTTCCTCGCTGACACCGCTGAGGGCCGCGATATAGACCACAGCCGACCAGCCGCTGGTCTGCCACACGCCGGACAGCACGTAGATTGGCACATACATGCTCTTGTTCCCCATGAAAAAAACCGCTTCGCCGCCCAGCTTTTTGATGATCACATTGATCACGCCGCTGTAGGGGGAGAGCATGGTGTACAGCATGCCCACCATAACAACGGTGGAGATGAAGTAGGGTGCGTAGGTGATGGTCTGCACCGTCTTTTTGAATCTTTGGTTCGTTACCTGGTTTAGCATCAGGGCCAGCAAAATGGGAAATGGAAAGCCGATCACCAGCGCCGTGAGATTAATCACCAGCGTGTTTTGGATGATCTTCAGGAAGTCGGGAGAGCTGAAAAAACGCTGGAAATTGGCCAGCCCCACCCATTCACTGTTCCAAAAGCCCAGGTAGGGGGAATAATCCCGAAAAGCGATTTGTGAGCCGTAGATGGGATAGTATTTGAAGATGGCGTAAAAAAGGATTCCGGGGATGATGAACAGGTACAGCGCCTTGGTCTGATGGAAGCGCTTCCAAAAATCCCTCCTGCGGGCGGCGCGCGTTTGGCCGGGGCCACTCATCGGCAATCTCCTTTCATCTTTCCTGTTCGAACGGGGCTTTCTATCTTTATTATACTAAAGAACGCCGCATTCAAAATGAGACATATTTAACATTTCATGTCATTTTTTTAGCATTTCACATAAAAACAATGGATGATATCTAAAAGTTGTAGTAAAATGACAATAGAGTGAGGAGGTGCATGTATGGAACAAATTCGCTCCAGCATACAGGCAAAGCTGACGTTGTTGTTTTTGTGTGGGGCGTTGATCCCGGTTATTCTCCTGTCCGCGTTGGTGACCTACAGCTCCCACCAGACCATCATGGAGAAGGAGCTGGCCTATGTCAACGACAAGATGGAGACGGTAAACGCCAGCCTGAACATGACCCTGACCGAAATGGAGCGTTCCCTGGCCGGATTGCTGTCCAGCGATACCCTGCGCGGCGTTCTCTCCTCCCGGCCTCAATCCGCTTCGTTGGAATGGTACTATCAATACAAGGAAATTGAGCGTCTGTTGCGTACGGTTGCCTCCTCCAACGCCAACGTCACCTTCACTGTTATTGGCGAGGACAACCGGGTGTACAACGGTGGAAATTTCTTTAACCGGTCGGAGCGAATCGATGGGCCTCTATGCAGGCAGATCATCGAGAATCCGTGGCATGTGACACTGGCCCGACGCAGCCTGCGGGGGTACCTGCGCACGCCGGTGTTGACTATGGGCAAGGGGCTCTCGGAGCAGGGAGAGCTTCTCGGCATCCTCCTCGCCGACCTGGAGCTCTCCTATCTGGACGGCATGCTGGAGGTGTTTGGCCCGGATGTAAGCATCTACATGCTGGATGGCGACAGCGAGCCCCTGTATGTCAGGGCCGGCAGCATCGATTACGAAGTCCTGGCCGCCCAGATGGCGCCGGAGCAGCTGTTATCCGGCGAAACCCTCCGCCTGGAAGGCAGAGAGTACCTGTGCATCCGGGGCGCGTCGGCGGATTACGCCGTAGAATCGGTTTTGTTGATTCCCATGGATGAGGTATACCGCGATTCCAACCAAAACCTGTTTCGCACCATTGTCATTCTCATCGTAATCCTCGTCCAGACCGCGTTGTTTGCACGGGTTTTTGCGTCCGAATTTACCCGGCGCATCCGCGGGCTCAACCGGGAGGTCGCCGACTTTGCCGCTCGGGGCGGCACCGAGAGCATCCACATGAGGGCGCCCAACCCCGATGAGTTTGGACAGCTGGCCCGGGGCGTGACCGTTATGTCGGAACGCATCGTGGAAATGATGGGCACCATCCGCCGGGATGAGGAGGAGAAGCGGCGGCTGGAAATCGCGGCGCTTCAGTCCCAGATCAACCCCCATATGCTCTACAATACCCTCAACACCATCACCCGTCTGGCTCAGCTCCAGGGGGTGCGGAATATCGAGGAGGTCTCGGCAGCCTTTGCTCAAATGATGCGAATTATCTCCAAGGCCTCCGGCGATCGCATCCCCCTGGAGCAGGAGCTGGATTATATCCGGCGCTATGTGGCCATCAAAAAATATCAGATTGTCTGCAACCTGGATGTTGAGATCCGGATGGATGAGTCGCTAAGCAAGCGGCTGGTGCTCAAGCTGCTGCTTCAGCCCTTTGTTGAGAACGCAATTGTCCACGGTTTTGCCACCACAACCACAGCCGCCCGACTGGTGATTGCGATTCGAGACGAAAACGGATATATGCACGTTCAAATTGAGGACAATGGCGCAGGTATGGATGATGCCACCAAAAAAAGGGTTCTGAGCGGATGGAAAAAGGAGGGCGAATCCTTTACCAGCGTAGGGATACACAACACGCTGTCCCGCCTTCGGCTGCAATACAAGGACGACTGCCGTTTTGATATCCGAGATCGTTTGGATGGCGGAACCGTTATATCCATGGCGTTTCCCTCGGAGGAACGCGGAGAGGAGGCAGAGACATGATTAAGGTGCTGCTGGCAGACGACAATCAGCTCACCCTCAATCAAGTTTCAGAAATGATTGCCACCAGCGGCGTGAACGCGGTGGTTGTGGGCCAGGCCATGGACGGAGAGACCGCCGCAAAGCTTCTGTTCACTCTGCGCCCCAACGTGCTCATCACCGACATTGACATGCCGGTGATGAACGGAGTGGAGCTCTCGGCCTTTGTGGCAGAGCGAAAGCTGCCGGTCAAGGTAATTGCCCTGAGCAACTATGACAGCTATGAGTTTGTGCGGCCGGTTATGAAGCACGGCGCCATGGACTACCTGCTCAAGCATGAAATGACCCCCGGGCTGCTTCGCGCCAAGCTGCTGGAGGCGGGCGCCATACTGCGGGTGGAGGAAAGCACAACAGCCCGGGAGGAAGTGTATTCGCTTTTGGCCAGGCAGGAATTCCTGCGAAAGCTGCTTCTGGGGATTGTTGGCGAAGAGGAACAATGGCAGATCATGCTGCAACAGGCGGAGTTTCAACCTGGCCGCCGAGAACTGGCGCTGATCCGCATCATCAACTATCGAATTCTCTATCACAACAAGGAGGAGGCGGATTTGCAGCGCTTGTCCCAATCAGTGCTGGGAGTTTGCAACAGCATCTGTTCCACCTTGGGCAACGGGATCGCCTGTGAGGCCGCGGCAGGCGAGTATGTGGTGGTGTTTCATTTTCCCGGCAGTACCAGCAAGGGGGTAACCAGACAAAAGGCAACGGAATATCTGGCAACGCTCAGCGGCAATTTGGAGCGACTGCTGGGTCTCCACCTGCATTGCCACCTGGAGGGCTTCGACAATGGCATCGAAACCATCCGCATCCACTACATGCGGGCACGATTGGCGCTAAACAGCGAATACGGCCTGGAGGAAAACAATCGCATTGCCGTCCTGGACGAAAAACGCATGCTGGATGCACTGACCCGCGCCGACCGGGCCGCGATTCGGGAGATGGTGTTCGACACATTGTCCCAGGGCTGCGACGTGCAGGAGGTGGTGGTGCATCTGCTTCGAATCAGCGAACGGTTGCTGGCGTCTCACAATCTTCCCCACAGCTCGGTGCAGATGGAACTGGTGCAGGATCATTTTCGTCGGGGAATTCAGCCGGAGGCAGCGGGAGATATCCTTTCCGACTACCTGTGCGAAGTCGGCGATATGGTGCGTAAATTCATGCTTGAATATTCCCGCCATGTACGGGAGGCCATCGTATACATTCACGAGCACTACCACGAAGACATGTCCCAGGATGTCACCGCGCGCGCGATAGGCATCACGACAGTACACCTGTCTCGCCTGTTCCGCGCCGAGACAGGCAGCACCTTCATTGACTATCTGACCAGCTATCGACTGGATATTGCAAAAGAAATCCTAAAAGAAGGGACGCTTTCTGTAAAGGAAGTCAGCCACCGGGTAGGGTTTCAGAACAGCGGTTATTTCATCAAAGTATTTCGGAAGCATGTGGGTGTCACGCCCTTTCAATACCGAAAAGAGCAATGGGCGGAAGGTTGAGATGCCCTGCGCTCCCCCTTTGCCCAGCGTAGGGCGCTGTCCCTTATGGACGACAAAAATCCCCCCGCGGCAATCCGTCTGGCAGGCGGATTGCCGCGGGGGGTCTTGCTTTGGGGGGATGCTTATCGTTTGAGGCGGAAGGTCACTGTGCCCAGTGTGGGGGATGCTACGCGGCCTGTGATCTCCTTGTGGTCGGCGGGGACAATCAGCTGCTGTGCCGTACGCCCCAGAGAAAGCACATCCCCCGGCAATAGGGTGATGTAGCGGCTGATAGTGCTGAGCAGGGCCTCGCACCCACAAATATACTCCGACCAATCCACCTCCAGGCTGCCTGCGCCGTCGATTTCCAGAGAAACAACATCCCGCGGCGACCGGCTCAGGGGGATGGGATGGGCGAGCATGCGGTTGTAGCCGTCCCCCCACCGCCCGTAAACCAGGGGAAGGGAGCGCTCCTGCGCGGTGGCGGGCTCAATGATGGACTGGACAAGGGAGCGATCGGTGACCGCCGCCATGGGGGAGTAGCCCAGTATATACTCGCCTGCCTGCTCCGGCGGGACATGGCGGGCCACCTTTCCGACGACACAGCACAGTTCGGCGGATACCGCCAGATCTGTGGCAATCCGGGGCAGCCGGACTGCCTCGTCGCCGGCGGTCAGGGCCGACCCGGGATGATTGAGGAACCGGGGCACATCGTCCACACAGACAAGGCCCTCCACCGCCTCGCTCCCCTTGTAGTTGCCGTAGGAGACAAAGAAATTGCGAACCTCCGACACGGCAAAGGCCTTGGGGGAGGGAAGGGCATCCTGCTGCCGGCGGATCAAGTCCCCCACCACCGGCGCGACCCTGTCATCCCCCGGGGCCAATCGCCGCATGGGAACCGTCAGCTCGCCCAGGCGCTCAAATTCGCCGCCGAAGGTGTCCCCTTCTCTGGCGCCGTCCAGCGTGTAGGTCATGCCGTCCACCCCCACCGTTCCCAGATGGATGATATCCCCGGGGTACAGGGTTGCAAAGGAGGAGTAGAAGGCGATGGTGCGCTCATATCCCAGCAGCTGGGCGCTGGTGTGGGCTCTGTCCCGCACCATGCCGTTCATTTTGGTGTACGCCAGCAGATTGTAGGGATTGGGCACCTCATCCCGCGTAACAAGATAGGGGCCCATGGGGCTGTTGGTATCCATTTTCTTGGAGCCCCAGGAGGCGGTGGCGTCGATGAAAAAGTCCTTCTTCCCCACTCTCGGCGACTCCCGGTCATAGTCCAGATTGACGTCGTCAGGGGTGATATCCAGCACATTGGTAAAGCCCGCCACATATTCGTGGGCAAGATGGGCGGGGATCTCCCGGCCCTTTTTCCCGATGACGACACCCAGCTCGACGTTATAGCCGACACGGGTGGCACGGGGGCTGAGCAATACCTCTTCGCCCATGCCCACCACACAGGTCATAGGGCGCTGGTGCCCCTGCGGGTAATGGTTGGAGTGGATTCGCCCCGGCTGATTGCGCACAAAGGAGGGGGTGTTCTGCACCAATCCCCACACCAGGCGAGGCTGGGGAATCGGCGCCTTAATTTTTACCTGCGACAAGGGCAGCGCACACCGCTCCACCATATAGCTGTCTTGATTTGTCAGAAAATCGCTGAAAAAATCATACAGCCGCTGCAGCGTTGCCATGCCCCGCTCCTCCAAAGCCAAAAAGCCGGCCAGGGAATCGGGCCAGTCCTCTCCCAGAAAAACGGGGGGATTAATAGTGTACGACGAAGTGGAGGTGGCGATTGCCGGGATCAGCTTTTCGGCCCGATCGGGGAGGAGCACATAGTCCACGCCGGTATCGGGATTCCGATACAGCACACCCCAATCTTCCTTGCCGCCATGCTCAAAGGTAAGTAGCTTCATTTCAACCCCATTTCTGGCCAAGGCATGTGTTATATGGCTGCAAGCAAGGCCCTCCTTGGCCGGTATGGCTTTGCTTGCAAAGTCGAGGCGACAGCCGAGAGGTGAACGTGCGAATGCACGCTAACCCCCATTTCTGGCCAAGGTGCATGTTTAGTGGCTGCAAGCAAGGCCCTCCTTGGCCGGTATGGCTTTGCTTGCAAAGTCGAGGCGACAGCCGCGAGGTGGGCGCGAAACCCGCGCGCACCTGTCAAACAAGTAAGTTTTGGGTCAACCCTTTTTTAAAAGGGTTGCGGGTTTCCAAAGGGCGGCGCCCTTTGGTCGTTCTCCGCAGAGAGCGAAACCCCTGAAACTCACTCTATTCTCCATTATTTTTCTGCATTCAATTATTTTTTTGTTGACAGTGCACATTCTTTGTGCTATATTGAAATTGCATCTGATATATCACCTACAATTATACCTGCAATCTTCCCCTTGTCAATAGGCTTTTTTCCGGGCTGCCCGTCCTCCCCTCCCCGGCGAGAGGCCGCTCCCGTCGGGCCTGTTTTCCGATGTCCCGATTCCCTCGCCCGCGCCCCGTTCCTTTTGTCCCCTTGGGAGCCCATTTGTGCACAATGGACTCCACTTATACCAGCATCCCATTTAGAAGTGTACAAAAATTCGATGCAGGAGCCATCCATCCCCGCGACTGTATTGATTTTTTTCTCCTCTTCTATGGGGGACTGGTATTATACCAAACACACCCATCTACATTGTTACGAAAGGAAGGAACTCCATGCATTTGCTTACACATGGCAAAAAAGGCGCTGCCCTTCTGTGCTCCGCAGTTCTTACCCTGTCCCTGCTTGCGGCCTGCGGCGAAGCCCCCTCCACCTCATCCGCCGCCGCTCCCTCTCAGACCGGTGCTTCCTCCACTGCGCCGGCAAGCAGCTCCGCCCCCGCTGAAAAGCCTGCGGAGCCGCCTGTCATCGTTCTTTACCAGAACAGCGGTGCCGGCACCGGCGCAGGATCCGAGGCCGGCAGCAACCCCGAGGATCTGAAAATGGTGCAGGACTATATCCTGGAGCAGACCGGCGTTTGGCTGGATGCCCGCCTGGCCCCCAAGGAAGGTGCCAAGGAAAAACTGACCATGCTCCTTGCCAGCGGCGAGCAGCTGGATCTCTGGTATGACAACTGGATGACCTATTACAAAAACGGCATCATCACCCCTCTCAACGACCTGCTCAACGAGGCCCCCGCTGTGGTAAACGCCTGGGAGCCCTGGGGCAGCTGGCCCTCCATGACCGACCCCGACGGCAGCATCTGGGGTGTTCCCCGCATGACCCCCACCACACCCTACCCCGTTTTCGTCCGGGAGGATTATCTGCAGCAGATGAATCTCAGCCAGCCCACCACTCTCGAGGAGCTGGAGGACTACCTGTACAAGGTCAAGGCGCTGGATCCCTACGGCAACGGCCAGACCATCCCCCTCATCACCCGCGGCTCCAACCTGAACGCCCTGGAATTCTCCTTTGTCTCCGGCTTTGTGGAGACGGGCCGGGGCAACTTCCTGGACAGCGACGGCAAAATCAAGCCCCTCCAGCTGGCCCCCGGGTATGTGGATTTCCTCGCCAAGATGAACCAGTGGTATAAGGACGGCATCCTCCACAAGGAAAACATCGGCTGGGATACCAGCACTGTCCGGGATTACATCGGCCGGGGTGCCGTAGCCGCCACCGCCACCTGGTATTCCGACGTATCCAATTTCTCCGAAACCATGCGGCAAAACGTTCCCGGTGCCTCCTTCGGCGTCTATGAGTCCGGCGTCACCGGCCCCAACGGCCAGAAGAGCCAGACCATCTCCCGGGGCTCCACCACCGGGCTGCTTCTCTCCTCCAAGTGCAAAAATCCGGAGGCAGCCATCTCCCTGATCAACTGGATGTACTCCGACTGGGAGAACTACCAGACCGGCGTAAACGGCCTGAAGGATGTCCACTGGAAATATTCCGACGCGGAAAACGCCCAGCAAAACAAGCTGACCGTCCCCATTCCCAAATCTGAGGGCGGCACCGTGGGCTATTTCTCCGACTGCACCCTGGCCATCGGCCTGCCTATGGAAACCCAGACCACCGCCTACGACGCCGACGGCATGCTCAACATGCACTCCCTGTGGCTCCGGGAGCATCTGGACGACTTCGACGCCTGCTACGAGCCCTTTGAGCTGAACATCTTCTACAACACCAAGGAGCAGGAGGACAACATCCCCACCCTCGGCGACATCAACCGCATCATCAACGAGGAGCTGGCCAAGTTCCTCACCGGCGACCGCCCCCTCTCCGACTACGACAACTTCATCGCGGAGCTGTACGGCGCCGGGCTGGACTCCTGGATCGAGGAGCACACCAGGCAGTACAACCAGCTGAGCTAATCCCCTTGTCGATTCACCATACCACCGCAGCGGCCGCCGGGAGGCCGGGAGTTTCCCGGCGGCTGTCCATCGTCACCCGTGAAGGGAGGATTTCCGTGCGGCAACAACGACAACCTGCTTCCCCCTCATTGCTCCCGGCCAAACGCGGCGCGCTGTATTATCTGCGGAAGGATCGCTTTCTCTACCTTCTCATCCTTCCCGGCCTGCTGTACTACGTCGTGTTCAAATATCTGCCCATGTTCGGCATTGTCATCGCCTTCAAGGACTACCAGCCCTTTATGGGGCTGGAGGGCATCTTCAGCTCCGAGTGGGTGGGTCTCCATCACTTCAAGCGATTTTTCATGTCCCAGTTTTCGTGGCAGCTGATTCGCAACACACTGCTCATCAGCGTATTGAAGCTGTTTTGGGGCTTTCCCGCGCCGATTATCCTGGCCCTGATGCTCAACGAGGTGCGGCAGCGGCGGTTTAAAAAGGTGGTGCAAACCATCTCCTATCTGCCCCACTTTTTGTCCACAGTCATTGTTTGCGGCATGATTCGAACCCTCACCTCCACCGACGGCGGACTCATCAACCTTGTCCTCACCCTGCTGGGGCAGGAGCCCATCTTCTTTCTGGGAGATACCCGGTACTTCCGCTCCATTCTGGTCATCTCCGACATCTGGCAAAGCGTGGGCTGGGGCTCCATCGTCTATCTGGCGGCTATGACCGGCATCGACACCGAGCTGTACGAAGCCGCCGAGGTGGACGGGGCAAGCTGGCTGCAAAAAATGTGGACCATCACCCTCCCCGGCATTATGCCGGTGGTGAGCATCATGCTCATCTTCCGGGTGGGCAACCTGCTCAGCGGCGGCTTCGAGCAAATTTTGCTGCTGTATTCCCCCATGGTCTACAGCGTCGCCGATTTAATCAGCACCTATGTCTATCGGGAAGGCCTCGTCAATATGAAATATTCCTTCACCACGGCCATTGATCTGTTCACCTCGCTGGTGGCCATGATTCTGGTGCTGGGAACCAACTGGCTGGCAAAAAAGGCCGGTCAGGAGGGCATCTGGTGAGGGGAAAGGAGGACAGCATGTACCGTTCCGTTCCCATTGCGGCACCGGCCGCACCCCTGCAGGCAACGCCGCCGGGTCGTGGGCCTGCTGTCGCTCCCACCTACGCTGTGTCCGGCCGGAAAGGGGGATCCTTGTGCGTTTAAAACGGATTACCCGGGGCGAATGGATTTTTCGCATCGTCAACACCATTGTCCTGATAGGGTTTTCGCTGATCATCCTCATCCCCCTGTGGACGGTCGTGATGAACTCCTTTGTCTCCCAGGCCGAAATCATGCGCCGGGGCGTGTTTATCTTCATCCCCGAGGAGTGGAACCTGGACGCCTACCGGCTGCTGCTGGGCAAGGGCTCCAATGTCTACCGGGCCTATCTCAACACGTTTTTCATTGTTACGGTGGGCACCGCTTTGAACCTGGTGTTCACCATCACCCTGGCCTACGGCCTGTCCAAGCGCTATCTCAAGGGGCGGGTGTTTTTCACCGGTATGATTTTCTTTACCATGCTGTTCAACGGCGGCATGGTGCCCAACTACATCCTGGTGAAGAGCCTGGGCCTGCTGGATTCCCTGTGGGCGGTGATTATGCCCGGCCTGGTAAGCACCTGGAATATGTTCATCATGCGCAATTTCTTTTACGCCATCCCCGACAGCCTGGAGGAGGCCGCCTTTCTGGACGGCGCCAACCCCATACAGGTGCTGGTAAAGATCATCCTGCCCCTGTCGCTGCCCTCCATCGCCACCATCGGCCTCTTTTACGCCGTGGGCCACTGGAACTCGTGGTTTGGCGCCATGCTGTACATCAACACCAACACCCGGCTGCCCATGCAGAACATCCTGCGCAACATTGTGGCCACCACCTCGGCGGCGGCCCTGCAGGACGTGGACACCGCGCTGTTTGAAACCATGCAGTCGCCGCCACCCTCCCAGGCCATGAAGGCGGCCACCATCATCGTCGGCACGGTGCCGATTCTCGTGGTATACCCGTTCATTCAAAAATACTTTGTCAAAGGCGTCATGGTCGGCTCCATCAAGGGCTGACCCGCCAACGAGAAACGAGGTTATGCTGTTTGGACATCATCGACCGGCATCTCGCCGCCATTCGGGCTGAACTCACCCTCCCCCTCCCCGACGGACGGGTTCTGGCCGTGCTGGAGCAAGCACCCCCCCACGGGGACGAGGGCTGGGGCGGCGACCTGTTCTTCACCTTCCGCAGCGGCGAAACAGAGCAAAGTCGGCCTTCCCCCCTTCACAGGGACGCGGTTCGCTGCCGCCTGGCCCCGGATCGCCTCCTCCGCCTCTCCACAGGCCGCATCCTTCTCCCGGTGCACTGCTACCCCCGGGACATCGAGGCCGACGACCCCGCCGCTGTGGGCCACTGCGTCTGCTTTTTCAGCGACGACGACGGCGCCAGCTGGGACTGCTCCAACCGCCTGACCGGCCTGAACGCCCTCGGCCGGCTGGCCGACCCCATGGCCGTGGAACTGGAGGGCGGTGCCCTGAAGCTGTTTTTGCGCACCGGGCGGGGCTATCTCTACGAGTCCATCTCCACCGACGGCGGCAAAATCTGGCAGGGAGAGCTGGAAACCCCTGTCCGCATGCCCAACACCCCCTTTGCCGTCAAGCGGGATCCGGTTACGGGATGGGTGTTCCTGGCCTGGATCAACGCCTTCCCCGGGGCAAGGAAGGATATGTACCCCGCAACCCCCCTCTGTCTGGGCGTCTCCCGGGACAACACCGACACCTGGGAGCCGGTGCGGGAGCTGGCGGCGGATCCCTTTGCCTGCTACAGCGACCCCGTCCTCTCCTTCTCCGGCGACGCTGTCACTGTGGACTTCCGCCAGGCCGTCGACAAAACCCGCACATATGCGGAGCCTGGCGAGGAGCGGCGGGTCTCCCTGCCCCGAAGCGCCCTGACCGTGCAGACCCGGGAAGCCCGCCCCCTGTTTGCGGAGCATGCCCTGCCCCAGCCGGACAATCAGCCCCTTTTGGCCCGGTACATCACCGGCCGGGGCTGCACCCAGGTGACCTTCTGCGACTGGGAGGAGGAGGTGCTGCTCCTCAGCATGTCCCGCCCCGGCGGATATATGTCCTGCACCTGGGACGGTGGCCATCGCATCGCCTTCCCCTGGCGGGTGGGAGACTCCGAGCCCAGCAGCCTCATCCCCGTCCGGGACGGCCTGATGATGCTGCTCTGGGACGAGACGCCCCAATCGGTCATTGACGCTGGGCTCAACGGCTCCACCTACAGCGTCGCCTTCTCCCGGGACGGCGGCCGCACCTGGGGGAAGCGCCGGTGCATCAACCCCGAGGAGGGCTGCTACTACGTGATGAACGACCGGTTTATCCGCCTGTCCACAGGCCGGATTTGTCTGGCCATCGCCCTGCACCCCAAGGAAGCCTACAGCAAAGGCATTGAAACCGCCGGCCTGTGCGCCTGCTACTACAGCGACGACGAGGGCCAAACCTGGCGCTCCTCCAACTGGATTGGCGCATCCGACCCGGTGGGCCACCTGGCCGAGCCCATGATTGTGGAGCTGGCCGACGGCACCCTGAAAATGTTCATGCGCAACATCACCGGATACCTCCACGTCAGCATCTCCACCGACCGGGGCGAAACCTGGCAGCCCGAGCAGGCCACCGCCATCCGCATGCCCTGCTCTCCCTTTGCGGTGAAGCGGGATCCGGAAAGCGGCTGGCTGTTCCTGGTGTGGGACAGAGGCTTTGCCGGCGCCGTATACCAGTACCCCCGAAGCTCCCTCTGGATGGCTGTGTCCAAGGATGGCGGCGAAAGCTGGCTGCCCATTCTGGAGCTGGAGGCCAACCCCGACTTCA
Source organism: Ruminococcaceae bacterium OttesenSCG-928-L11 (assembly GCA_030265885.1). Taxonomy (GTDB): domain Bacteria; phylum Bacillota; class Clostridia; order Oscillospirales; family Ruminococcaceae; genus WRAV01. Next base: position 1,179 of record JAJDGX010000042.1, on the reverse strand, counting down.
ACTACGGGTACCCCGCCCTCTATTTCAACCGGGAGGAGATCTGGGTCTCCTATTATATCAACGATCGCGGCCGCGGCTTCTCCTCGCAAAACAACCGCTGCTTCTTCAAACGCTTCCATCGCGGAAATTTGACGTATACAGTGGAAAAAGAGGAAAAGTTGATATAAAATAGGGGATATATGCAAGAATTGGCCTTTGTGAAAACCGTATCAGGTGGCGCGACTGCCTCCGATCTCTGACAGAAAATGGCCGCGACAAAATTGTGGGAGGACAACCAAGTGAGTGAATCGCTTTCCAACATGGTGTACGATGTATTGCTGGATCGAATTCTATCCAACAAAATATTGCCGGGGGAATTTATCAACCGCAGAAAGCTGGCGGCGGAATTGGGCGTCAGCGTTGCCCCGGTGCTGGAAGCCATGGTTCTCATGGAAAACGAGGGACTGCTGGAGACGCTTCCCCGAACAGGTACGCGGGTTACCATCGTGCGGGATACGGACATTTCCGGCACCCTGCTCATTCGGGAGGCGCTGGAGTGTCTGGCTGCCCGAATGTATTGCGGGGAGCCCCTGAAGCGCAAGCTGAGCACCCTGATTCCCCTGGCCCAACAGGTGGACAGTGCGCCGCCCCGCTCCCACGCGTATTTCTCCCTGGACAGGCAGCTACACCGGCAGATGGTCGACCTGTGCGGCTGCGAGGTGTACAGCCGGGAATATGACCGCATCACCAAGCTGAGCCTGTTTCACAACACCAACAAGCTCATCACCTCCAGCGATGCGGAGGACAGGCAAAACCACAGTGACCTGCTCATCGCCCTGAGCGAGGCAGCACCGGACGACGCCTATCGCCTGATGCACAACCACATCATCAGCGGCAAGGGCGTGCTGGCCCTGACCCGGGATCGGATGCCCTCGGTTTTTGACTGCCTGCAATCCGACGAATAGCACACGCATCCCATGACCGCCGTCCCGGGCCCTTTGCGGGGCCATTCTCCGCCGGGGCAGGACGGGGGGCACGGCGTATAAGCGTCTGCACTCATAAGCCGGAACGGCGATCCGGCGGTGATTTTTGCGCCGCACTTCCCCGAAAAATCGCCACAGGCATCAGTCTTATGTCAGCAAGCCCCAGAGCCTGCTGACATAAAGCGAACGGCCCGTATGTTTGGTGTTTTTGGGGCCT
>JAJDGX010000041.1 GCA_030265885.1 Ruminococcaceae bacterium OttesenSCG-928-L11 | reverse complement strand
GACCTTAAAGAGCGACTTCATTTTGTCGCTGTGCGAGCTCATCGTGGGCAGCAAGGACGGCTTGCAGCCAGTGGAGAAGACCATCATCGACCGCTGCGTGCGGCTGGTGTACCGGGAATTTCTCATCGACCCGGTGCCGGAGCGGATGCCCATTCTGGAAGACCTGTACAACCTGCTCCGCGCGCAGACCGAGCCGGAGGCGCAGCGGTTGGCAACCGCCCTCGAGATTTATGTGTCCGGCAGCTTGAATGTGTTCAAGAACATCTTCGTTTTAGGAAGCCACCTACATCAATCCGACAAAATACAATATGCTTCCCCAAATTTCGCATAGGTCACTTTTCAACACCGCCCTCCAGACATCCAACAAACTTGCAGACAACGCGGATGTCCTGCCTCTTTTCGCCATCAATGACCTGGCGTTCTCCAATCTCAATCCGTTCCACCAGTGCCTCCAGCGTTTCACGATCCACGTCCTCCAGAGAGCTGCGCTCGCGGATGAGCCGTATCCAAAGCTGGACATCGGCCAGCTTTGCAGCAGCCTCCTCTTCGGATTGCTCCAGCAGTGAAAGTCGCTGCTCCTTTTCCAACCGATCCGCTTCTCGTTTTTGCAGTGCATTGAGGAATTCACTCTCCGATACAAGGCCAATCAGTCGATCCTCATAGAGCTGAGCTGCCGCCGCATCCAGCTTCTGAAGTTGCTGCCGGAGAAGCTTGCGCTCTTGGTCGGATTCCTTTTTGGAGGCGGCACGGTCGCCGAGCATTCGCATCGTCAATGACTGCACCATCGCGTCCTCATCTAGCGTGATCTGCTCCGCTAACTGATGGATATATGACAACACAAGCTTTTTTAATATAGCTTCACGGATATAATGCTTGGAGCAGGCTACGCCACCGGTGGCCTGAAATGTCCTGCACTGGTAGTTGCTGTACTCGCTGTGTTTGTCGCCATTGCAGGTTCTGGGAGCATAGAAATGCGTGAGTGCCACACCACAATCCGCACAGACAAGAAGCCCGGAAAACAAACTCCTTCGCGGTTTGCGGCGATTGGAGGATTTCGCCTTAGCCTGACGGTTTATCTCCTGCACCGCATCCCAGATCTCCCGATCAACGATGGCGGGAAAGGCATTCTCCACCCGGACACGCTCCTCTACCGGACGCTTGATCTGCCGCTGATTCCGATACGAAATCACCTTGTTTACAAGCTGCTCAGCGGTGCCAATATATATTTCACGCCTCAGAATCATGGAAACGGTAGAGGTAATCCACTGGCGGCCCCGGATTTCCGAGTCATCCCAGCCCCTCTGCGCAAAATAGTAGCGCCTGGGCGGTAAAACACCTTCGAGATTCAGCGTTTTGGAAATGGTGGGATAACCAGTGCCTTTCGCCCTCATTTCAAAGATCCTGCGCACCACATCGGCAGCGCATTCATCTACAAGCAAGCGGTTGTGATGCTCTGGATCACGGCGATAGCCATAGGGCGCGATTCCCAGCTTCTGTCCATCCTGTGCCTTGGCGTGGAGCACCGAGCGGATACGGTCGCTTAAATTTTTCAGATAGAAATCATTCATCGCGTTTAAAAACGGAATGATATCATTCTCCCCAGACCCTGTATCCACGTTGTCTCCAAGAGCCACGAATCGGCAGCCCAAGGCGGGGAGCTCCTCCTCCAGATACCGGCCGGCCTCCAAATAGTTGCGGCCAAAGCGGGAGAGATCCTTCACCAGCAAAAGGGTAACGCGCCCCTCCCGCACATCCCGCATCATTTCCTGAAAGGCCGGTCGGTCGAAGGTGCTCCCGGAAAATCCGTTGTCAATATAGAATTTGTGCAGAACCCAGCCGGGCATGATGTCGATGAACTTTGAGAGCATTTCACGTTGGTGCTCCACACTATCGCTGTCATAGGCGGCGTCCTCAACGCTCAAGCGGATGTAAGCGCCGACATTAAACAGCCTGTCCATATGCGCTCACCGCCTCTCCCGAGTCGGCCTCATCGGCTGCGTGCAGACTGCCGATATCGCCCACATAATTGTAGACGATTTTGATATCCCGCACCCGCTGACCATGAACCATAACAGGCTCGCCAATCTCAATACGGTCTACCAGCAGAAGAAGGATCTGGGCGTCGAGCACCTCCAGCATGGTGTACTGCCGGATCATCTTCGCCCATTTGCTGGCGCCATTGGCACTCTGCCGCATGCTTTGGATGCGGCTTTCAAGGTTTTTCGCGGATTCCTGACGGTCAATGCGTTCAGCCTCGTATTTCTGGATAAGCCCCCGGAATACCGTCTCCGGCACTGTTCCGGTCAGTCGATCCTCGTACAGCTTGGCGATCAGCTGCTCCAGCATGGAAAGACGATTTTGATGCGCTTTCAGCTCGCTGAGGTACGCCGTGCGGCTGGTCTGGGATTCATCATTTTGAACCTGGAGGATATCCTCGATCATCCGCGATTCGTCATACTCCACCATCCGGGCGTGTGCGCGGATTTGCTCCGCAACCAGCTCATGTAGAGCGCCCTCCTCAATGGTGTGGGTGGTGCATGCCGCCTTGCCGCTGCGGCCATAGTTGCCGCAGATAAAGCTGGTATGACGGTAGACCTTCCCACTTTTGCGCACCTGCTTTTTCGATAGAATCCGCATTTTGAAGCCGCAATCAGCGCAGACCAGCAGACCGGAGAAAATACTGGCAGCGCCATCCCGCTGCTTGCGGGGCTGGTACCGTTTCTCGGCGATTTTCTGTACCTGATCCCAGATTTCCCGGTCGATGATGGCTTCATGGGTGCCCTCGGCGCGAATCCATTCCTCTCTGGGCTTGGCAACGGTTTTGTGGTTTTTGTAAGACACCGTGCCCACTTTTCCCTGCACCAGATTGCCGATGTAAACCTCATTTTCCAAAATCGCTTTTACAGTGCCATCGCACCAGCAGTGGTTAATATTCGTTGTATTCTCGCGCTTTTTCTGCTGATAGTAGTAATCCCGCGGGGGGATGACACCGGATTCGTTGAGGTAGTTGCCAATGGCCTTGTAGCCCTTGCCCTGCACACGCAGCTCGAATATTTTGCGAATGATCGGCGCTGTGTTCTCATCAATGACAAACTGATGCTTGTTCTCAGGATTCCTGCGGTAGCCATACGGACAATAGGTACCCATGTATTTGCCGTTTTGTGCACACATTTTTTTGACGGAGCGCACCTTTTTACTGGTGTCCTTGCTGTACTGCTGATTGAAGAAATTACGAAAAACGGCCATTTCATCCATCTTTTCGGTGTATGAGATCAGCTCGCAGCCGTGATCGGGGAAAAATTCCTCCTGCAGCGTGCCGACCTCAAGGTAGTTCCTACCCAAGCGACTGAGGTCTTTGATGAGCACAACGTTGATGCGCCCGCGCCTGACATCCGCCAGCATCTGCTGGAGCGCCGGCCGGTTTTGGTTTGTGCCACTGAAGCCATCATCGCGATAAACCTCTACCAGCTCCCAGCCCTGACTTTTTACATGGGCCGTAAGCATCAGCACCTGATTTTCGATGGAAACAGATTCACCGGCGCGCTTATCCTCGTTGCTCAGGCGGGCATAGATGCCCACCCTGTGTTCCTTTTGCTTAGCCATTATCTACAGCCTCCTATTGCGGCTAAACAAGCTGGTTTTGATAATATGATTGCTCCTCCATGTTACCATAACCAGCCCGATTTAGCAGCGCCTGTTCACGCTTTATTCGAAGCAGATAAGGATTCTCGCGCAACGCGGCGAACCGTCATATCCTCAAGAGCTGTTTTCAGATCAATCTCGCCCTTGAACACACTGGTAACGCGATAGAGAACCTTGTCCCCCTGCACCTCATGATAGGTGGTGACAGGCTTGGCAGCTCGACTTGCTATATATTCCATAAGGTGTAACCTCCAAAGCTATCTGAAATATTCCTCTGATTTTTTCTCCCGCAGGAAAGTCGGAATGTCGGATATATTCGATGTGACCCGGCAGGCGGGCAGCGCCGCCAATACCGGCGCTCGATAAGCCGCACCCAGGCGCAACCGAAAGTCCAGCATGGCGAACACGCAGGTATCGGTCTCGGTGCGAACGCCCCGCCCATGGCCTTGCTTGTAACGGACAAGCATCTCCGGCATGAGCACGCGATCCCGGTAGGCTTCTCCATTCGGATGGAGTGTGCGCTCATAATCGCTGATCGGGTCGGGGGCGGCAAAGGGCAGCTTGACCAGAATCAGCATGGACAGGGCGTCGCCGGGAATATCGATGCCCTCCCACATCGCGCCGGAGGCGAACAGTACGCCGTTACCGCTTTGCTTGAAGCGGTCAATGGCGCCAGTGCCGCCCCGATCCAGCCGGAACAGTGGGAAGGGAATCCCGCGCTGCTTCAAGATGGCATATACCTGCCCCATCGCGTTATACGAGGTGAATAGCACCGCCGCGTGCCCATGGGATGCATGGATCAGCCGTTCAACCTCATCGGCAACGGCGACAATGTAGTCGCGGTTTTTGCTGTCCGGGAACGGTACGGCCTCGCTGATATACAATAATGTGTTGTTGTAATAATCGAAGGGCGAGGGCTTGCTGGTTTCCATCAGGCGGGAGGGCGGCAGCCGGTGCAAGCCCAGGCTGCGCTTGATGCGGCCAAAATTACCCGCCGCGGAAAGGGTACCCGATGTGAGGATGATGGGGAGACCCTTGCTCCAAAGGTCGCGATGGAGGCACTCATCCAGATTCTTGGGAATGGCATGGAGGGTAAGCTCATCGCCCGACTGGCGGGCAAGCTCAATCCAGCAGATCAGCTCGCTGTGCTGCTCCAGCGCAGAGGCCCGCTCCCGGATGCGCGCAAGTTCCCAGAGCACCTGTGCGTAGCGGCCCTTGTAGCGCACCAGAACATGAACCTCGCTCAGCTCCCGCACCAGTGTCTCGCAGAAATGCTGTATGCGGCAAAGATGTCGGGTGACCTGCTCGTCCATAGCCGCAGCAAAGCGATCCGTTTCATCATCAGGGTCAGCGGGGATGCCTTCAGCCAAAAGCGAGAACAGCCGCTCCGATTGCTCGGCCAGCCTTTTGGCGGCGCGCCAAACTTTGTTTCCGCTCTCACCCTGCCGGAAAACAAAGTTGCGGATATCGTCTGTGATTGCTGCGATCTCACGGCAGGACAGCTCGATGCCATACATCTGCCGGGCAGGGGGGAGGAACTTGTGCGCTTCATCGATGACAACAGCTTGATAATCTGGAATCAGAGGCGAGCCATCATCCCTGCGGCGCAGAATGTCTGCCAAAAGATACTGGTGGTTGCAGATCTGAAAATCGTACTGATCCGACTGGGCATCCTGTAGGTAGGCGAGATAGCGGCAACGCCGATATTGGGGACATGTGGGGTCACAGCGCCCTGCGACACCGATTCGGCTCTTGATATATGGTGTGATGCCCTCCATTTCGCCCAGATCAATGCCGGACCGCTTGTCCAGCAGAGAGGCAAGGTGCTCTTTGGTGTCCGGGTCGCACTCGAAACGCAGGAATGTGCGCAGCCGCTTTTCACAGAGAAAGTGCTCGCGCCCCTTGCGCAGTACGCAGGTCAGCGGCGTGTTGATGACGCCGTGCTCCATCAGGATGCAGGAGAGCTGCGGTATGTAATCCCGGACAATCGCCTTCTGCAGCGCGATGCTGGAGGTGGCGATCACCACCGGCATTGCTGCGATATATGGCAGATGGTTCTGCTTAACCCAATCATCGTTGTACCGGCCGCGCTTGACCATGGCGGCGGCGATGAGGTAGGCGAGGGTTTTCCCGCTGCCAACCTCGGCCTCAGCCAGTGAGATGTCTCGGCGGCAGAGAGCGTCTAGGATATGCGCCGCCAGCTCCATCTGCTGGGTGCGAACACTGTAGCCATGGGAGGGGAGAAATTCCTCGAAGATAGTGGTCTGGATCGAGGACAGCTTGTCCCGGCTCACTCGCTTGCCCAAGCGGGCATCGATCTCCATGCGGCCGGTGTCCGAGACATCGCACCAGCGAACACGATCCGCCATCTGCCCATAGCAGGAGGTCGTCAGCCGTGCGCGGAGCTGGCATAAGTGGGCCCGCTTCCCGGTTGCCAAGTTGACAGCCTTGTAGACATACGCGATTCCGGTAAATCCCTCCAGCAGCACGCAGCCATAGGCGAGGAAAACCGGTGTTAAGCCATTCCTATACCGCTCGATAATCTCCGGCGGGATGGATGTGATAATTTCATGTGGATGCAATAGACTCACCCCTTTTGCAGTCATCGCTTAACGGCACGGTGGCGCGGGCAAGCCACCAGAAGCAGCTTGTCCGCGATATCCCTGCCGTTAAGCAGTAAATATATGAATGTGATGGATTACACATCGGGCCGCGGCATTGCCGCACATAGAAACTCCCCCCGGCCTGTTTCAGCCGGGGCGACGCTTCTCCCGCCTATCCTTTCAGCGAGCGCGGGGATTCCCCGCGAAGTATCATTGTGGCCTCCGCACCTTTTGTCTGCCAAGCCTCTTTCGAGGGAGGGCGCTCCTGCTCCGGCCAGTCTGGCCGGGCGATCATTGCGCGCGGTGCGGAGGGTAATGTTACCCGATGTGCCTGAGCTATGACCGGCTCTCGCCGGTGTTTGTCAAGGTGCAAGTGAGAGGAAAATGCCTGGAGCCTCTCACTTACTTCCCGGTTGAGACTGCGGTCTGGTCTAAAATAAAGACAAAAATATAATTACGCATCCAAATATAAACGGAGCTTATCCAATATTTTTATCTTCCGAGCATGGATGGCTGTCTTGGATAGGTTCATACATTTGGCATATTCCCGCTCGGTGGTTTTCATGAAGAACAAAGCACGAACCAACGCCCGCTCATCAGCATCTAACATTGCAAGGCACTGGTGCAGCTTTTGCCGTAGTTCCTGTGTGTACAGCGCCTCAACAACTAGCTCCTCCAGACTTGGTCGCTCATCACGGAACTGCTTGTCCTGATCCAGCAACCGCTCTAACGAATCCTCTCTGCTGGGGATCACTGTGACGGCACCCGTCTCGGAATCTACGATGAGGCGCTCCCGTTTCAAATCGTATTCTGCATATTCGATCTTGCAATCGCTTTCTTTCAGCGCAATCAGTACATCCTTGCTGACCTCAACATCGGGATACAGCATGCCATAATCGGGACGGTACTTTTTTCTGGCCTTACTTGACATTGACATTTTATTCCTCCAGTCTGTTTCGTGGGGTTACGGGTGAAACAGACTGGATGGCGGGGAGCGGCAACCTACAGAATGGAGCCGCCAAAATGCCGTATAAATTGACAAGGGAGAGGCGAATTTGCCCCTCCCTTGGTTAGTTTTTTCTGTTTTGTTGTAATTGCTTGGGTAAATATCAAGGAATAACCGTTTTTTAGTCGAATAAAAAAAGACCGTGCTTCCCCTGAGAGGAAACGCGGTCTTTCTATGTGATTGATGATGGCAATTCGTTTGTGACAATATCATACAATATCCTTATGGAATTATATGTCAATAAGGATATTATACAGTAGAAAAATGTCAAACCTCTGTCACGAATCTGTCAAGCTTCTGTCAGATATCGCATATTCTGACACGATGTACGATACAAGTTTTTTACCCTGCGTTGATCCTATAGCCCTCCATCCACACAGTTTGGATGATCTCAGTGGATGCCGACGCTTTTTTTAGCTTCTTCCGAATCCGCTTGACCAGGGAACTAATTGCATTCCGGGTATTTATGATTTCGCGATCACTTCCGTGAATATGCTGATAGATGTATTCAGGGCTGAAAGTGCGCCCAATATTCTTCGATAAAAGATACAGAAATTCAAACTCGGAATTCCCTGTCAATGCAACCTGCTCATTGACATAAACTTTGCGGAATCCAACATCTATTTTCAGTTCGCCACAGATGATTGTGTTTGCTCTGTGACTTTCATCTGTGTTGTGCCTGCGGATCAGGGAAAGGCCGCTTGCGGCGGCTTCGGATATATTTTCCGGAATTGGCAGATATTCATCTGCGCCGCGGTGTATCGCTGTGATTTTATCTATTCCGATATATTTCTCAGCTAAAACCAGAATAGGCAGAGAAGTTGTTGCGTTTAGTTGAGCAATTATGGATAACAGCTCGCCAAAGGAGCGGCGAGATAAAACCACAATAAGACTATATGGTTTTTGTGGAAGTTCTCGAAGTGCATTACGCACGTCAACCGCCTGAGTAAGCATCGCATCGTTTCTTTCCCATTCCTGCTTTACCTGGACGAATATCGACGTATTGTCATCGATCACCAATATTTGATAAGCCATGCATTTCCTCCCTCGATAATATAGTAAAACAAGAGAAGCCGCCGTTCCCCAAAAGGCGAACGGCGGCTGATTGCTATTATTGGGTTTGATGTTTATTTCTTTTCCAACTCACCGTCACTGATGATGATGTCTCCAGCCAGTTCGGTGTAGAAGTGCAGATAACCGTTTTTATCAATCCAATATTTCTCTTTGCTGACGCGGGTGTAAGAATTGGTTTTTGCGTCATAGCTGTAGATGTACAGATTATCGGTATCCATGCCGCTCAGGTCAACCTTGGCGGCGATTTCCACCTTTTGGCCCCAAGACTCAGATTCATCCATGTGGATAACCTGAAGCTTGTTGCTGAACCATTTCTCGAAGTGTGTCTTTCTTTTTTCAACGGCGCTGCCGCTTATATGGCCGGTGACATAGGTGTCGCGGTTCATGGCGGTAGGATTGCCGATGTACAGGCGAACCGCCACGGCATTGCCGTCCATGGTGTCATGCTGGTACTGCTGGCCTTCGGCAAACTTGCTCCATGATGCTTTGCGCACACCGTAGGTATCGCTGGATTTGGTGCGAGCAACCTCGCTGTTTTTGCTGTTGGCATCGTTGGAAAGGGTTTGGGCCGGGTTGGGCTCTAGCCACGGATTAGGCGTTGGTGTAGAGGCTGTGCTGCTGCCGGAATCGCGGTCGCTGGAGCCGCTGTCGGAGTCGCTGCTGTCGACGCTGCCTCCGGTGTAGGTGAAGTTGGCAACAAGGTTGCGATTTCCGGTCAGGGTAAAGGTATAGCTTGCGCTGGTGCTGACTGCTGCGCCATTTTCTGTCCAGCCAGTAAAGCGGTAGTTGCTGTTGGCGGTTGCAGTAACGGTTTGGCTGGTGTTCTCTGCAAATGTGCCGCTGCCGGATACGCTACCGCCATTGGATGGAGAAGCGGAAACACTGACCGTATAGTTTGTTGGAATGCCGTCTCCAAGAATGCTCCATTTTGTGTTTGCGTTCTCATCGGTGATAATGCTATTTCCGCCTTCGAGGATTCCGCCTGAGATTTTAATGCGAATCACACCGCTTGCTGCTACAGTTGGCGTTCCGGTAATACATAAGATAAACGAGGTGTCGCCCTTACGTAAGTTGTTTGCTGCTTTCACTTCCAGTCCAGGGAGCAAATTCTGAACCATTCCGGTAACGTAAGCACTGGTGTTCTCCACATCTTTCGAGATTTTATCATTTACAAGTGTTACTGTTATTTCAGTGGCTTGCATAGCCTCGCCGACTTTTCCTGTAACTGTCTTGTCGCTTACGGTGGCGCTGGGTGCGGTGCCGCTGCCGCCCGCTGTAGGAGTGGCCTTAACTTCGCCCTTTTTGCTGATAGGCTGACCACTATTGTCGACCGCTTCCACCCCAAACGTAGACTCAGTGCCATTTGTCAAGCCTTGTATTGTTGCAGGTGAGCTGGCGACTGTCGAGGCTACTTGGCTATTCATATAGATCTTGTAGCCATATGCGCCTGTCACCTCAGTCCAGCTCAGCTCGACTTTCCCATCGCCCGCAGTTGCGGTCACTGTTGGCGCATCGAGGAGGGAGCCGCCGCTGGCTTTTGTCATCTCGACGTATTTGGCATAAGTGCTTCCTGCCTTAAACAAGCCGTTTTCAAACGTCAGCTCGGATGGTGAAGAGCCGCTGACGTCGGCAGTGCCCACAGCTTTTATGCCGTCTGCGCTTTTGATTTGAGCGCCAAAGTTTCCACCGATGCCCACAACTTTGCCTGTGCCTGTGATAGAGATCGACTTCGTTACATATATTCCACTCATAACCCCTGTCGATCCACTTGTCGCATTCGCCCTGATTGCGCCCGTGCCGTTGTGGGTCAAGTTATCAACCCAAATTCCATATATATCACTGGTATTACCGGTTGTCTCTACGCTTGCGTTTACATTTGCGCCTTCCTCGACAGTCAAATTTGTAGCGTAGATTCCCTGCAGAGTTAGACCAATGTCCTGTGTACGCGCGGCGATTGCGTTGAGAGTGCCGCTTCCTTTGACCGTCATACCGTTTACAGCGTTAATACCCCTTACAGCAAGAAATTCGTTAGTGCCATCATACTCGCATCTAATCGTATTTGTTCCGGTCAACTCCACTGTAGTAGGCAAGGGGAGGATCAAGGCGTTGACTGCCGATGATGTTAAGCTAACACTATTCAGTTTGAGTACGCCGCCTTCAACGCTCAGCCCAGTCGGAAGATCAGATGAAGATATTTCATCGCCGTCCGAAGTATTTTTCCGGAATTTTTCGCCGTCAAAATAAATGCTGTAGTCAAGTGCGCTGCTGGATGCCGCCACAGGAGTCGTCTTAATCATACCCTTTTCGCTGATAGGCTGACCATTATTGTCGACCGCTTCCACCTCAAACGTGTACTCAGTGCCATTTGTCAAGCCTGGTATTGTTGCAGGTGAGCTGGCGACTGTTGAGGCTTCTTGGCCATTCATATAGATCTTGTAGCCATCTGCATCTGCCACTGCTGTCCAGCTCAGCTCGACTTCACCGTCGCCCGCAGTTGCGGTAACTGTTGGTGCTGTGGCAAGGGAACTCCCACCAGCTGTCAACTTGACGTATTGTGCGACAGTGTAGTCCGCTTCATAGTTTGGATCCGAATAGGTCAGTGTGTCAGTGGCGTTGTCATCTGCGCCACCCTCAGCTTTGACAGAGCCGCTGGATGTTGTGAACGCCGTGCTTGTGCAAATGCCAGAGTATATGCCTTCTCCGATGACTGATGCGTCATCGTTGACGGTTTGCGCAGAAGCGCTGCTTACATAGATGCCAAAGCTACTACTCGCTGTGCCGCCTGTGCCTTTGACAGTGACACTGCCGGCAGCGTTAAGGGAGCCGTTGTATACGTCAATGCCAATGCTGTCGCCTGCGGTCGCTGTACCGCCTGTGCCTGTAATTGAGCCGGTAGCTGTAGCGGCTACTGTAATATTTTTTACATAAATTCCTGTGCTTGCGCGATCAGCGCTGTTCGTTGTGCCGCCATTGCCCTCGGCTGTGGAAGAACCTGCGACAGAAAGGGTATCCGTGTGGACGCCGCGGCTCAGACCGCCACTCGCTGTGCTGCCATTGCCTTCAACCGTGCTGCTCCCTAAAAGCGAAATGTCAGTATTTGCATAAATACCGGTACTGCTGTAAGCGTCACCGCCTGTACCCGATAAACGGCCGTTATTAACAGTGATGCTTTTACCCACATGGACGCCATCGCTTTCAGCATCAGTAGCTTCCGCACCGGTTCCGGTTACTGATCCGTTGGTTACAGTTATATCGCCGTATGACTCAACTCCATAGTTGTTGCTATAGGATTTAGAAGCACTGCCCGAGATTATTCCATTGGCAGTTATATTGCCGCTTGCTCTGATGCCAATGCTCACACGTCCTGATGTGCCACTAACGCCGGTCAGTGTGCAGCCGTCATTGACAATAAGGTTTCCACGCACATTAACACCGATACTATCGACAAACCCCAGTGAATTGCCGGAATTCACATTGAGTGTAGCGGTTGTTGCGCCATCGCCTTTCGCGATTTCCAACTGACCCCAAGCGTAAATTCCGAATGCTTCACTAGAATTATTGGAGATGCTGACGATTGAGTTTGCTCCGTTCAGTACGATCGTTGTGTTTGCGCCCCCAGGAAGCTCGACTGCCGTCGCGGCAGTTGTCTCGTGCTGGAAGTTATTAAGTGTAAGTATGGTATCGTTTTGATTCCAAGTTGCCGTTCCGCCGTTGCTGCCGATGAATACTTTGTCTTCGCTAGTGAATGTCAGGTCAAGTGTGTCGGTGGTTGGGGCATTTTCCGGAAGAGGTGGAACATTATATCTTTCAACAGTATTCCCATCACTCACGTAAACATAAAGCATATTGGTACATGTAAAATCAAAGCTTGTGCTTTGACCCATCACAAGTGCTTGGCTCTTAGGATCGGATTGTGTTGTAACCTGCATGTGGGTTGTCAACGAATCTGAGTTTGACACCGACCCAGTGAATGTGCACATGTTCTGTGAAGTAACTGAAACGGTGACCGTGTTCGCATCCTTCCTCACAACATTTGTCACTGTGAAGGCAAGATTCGCTTGTGTCGAAATTCCAGACATCGGCGCAAACCCAACCTTCGCGCTTTCAACCTCTACCGAAACGCAAGGCAGTTCCACGCCTTCACCCAAGGTCACGCCTTCCGGCAGGATGAACGTTGGCTCAAAGCTGTATGAGCCTTCCTGGTCGGCTATGTAACCTCCGCCCTCCACACAGCTCCAGCCGCTCGCGGAGATTTGTGTGGGGGTGGTAATCATGTCATCGCCATCGGGCAATACCATTGCCTCGACTGCATCGGGGAATGGAATCTCATCCTCCGGGGTTCCCTTGTCCACCTTCACCGATTCGATTGCCATAAACCCGGTAATTATTCCCGAGTGTCCGATGGTCAGGTCAGTTTCGATGTCTAAATCTGTTGCCAGTGCTGGAACATTTAGTGTCAGCACCATTGCCACCGCCAAAACCAGCGACAACAATCTGTTCATTGTTTTGCTCATGGTCATCCTCCTAAAATAAATTTTACCAATTGGGCAAGCGGCCTTCGCCGTGATTTGCCATCCTTGAGCATGTCAGCACTATACTACAATCTGCCGCAGCCCCTCCTCCGACACAGGACGCGCCAACGAACCGAAAATGTTGCTATCACACTCCATCGCTATGTATTCGCAGTTCTCTATATTGTCGGTGATAATACAAACCTTTGTGCTGCCGCAAAACTTCATTGCAAGCTCCGCAAATTTAAACGCATCAAAGGGGCGCAACTCCAGATCAACAAATACAATGCTTACCGGATGCCTGTTGATGTACTGTACCGCCCGGAACGGATCGGCAAAATATACAATAGTATCGTCGGGGTAGGATTCTCGCAGGCACCTAGCGAAATCCTCCAGTCGTTGGCAGTAGTTGTCCACCGCCATGATTGTCATTCAAACACCACCTCCTGCTTGTTCTTTTCCATTATACAAACCCACCCGCAACACACCCCGCAACATCAGAATGAAAAAAACAGCCTAAAACTAAAAAAAGTTTTAGGCTGTTTGAGGAAAATGACGCGATTACTTTCTTCTTTCCAAATATGCGGCAGTAAATTCCGCCCAACTGTATTCGCTCATGTACTCTCCCGTGTAGGTGTTCAGCGCGGCGGTGTTGCCTTTGAGAAATTCGTGGTAGTCACAGGCTACCTTTTTGACATCGACCGCGATGCTGTTAAAGCCTTTCACGACAATGTCATCAATACCTGCGCCCTTTAATACTTTCGATAGTTGCCCGCGCACCCGACGCGTTTGAGATTGCAGAGAAGAACCGTAGGGCTTGTCCTCCCATAATACAGCGGCAATCTCTGCGTTGCTCACATCGTCGCCATACTTATGCACCAACAGGGCAAGCAGTTCTTTCGCTTTGGCGTTTGGAAATACCAGGAGCTGCCCATCGACAAAAACGCTGAAGCTTCCAAAGCACCGAATCCTCACGCCCTCCTCGGACAATTCCAACGGGTGCCGCAGTTCTTCGAGCTCCTCCTTCACGCGCTCCGCCGTGGCAGGCTTCATAATATAGCCAGAGGCGCGCAGGGCAATGGCGCTGCCCGTGTATTGGGAATGCCCTGTGACAAACACAATGTTGGTTTTGCCGTAAATGTCCTTTAGATGCTTCGCAAGGGTCAGCCCGTTCATCCGCGACATATCTATGTCAAGGAAAGCAACATCCGGCCTTGCTGTTTTTGCGTGTTCAAGTGCCGATGTCGCTGTGGTAAAGCAGGCAAGGCTGCAATCCGGTACGGCCTGACGGATTGCTTTTTCCAATATGTTCAGCGCTGCTTGCTCATCGTCTACTGCGATGATGTTCATTTGGGCTTGCCTCCCTTCGGAATGGTGATCGTGGCGATTGTACCGACACCGGGCGTACTCTGTATTTCCAGCGCGCCGCCGCACAAAACCTCCAGCCGATACCGCACATTGCTGATTCCAATATGGGTTCTATCGTCTGTTAGCGGTGCGCTGGGGTCAAAGCCAACTCCATTGTCCTCTACTGCAATATGCCAATTCTCATCATCCTCCCACGAGCGGATGATGACCTTGCCGCCCTCGTCGCGCTGCGTTACGCCGTGATGCACGGCGTTTTCCACAATGGGCTGCAAGGTTAGGGCAGGCAATGGAAAGCCCCCCGATTGGATGTCAAATTCATATTGCAGCCGCTCACGAAACCGCTTTTTTTCCAGCGATATGTAGAGCTCCACATGCTCCAGCTCCTGCTCAAACAGGATCGGCGCTTTAAGTGAGAGGGAGTCAAGATTGCCGCGCAGATAGATGGAAAAATCCTGCACAGTGGTTTCCGCCTGCGCCGCATCGGTACCGCACAAATCCTGTATCGCGGCCAAGGTATTGTACAGGAAATGCGGCTGGATTTGAGAAAGCATGATGGCGGTGCGGGCGTTTCCCATCTCCGTTTCCTTTTCCAGCATACCAATCCGCAGCTTGGCGGCTTCGTTTTCAGCGTCGGCGGTTTTTTGCAAAGTGGTCAGCATAGCCGACACCAGCATGAACATGGAAAAGATCACCATGACCGGCTGCATCAGCGCAAATACCGCGCCAAGCGGGTTGCTGCCATAATAGCAAAGATCCCACACACTGGCGAATAGAATCATTACAATTCCGGCGAACATGATCCATTGTGGAATGCTAGGCCGCGTGTTTCGTCTGCGCAGCGCCAGCAGCGAAACGAGACTCATCACCGCAATGAGGATGTAGAGCAGCAGGCGGTTGATCGTGCTGAAATGGCTCAACGTGTTGGTGTCCAGCAGCAGATACGGCACGCATATCGTCCCGGAAATGCCGATGATAATGCCCTTGGCCCACTTGGGCAGCATCCCCGGAAATTCAAAGTGAAATATGAGCAGCAGCAGTATGACCATTACCGGCTCGGCCATTTTCTCGATGCGAAAGCCGGTGCCCCATTCTATTCCCGGAAACAAACTAAGCAGGGGTTTCGATTGGCTAAAGCCGGTGCGTAATGCCATCACAACCGCAAGCAGCGTCAGCCAACCGTTGACGCCATGCGCGGGCAGGGATAGGAAAAGCAGCAGAAACACAAGGGCAAGCAGCACATACCACGCCATGATGACGATGGGCGCATAGGTATACTGTACATAGAAGGTGCGCACCTTTTGATAGTCACCGATACACCATTCCATGCCGCTAAAGGTATCCTTATGGGAAAAGGAGCTTGTGGCAATCACAATTTCTATGGCGCCGTCCTGCGGCTCCGCACTGAAAAAGTGGTAACGCTCTCGCCCTGATTCCTCCGCAAGAGAATAGCCCGGTTTTCCGTCTGTAAAAAGCCATTTCCCGTTGACATAGACATGACTCGCGTAGTTGGTGCTATAGCCGCAAAGCCCGTACTGTATGCCCTCCGGCAGCAGCAGCCGAATCCGCATGGTAGCCACCGTGACATCCTCCGGAATGGTGCCAACGATTATATCTTCCCGCGCCGTAAATTCATCAGGGGTGAGCAATACCCCCGGCACATACTCCACCGTGCGGTTGACATTGGCGATGGATTCGCTGAAATCAATGTCACGAAGGTCGTAGGTGGCGGTTTCGGAGCTGATGTGATTGAGCGGCGTCACCTGAATCGACCACAGCCCAAGGCATACAACAATGATGATGGGAAGCATCAACAGGGGGAGATAGTTTGTTTTTTTAGGAGGCATAGCTACCCCTTTCATCTGCCAGATATATGTCAGGTTGATTATGCCCCCATTATAATACGGAAATAATGAGCGCGTCAATTTTTGCTGGTTATACCGCGCATCACAAGACAGAACGGCTCATTGATTATGTGTGACTGATTCGCCTACGATGCAAGTTTTTTACCCTGCGTTGATCCTGTAGCCCTCCATCCACACAGTTTGGATGATCTCGGTGGATGCCGACGCTTTTTTTAGCTTCTTCCGAATCCGCTTGACCAGGGAACTAATTGCATTCCGGGTATTTATGATTTCGCGATCACTTCCGTGAATATGCTGATAGATGTATTCAGGGCTGAAAGTGCGCCCTATATTCTTCGATAAAAGATACAGAAATTCAAACTCGGAATTCCCTGTCAATGCAACCTGCTCATTGACATAAACTTTGCGGAATCCAACATCTATTTTCAGTTCGCCACAGATGATTGTGTTTGCTCTGTGACTTTCATCTGTGTTGTGCCTGCGGATCAGGGAAAGGCCGCTTGCGGCGGCTTCGGATATATTTTCCGGAATTGGCAGATATTCATCTGCGCCGCGGTGTATCGCTGTGATTTTATCTATTCCGATATATTTCTCAGCTAAAACCAGAATAGGCAGAGAAGTTGTTGCGTTTAGTTGAGCAATTATGGATAACAGCTCGCCAAAGGAGCGGCGAGATAAAACCACAATAAGACTATATGGTTTTTGTGGAAGTTCTCGAAGTGCATTACGCACGTCAACCGCCTGAGTAAACCATAGCTAGCGGATCCCCCTAAACACTTTGGCTTCAAGGCCAGATAGTTCTGACATGGCGAAATTCACTATTAGCCTGAATATAATCGCATATCTCTATGATTATACCGCAGGACACTCAGTTCACGCAAGCATGGGGAGTAGCATACATTATGCTACTCCCAGCTTGTCGGGGAGTGCCCCGAACCCCCGTAACCCCTCGCCGATGGCAGGTGGTTGCTGAAGCGGCCTTGCCGCTACTATAGCCGTGGCGTTGCCCGGCATATTCCCAAGGTCTACGGTGTGGGCTGCCGCATTTCCTGCTTGAATAGGCGCAGGGCGTTCCAGTAGAAATCGGCGTTATTGGTATTGTGCTGGGCAAGGCTAAGGCGATAGAAATCTGTGTTGGCCTCTGCCACCGCTTTGCGATAGGAGCGGAGATTGCGCTCAGCGCCATACTTAGTGACGCCGATGACCTCTGCTACCTTTTCATACAGGATGCCCATGGATGAGATCTTTTCTTCATCCATCGCAAGGATCTGCATCGCAGCCCTGGCGGCAGCGACACGTTTCAGGTGGAAGCGGTGATCCAGCCGAAACAGGAATGCGTCA
The DNA here is from genome assembly GCA_030265885.1 of Ruminococcaceae bacterium OttesenSCG-928-L11. Classification (GTDB taxonomy): domain Bacteria; phylum Bacillota; class Clostridia; order Oscillospirales; family Ruminococcaceae; genus WRAV01. The sequence goes on along the minus strand of JAJDGX010000041.1, from coordinate 1,652 downwards.
ATCTGGCGGTCAACGCTATCCAAAAGCTTGTAGTGGCTGGAGATCGCCTCCAACACCGGTTCCGATTGCCGCTCGGCACAGTCGGCAAGCTGCCGGTCTGTCTCGATGAAAGCATCCAGCAGAGCATCGTAGGCTTCGCGGAACGCCTCCATTTGGCGCAGCTCCTCGCCGCGGCGGCGGTTCATCAGGTGGTAGAGCTGCTCGTAATCTGTTTCGTTCATGTCTACTAATCCTTTCCGCGCAGAACGAGAAAGGCCCCGCCATAAAAGCGGGGCAAAGCAAACAGGACCGGCCTGTCTTTCCAGTCTGCAACTTTGCTCCCGGTGTGAACCCCGCGCCGGACAGATGCTGTCCGGCGCAAGGGCATACGCCCAACATGGGCGACCGGGAACCAAAGAGCAAACAAAAAACGCGCATGAAGGTGTTACCCTCATGCGCGCTTATCCCAATGCGCTCATGCCTGCCCATCATACCGTCCCGCTTGAAAAGGATGCTGCGATTTGGTATACTGAACAAGCCACAGCGTTCCGAAAGGAACGTTGCAGAGGTGCTACTCTCACCTTTGTGTACGGCCCCGTTGGAGTTCGCAGCTCCGGCGGGGCTAGTGGCATTTTTTGTTGTCTTGGTTCAGGTTCATTTTACCATTGTGTAAAGGGAAAGTCAAACAATATTGACCGTGGCATGGGGCTACGGATATAATAAATATGCACAAAATAACGCCATGGGAAGCGGTGACGGATATGCCGGATACAGTCAGGGAGACATACGCCTCCGATCAAGATAAGGGTATCACCCGGAAGATTCCATATGACGCAGCGGTGAAGCTGCTGGAAGCGCTGTATATCCGTGCGGAGGGCAGCATCGGCGCCAAGGAGGATTTGGACAAAATTAAGGAGCTGCTGATTCTGTAACGATGCGGAGGACATGACAATGATCACAAAGGAAGTCTTACATCATTTGCCGTCTAAGACCACCGTTGAATTGAGCGTGGACAAGGAGCTGACAAAGCAGCGGTTCGCTGATGATTACAAAGCTTGCAGCAACACGCAGAAAAACGATATGATTATGCTGGCAAACATTTCGGAGGCTGTATTTCTAAACGTCTGTCGAACCGGCGCGATCAAGATTAGACCTCTTGCCGTGCTGGCGTATTTCGCGAATGTGTCTCCTTACTGGTACACTGGAGAAGCGGAAGAAAAAGAAGCGTACACCGATGAGCTGATGTGGAACTTCTTTTGCGATCATGATCTGGTTTATCTGGTTCGCCAGTTCAAGCCGGAAAGCATATATGACCCGGAGCTGCCGGAAAAGATGAAGCAGACGGCGATAGAACAGCTGGACAAGGAAAAGGCGTTGACGCTGCTGGAGGCGCTGTATTTACAGGCTCCGCACAGCTCCAGGGCAAATGAGCGCCTGACGGAAATACTGAAAATTCTGGCGTGGATTGATTGAGGGTATGGGGGAATTCATTGTGGCGATGTACACCTGTGACGCGTGTCATTTTACATTTGAAAGAGCCGGGGAAACGGAAAGCTGTCCCGACTGTGGCAAGCTGAACATCCGGGAGGCCAATGCCATCGAGGTGGTAGAGTATCGCCGTAATCGCGGAGAGGGGCTGAGCATGAACCTGCGCCCGGTTCTGGAGGCCAGGA
>JAJDGX010000040.1 GCA_030265885.1 Ruminococcaceae bacterium OttesenSCG-928-L11 | reverse complement strand
GTGCATTTTCAGGGCGGTGAACATCTGGATGCCCTCCGGCAGCCAGCAGCGATAGTCGTTGTCGGAGTGGATAAACAGGGTGGGAGTGGTGCATTTGTCGGCGTATTTCAGGGGGGAGTGGAACCACAGCTTTTCGTGGCTTTCCCAGGTATCGCCCTGGTTTTGATCCTCCACAAAGAAGTAGCCGATGTCGGTGGTGTTGGCCTTGCTGATCCAGTTGGAGATGCTGCGCTGAGAGGCCGCGCACTTGAACCGGTCGGTGTGGCCGATGATCCAATTGGTCATAAAGCCGCCGTAGGAGCCGCCGGTGACGCCCATGCGGGAGCTGTCCATATCCGGGTAGGCCTTGAGCATTTCATCGGTAAACTGCATGATGTTGTCGTAGTCGCAGGTGCCGTACTTGCCGCGGATATCGGCGAACACGTTGCCCTTGCCGTCGCTGCCGCGAGGGTTGCAATAGAGCACAAAGTAGCCCCGGGCCGCCCACAGCTGCATTTCGTGGAAGTAGACGTCGCCCTGGATGGTCTTGGGGCCGCCGTGGATGTGAAGGATGGCGGGGTACTGCCGGCCCTTCTGGTATTCCACCGGGGGGATGACCCAGCCGTCGATGACAAAGCCCTCCGGGTCGGTGATGGTGTGGTGCTCCGGCTTGCTGTAGAGGATTTCGGTGTGGATGCTTTCGTTGAAGGAGGTCAGGCGGGTGTAGGCTGTGCCGTTTACCTGATAGACCTCCTGCAGGCGGTCGTCCAGGAAGGCGACGGCCTGGATGCCGCTGTCGGCGATGTCGAAAAAGTCGAAGGAGCCGTCTGCGCCGGTGATGCGGTCGATGGCGCCGGTGTGAAGATCCAGAGTGAAGAGGTCGGCGTTGTTGACGACGGCGGCGTTGAAGTACAGCTTGTCTCCCTTGACGATGAAGTGGTGGCCGCCGCCCATGCGGCTGTCGCTGCCGACGGTGGTGCCGATCCAGTTGTCGTAGTCGGCGAAGTAGGTCAGTTCATCGGTTTTGGTGTCCAGCATCCAGAAGCAGGGGTTTTCGTTGCCGCCGTGGTTCTTGGCTTCGGTTCCCGCGATGACAAGCTTGCTGTTCCAGTAGGCGATGCTGGAGAGCTCCAGCCGGTTATCCAGCACCAGGCGGGAGGTGCCGGTTGCGATTTCATAGAGATACAGGTCATCAAACCGGCATTTTACGCCGTTTTCGAAGCGGCTGGCGGTGTAGGCGATCCACTGTTTGCAGGGGGCTATCTTCATTTCCATGGCGTCGATGGCGGCGTCGGAGACAGGGGTGAGGGTGTCGCTGCTCTCGTTGTACACAAACAGGCGGTGGCGGGTTTTGTTGGTGAAGCCCGCGCCGTTGAACCAGAAGGGCACTTCATCCACTACATGCCATTTTTCGCTGTCCTTTTTCTTTTGGCTGAAGGCGTCGGGGGTCTTTTTCCGGTCTACCGGGGAGAAGTCGTCCCGGTCGCAGTCGACCACGGCCATGACGGCGTAGAGGCCGTCGTCGATTTTTTCGATGCCGGTGGCTGTTACCGGCAGCACAAACGCCTCGGAGGCCTCGCCGCCGTTGGTGGAGATGCGGTAGAAGCTGGTCAGCTCCATGCCTTCCTCCCGGCGCTTTTGCAGCTCGGGATCCCGTTCGTTGGCGAACAGGACGGTGTCGGCGGTGTCCCAGATGAACAGCTTTTCCTTGGCGGTGGCGGTCAGGCGGATGGTCTCGCCGTTTCGCAGCAGGTACAGGTGGGCGTCGTAGCCGTTTTTCTCGTTGGCCTTGGCCGCCGACAGCACGGACTGTGCGCCGTCCGGGGAAATACGCAGCCCGGACAAAAATGAGTAGCTTCTAAAATCGTTTAGTTCCAACCTTCGCATGTTCGTCATCTCCATCTTGTGTATCCTTTTTTGGTGTGAAAACAGGTCGCCCTGTTAGTCGACAAATTTTACCGCCGTTCCATAAATAAGAATTTCCGCAGCGCCGTCCATGACAGACGCAGAGGAGAAGCGAACCATTACAATGGCGTCCGCCCCCATTCCCCGGGCCATTTCCTCCATGCGGGCCGTGGAAATCCTGCGGGCGTCCTCCATCATCTCGGTGTAGCCCTTGATTTCGCCGCCTACCAATGTCTTGAACCCGGCCATGATGTCCTTGCCAATGTGCTTGGACTGCACTACGCTGCCCTGTACCATTCCCAGGTGCTCAATCTTTCGGCCGGCGATGGTCTCGGTTGTTGTCAGTAACATTCGCTTTCCCTCCAAATCAATTGTTGTTGAGGATACGTCTAACAGTATTACACTATCATAAATCTATGGTGAATGCAATGTGTATTGAGCCTGCGGTTGCAACGCGCCTCCCCGAGGCTTGGCACCGGAGAGGCGCATTTGAAATGGGGGCGTTGCCCCCAAACCCCCATTTATAGGGGGAAGTCGCCCGAATGGGCGACATAACCCCTTAAAAATCCCGCAGATCACTCCGTGGCTGCCCACGGATGCAGGCCAAAACAGGCACGCCAAGCCGGTCAGGATGACGACCGGCTTGGCTGTGCGGTAAGGTGGGATTCTTCCACGTTCGACGACTCCCCACAATCCCCTTTCGGTTCATTGATAGTTGTTTGTAAAACAACTTGCAGAAAAGGCCACAAACCGCTCACTGGTTAAGTGCCAATGAGTTTGAGCAACGCTCCCATAGGAAATCGCGGAGCGATTGGGTTTTCTTGCAGGCGGCTTGTCCGCCTTTTACTTCTCTTTTTCCCAAAAGAAAGTAGGGGATGAAAAAACAGGCAACGTCCAGTTGCCTGTTTTTTCATCCCTCAGCGGCCCATGGCTTCTTTGATGCGGTCGAAGAAGGTTTTTCGTTTTTCGTAGTTTTTTTCGCCCATCATGCCGTCGAAGGCGCGGAGGGCTTCTTTTTGCTTGCCGGTGAGGTTTTTGGGAACCTCCAGGCTGATGCGGACATACTGCTCGCCCCGACCCCGGCCATTGACGTAGGGAACGCCCTTGTTGCGCAGGCGGAACACAGTGCCGGGCTGGGTGCCCTCGGGCACGGTGTAGCTGACCTTGCCGTCGATGGTGGGCACGGTGATCTCATCACCCAGGGTAAGCTGTGCGTAAGTAAGGGGGATTTCGCACCAGATATCGAAGCCGTCCCGGTCAAAGAGGGTGTCGGGGCGCACGCTGACGGTGATGATGCAATCGCCCGCAGGGCCGTTGTTCATGCCCTGATCTCCCTCGCCCCGCAGGACAAAGGACTGGCCGTCATCGATGCCGGCAGGAATGGAAACCTCCAGGGTTTTGCTTTTGCGGACACGGCCTTTGCCGTTGCAATCCCGGCAGGGTTCTTTGATAAATACGCCTTTGCCGTTGCAGCGGGAGCAGGTTTTGGCGGTTTGCACCGTGCCAAAGGGCGTGCGCTGGGAAACCCGCACCTGTCCGGAGCCGCCGCACTCGGAGCAGGTCTCGGGCTCGGTCCCCTTTTGGGCACCGGATCCGTGACAGCTGGCGCAGGTTTCCAGATGATTGATGGTGATGGTCTTTTTCGTACCCTTGACCGCCTCCATAAACTCCAGGGGAATGGTGGTGCGAATGTCGCTGCCCTTAATGGGAGCGTTGGGGTTGCGTGTGCGGGTAGACCCGCCAAAGCCAAAGCCGCCGCTTCCGCCGCCACCACCGAAAAAGCTTTCGAAAATGTCGCCCAGATCCTCAAACCCAAAGCCGCCGCCATAGGTGCCTCCGGCCCCGCCGCCATAGGACGGATCCACGCCGGCGTGCCCATACTGGTCGTAACGGGCCTTCTTCTGGGAATCCGACAATATCTCATAGGCCTCGTTCACTTCCTTGAAGTGAGCCTCCGCCTCTGCGTTGTCCGGGTTCAGGTCTGGGTGGTATTGTTTGGCCAGCTTCCTGTATGCCTTTTTGATCTCGTCGTCGGAAGCGCCCTTGGCTAGTCCAAGCACGTCGTAATAATCTCTTTTGTCAGGCATGTTGTACCACCTCCATTTGGGGAACAGGAAAAAATTGTGGATGTGTCGGCACTGCTCCGCACAGCTGCGGAGAAATGCGCCAATCAATTATAGCACAGTTTTGTGAAAAATCCAGTCATAATTCGTCACAGACTGTTCATGCCCTGTTTGCATAAGCCGTGAAAACACACCCGGCTAAGAGGATCAGCCGGGTGTGAAGCCCCGCAGGGAAAATTCCCTGCGGCGCATCTATATCATTGATCAGTAACCCGCCGGCCGAGCAGGTACTGGAAGGCGAAACAGGCGTGTGGCTTGTAGGGGGACGATTCAACCTTTGATAAGGTTAGTCAACCTCTTTGTATTCAGCGTCTACGTAGCCGTCGTCGCCGTTGCCGGCATCACCGCCGGGGGCATCGCCGCCGGGAGCGCCCTCTGCGCCGGGCTGCTGGGCAGCCTGCTCGTACAGCTTGGAGGAAATCTCGTAGAAGGTCTTTTGCAGATCCTCCTGCTTGGCCTTGATGTCGGCGATGTCGGTGCCCTTCAGGGCTTCCTTGAGCACCTCAATCTTGGACTGGAGGCTGGATTTTTCATCCGCGCTGATTTTGTCGCCCACATCGTTGATGGTCTTTTCGCTTTGATAGACCATTTGGTCGGCGTTGTTGCGCACCTCGATCTCTTCCTTGCGGGCTTTGTCCTCGGCCGCAAACTGCTCGGCTTCTTTGACGGCCTTTTCGATGTCATCCTTGGACATATTGGTGGAGGAGGTGATGGTGATGTGCTGCTCCTTGCCGGTGCCCAGATCCTTGGCGGAAACGTTTACGATGCCGTTGGCGTCAAGGTCGAAGGTAACCTCGATTTGAGGAACGCCCCGGGGTGCGGGGGGGATATTGTCCAGGTGGAATTTACTGAGGGTCTTGTTGCCGGCCGCCATTTCGCGCTCACCCTGGAGGACATGAACCTCCACGGAGGTTTGGCCGTCGGCGGCGGTGGAGAACACCTGGGATTTCTTGGAGGGGATGGTGGTGTTGCGGTCGATGATTTTGGTGAATACGCCGCCCAGGGTCTCGATGCCCAGGGACAGGGGGGTGACATCCAGCAGCAGCAGGCCCTTGACGTCGCCGCCCAGAACACCGCCCTGGATGGCCGCGCCGATGGCGACGCACTCGTCGGGGTTGATGCCCTTGAAGGGCTCCTTGCCGGTGAAGCTCTTGACTGCGTCCTGCACGGCGGGGATGCGGGTGGAGCCGCCGACCAGCAAAACCTTATCCAGGTCGCTGGGAGAGAGACCGGCGTCGCTCATGGCCTGACGGACAGGGCCCATGGTGGCGTCCACCAGGTCGGAGGTCAGCTCGTTGAATTTGGCGCGGGTAACGGTGACATCCAGATGCTTGGGGCCGGAGGCGTCGGCGGTGATAAAGGGCAGGTTGACGTTGGAGGTCGTCATGCCCGACAGTTCGATTTTGGCTTTTTCAGCGGCTTCCTTGAGGCGCTGCATGGCCATTTTGTCGTTGCGCAGGTCGATTCCGTTTTCCCGCTTGAACTCGTCGGCCAGGTAGTTGATGACGCGCTCGTCGAAGTCGTCGCCGCCCAGACGGTTGTTACCGGCGGTGGCAAGTACCTCCTGCACGCCGTCGCCCATCTCGATGACGGAGACGTCGAAGGTGCCGCCGCCCAGGTCGAACACCATGATTTTCTGGTCGTTTTCCTTGTCGGCGCCATAGGCGAGAGCGGCAGCCGTAGGCTCGTTGATGATGCGCTTGACGTCGAGACCGGCGATGCGGCCCGCGTCCTTGGTGGCCTGGCGCTGGGAGTCGGTGAAGTAGGCGGGCACGGTGATGACCGCCTCTGTGACAGTCTGGCCCAGATAGGCCTCGGCATCAGCCTTCAGCTTTTGGAGAACCATGGCGGAGATTTCCTGAGGGGTGTGATCCTTGCTGTCGATTTTTACTTTGAAGTCGGTGCCCATGTGGCGTTTGATGGACATAACGGTGCGGTCGGGGTTGGTGATGGCCTGGCGCTTTGCCACCTGGCCCACCATGCGCTCGCCGTCCTTGGAGAAGGCTACGACGGAGGGGGTGGTGCGTCCGCCCTCAGCGTTGGCGATGACGATGGCCTCGCCGCCCTCCATTACAGAGACACAGGAGTTGGTTGTGCCTAAATCTATGCCGATAATTTTTCCCATTGATAATTCCTCCTAGTTGGTTTACCCATCCTGATGTAAGGATGCTATGCAATTGCTGCGTATTTGGTTTGTGTTGTTGTGTTGGCTTATTGTCATATTATATCCGCCGTTTCTGGCGGGGATATGAAATCGGGGTGCTGTTACATAAAATTCAGATTAAAAATGGCAGTTTCTAGTTGGCGGTTTGTACCATGGCGTAGCGGATGACCTTGTCACCCATTTTGTAGCCCTTCTGGAACACCTGGCTGACTACGTTTTCGCCCAGCTCCTCGTCCTCGATGCGCATGGCGGCGTTGTGGATGTTGGGGTCGAAGGGCTCGCCCACCACGCCGACTTCCTCTACGCCCAGGGATTTGAGAATGTCGCCGAAGTTGGTGCAGATCATGTCGAAGCCCTTGGAGAAATCCTCGGTGTTGTAGTCAAACTGGGAGGCTCTGTCCAGACTGTCGATGACAGGCAGAAACTTGGCGATGGTGTTGGCCACGGCGTTGGGGTAGATGTCGTCCTTCTCCTTTTGGGAGCGTTTGCGGTAATTGTCGTACTCCGCCATCAGGCGAAGGTAGCGGTCGTTGAGGTCGTCGTATTTCTCCTGCAGCAGCTGCTGCTCGGATCTCTCTGCTCCGGGCGCGTCTGCCGCCTCCGGCGTTTCCTCGATGGTGTCGATGTCCTGCTCTTCCGGATTGACCGGCTTCTTTTTGCTCAAGGCTCTTGTCCCCTTCCTCTCGTTCTGTCTATATGTGGTGCCTGAATTTGCATTTTGAATGGGGCAGCTGCTGCCGGATGCCGGGTGGGAATGGGTCGCAAAATCAGTTGCTTTTTGCAATTCTTACGTCGGCAATCCGCGGAGCGGCATGTGTGCAGCTTCAAGCTGCCGCGGAGCGGGATGTGTCCAGCTTCAAGCTGGCGTGGGGCGGGATGTGTGCAGCTTCAAGCTGCTGCTTAATCTGCTTCTAGGGTTTCGGATAGGAGTTTGCCGAGGGTGTCGGCAAAATATTCCAGGTGGGGGATTACTTTGGCGTAATCCAGGCGGGCGGGGCCGATAAGCCCGACGGTGCCAGCCTTTTCCCCGGCTATCTGATAGTGGGTAACTACAAGGGAGGAGCCCACCAGTTCCATGATGGAGTTTTCCTTGCCCACAAGGATTTTGAACTCGTCGGCATCCCGGTTGAAGATGCGGTGAAGCTGCTCCTGGCTGTCCAGCAGCAGGAAAAGCTCCCGGGCCATTCGTCCCAGTTCGGCGTGCTCCAATAGCTTGGCGCCGCCGCCGATGTAGTATTTGCCGTCGCTGACCATCTTGCACAGTTCAAAGATGCCCACCAGCATGGGGGTGAAAATGCGGGAATATTCGCCCAGGGTGATGGAGACGGAACTGATGTAGGTGGCGGTGATGTCCTCGATGCTGCGTCCCGCCAGGCGGGAGTTGGCAAACTTGGAAAAGAACTCGATGAGTTCCGGTGTGACGTTGAAGTCCACCCGGATGACCTTGTTTTTGATGACGCCGTTGGTGGCTATCAGCAGCACCACAACCGTATTCTGACCGGCGATAATGAATTCGATTCGCTTGACCCGGACATCCCGTATGGAGATGGACGACGTGACGCCGGTGCAGCCGGTGTACTCCGCCAGGGCATCGGCCGCGTCCTCCAGCAGCTGGTCGGGGTCGGGATTTTTGACGTTGAACAGGGAGTCGATTTCATCCCGCTCCTGCCGGGAGAGGGGCTGGCATATCATCAGGGAATCGATGTATTCCCGGTAGCCCAGATGGGACGGTACCCGGCCGGCCGAGGTGTGGGGCTGCTCCAGATAGCCCATCTCAAACAGGCTGGCCATGTCGCTGCGGATGGTCGCCGGGGATACCTTGATGTCAAGCTGTTGGCTGAGCAGCTTTGACCCAACCGGCTCGCCGGTGCGGATGTAGGTTTCGACGATGGCGGACAGGATCTTCTTCTGCCTGGGGCTCAGCTTCACTGGGTATCACCTCTCTTGCCTGCGGCAAACTGACTGGGGGCACACCATAAGTGTTCCCGGATTGCCGCGTTGGATTCGTTTGCTGGCACTCAAAATCGATGAGTGCTAAGTATTATTTTACTCATAAAATTGAAAATGTCAAGGGCCTTCACAATTTGTTTACAAAAAAATTGGCACTCCCGATTTAGGAGTGCCAACCATTGCCATATATTACCAAATTAGATGGCAGTGCCGCTGCCGAAATCAAAGCAGTTTTCCAGCATAAAGCGGGCGCTGGATTCGCTTACCTTGCTGTTGTTCCAGTAGTTGAGATACACAATGAGGTAGGTGTTTTCGGCTTCGCCGCCTACGGCTGTCACGTAATATTCCTCGGTGAAGTCGGAGTTGTTGTCGGCGTGGGTGACGGTGGCTATCAGCTTGTGAAAGGTGCGGCCCTTGATGACCTCGGTGCCGGTTTCGTCCATAGTGGAGTGGAAGCCGTCGGTTCCGTCCCGGAGCATCCATTCGGTGTAGTATTCAAAGAAATCGGCGGTGTCGCTGTAGTCCTCGTGCTCCACCACAAACATATCGATTTCGCTGTGGTTCATGGAGGAGTCGGAGCTTTGGCTCTGCACGCCGGCCAGGCTCATCTCCATCTCGCCGGTGCCGTAGTCGTACCAGTCCAGGGTGAGGTAGCTGGAGGATTCGCCCTCAGTCCGGGTGAGGTTGACGTCGTTGAGGTATGTAATGTAGTAGCCCTTGGGAACCGTGATCTTCAGGCCGGTATAGCCGTTGTAGTAGACCAGATCCTCGGAGGTGCGGGTGGCGGAGGCCTCGTCGTCGGCAGCGGGGGCGGAGGCCTCGGGCCCAGACGCTTCAGAGCCGGAGGCGCTGTTCAGCTCGTTTACGATATCCATTACCTGGCTGCAGGATGTCAGTGACAGCATTGCCACCAGTATGAGTGCGATCCATTTGGCTTTCAGCGGGGTTTTCATCGGTTTCGTTTCCTTCCTTTCCTTCATGGCAGGGGCCGGATTGGGGCCTTTCTGTGCATGGGGACATGGGAAATATGCGGGCCGGCACGGGTCTGCCTTATGGCTGCGTCCGGGGGTATCCTCGCAGACGCACAGCATATGTATCGGCAGGAACCCGCCGGAACTTTAGCTGTTTATCGCGAAAAGAAACCGCGGATGGATCCGCGGTTCCGTTCAATCTATTTCCAGCTGTCCCTGTCAGGCAGGGTGTAGTACCGGTATTTGCGGTACACATGCTTGTAAAACAGCTGTGCCGCAATTACGCTGGCCACTCCCGCCAGTACAATGGCCAACAGACATCTGAACGCCTTCACGGTAATTTCCCCTCTTCCTGTTTTGAGATAAGGCTCAATAGCTTACGTATTGAATGCGCCCCATGCCGTCGGCGGCATAGGGGGGCTCCCAGCCGGCCGGAGACCAGCTGCCGTAGTGGGGGGTGCGGCTGTCGCAGGTTTTGTAGAAGTTCCCCGGGAATCCTTCGCCGGGGGCAAATAGGACAGGGCCGCCGGCCTGCTCCAGGGCATCCTTGTGCAGAGTCACTTCCCCGCCCCAGTAAATCCCCTGCAAATCCTCGCCGCTGTGATCCCGGCATTCCCCCCGGACTTCCGCAATCGGCGCGTCGTTCTCCACGACAACAGCCCGCACTGTGGGGAGGCCGTCCTCGGCCCTGGCGATGATGTGGAGGGCCCGCTCCGGCTTGTCCCGAAAGAGGTGCAGCACGGCCCGCAACTCACTGTCCGGCGGTGGGGAGACCTCGAAGGCCCACAACCGCGCCAGCAGCTCGGTTTCGTTGTTGACGCAGATTTGGCACTGGGCGAAGGGGCGGTAATCCCGCTCCTCCAGCGGGTATTCGGTTATTTTGGCGACAGGCAGGGCGTCCAGCCCCAGGCCGTCGCGGATGCGGCAAACGGTGTAGCTTTTGCTGTTCATGGTAACCCCCGTTCGTGATTGGGTGTGGATGTGGGTGCAACACTCGGCAGATGCGGAGCCGGTGAGCAAGAGTAGTATGGGCTGCGAACCCGGCGTCTATGCTTGTCCGTCTGAACGCCGGCACTGCCCCGAAGGCGCGACAAAGACACAGGCGCTTGCCGTGTCAGCATCTCCCTTCCTTCCAACAGCTATCTGTTTAACTCAAAGCGCTTTCCCGCGCCTGCTTCCTCGATTTGGATGACCATTTCATTTTCGCTGGCCAGCAGCGAGTTGATATCCAGAGAATAGGTGAATTCCAGCTTGCCGCCGGAATCCCCCAGGCTGGATCGAATTTGCCCGCCGCTGACGCCGATGGTCATGTCGCCGTAGCCGATGTCGTACCGGCATTGGTGGCGGACGCCCTTTTGCACGATCAGCTGGGCCAGGGCCTCGCCGGAGCGCTCCATGGTTACCCTGTCCTCATTTTCCACCTTCAGCGTGGTGCGGGAACCCTGAAAGCCGGTGGCCTCGCTCTCCTCATAGCTGATGTAGTAGTGGCCGTTTTTCTTGTAATACTGGCCGGTTGTGATGAGCTCGATGACATCGGCGGCCTCATTTTCGGCGGCGTATTTTCCTTTGATGCTGATTAAAACGTCTTTTTTCATGGTGAGTGGCGGCCTGTTGGGCCGTTCCCCCTTCCCGGATCGCAATCAAAAACAACCCTGAACGATATATGATTCCCATTCGAATTCCATTTGCTTTTTTATTATAGGGACGCCACGATGTCTACGTCCACATACTCGGTGCTCGCTTCGATATCCTTGAACAGGAAATTGCCGGCCACAGCCGTAAAGTTGTCGACGGTATCGGTGACGCGGTATACGGTGGTGCCCTGCTCCCGGTTGGCCTGGAGGCCCTGCTCGCACAGCATTACCTGCATCTCGCGGGCGGCGGCGGCACCGGAATCCACCAGATTGACCCGGTAGCCCAGCATGTCGTTTATCATGTCGTACAGCACGGGATAATGGGTGCAGCCCAAAATCAGGGTGTCCACTTCCTCCCGGATAAAGGGCTCCAGATACTGCTGCAGCATCAGCCGGGTAACGGGATTTTCCATGTCTGTCAGGCCGTTTTCCACCAGCGGCACCAGCAGCGGCGCGGCGTTGCCGATGAGGCGGGCGGTGGGCTGGATGGAGCGCAGGGCCTTTCCATACGCGCCGGAGCGGATGGTGGAGGTGGTGGCCATCACGCCTATTCTCCCCTCCTGGCTGAGAGCACAGGCGGCGCGGGTGGCGGGCATGACCACTCCCATAAAGGGGATGTCCAGCGCCAACTCCTCCACATCCTTGTCGGACAGGTTGGAGCTGACGGTGCCGCAGGCCGCCAAAATGGCCTTTACGTTAAAGGTGCGCAGGTAGTTGATGTCCTGTTTGGCATACTTCTTGATGGTGGTTTTGGAGCGGGAGCCGTAGGGAACCCGGCCGGTATCGCCAAAATAGACGATATCCTCCCCGGGGAGGATGCGGTGCAGTTCCCGGACGGAGGTGAGGCCGCCTACTCCCGAATCAAACACGCCGATGGGACGATTATCCATGAATTTCTCCTGTCAGTGCAGGGCAGCCCAAAAAGGACAGCCCGCGCGTAATCATTCGCATAAATGCCGCGGCGGGGGACTCAAGCCCCGCTTACCGCTCCAGCGCGTATCCGATCAGCTTGGTGATCAGTTCGCTGTAGGAAACCCCCGACGCCGCAAACAGCTTGGCGTACATGCTGATGGAGGTAAACCCGGGGATGGTGTTGATTTCGTTGAGGATGACCTCGCCGTCGCCCCGGACAAAAAAGTCCACCCGGGCCAGGCCGGCACAGCCCATGGCATAGTAGGCCTTGACCGCGATGGCCCGCACCTTTTGGGCCAGCTCGTCGGAGATATGGGCGGGGATATACAAATCGGTGGAGTCGTCCAGGTATTTGCCCTCGTAGTCGTAAAACTCGTGGGTGGGGGCAATCTCCCCCACCACGGCGGAGGCGACGGGCTCCTCGTTGCCCATGACGGCGCATTCGATCTCCTGGCCCGACACGGCCTGCTCCACCACGATTTTATCGTCGTGGGCAAAGGCAAGCTTCAGGGCGGCCTCCAGCTGGTCGGCGGATTTTACCTTGGTCACCCCCACCGAGGATCCGGCGTTGGCGGGCTTGACAAACATGGGGTAGCCCAACTCCGACGACAGCTTGGTTTCCAGCAGGCGGATATCGGCGATCTGGTTTTTGCGGAAGGCCAGCAGCTTTGTCTTGCGCACACCGGCGTTTTCCAGCATGACGTGGGTTACTTCCTTGTCCATACAGGCGGCGCTGCCCAGCACATTGCTGCCCACATAGGGAATGCCCGCCAACTCCAGCAGGCCCTGAATGGTGCCGTCCTCGCCGTTTTTGCCGTGGAGCACCGGGAACACCACATCCACCGGCAGGATGGTCAGCTCCTCAAAGGGCGCCTCGTCGCCGGTGATGAGCCGCTGGCGGATCTGACTGGAGCGGTAGCCCTTGCGCTTGCCCGCCAGGCGGATGATGCCGTGATGCCGCCGGTCGGGGGAAAGGACGGCGGGCCGCACACAGGGAGTCTGCTGCCACTTGTCCTTCTCGATGAGCTCGACGGGGCCGTCGTAGAGCAGCCACTGGCCCTCTCGGGTAATGCCCAGCATCAGGACGTCGTATCGGTCTCTGTTAATATTCAGGAGGACAGAGGTCGCGGAACGCAGGGAGACCTCGTATTCACTGGATGCGCCTCCAAACACGATGCAAACGGTTTTCTTGGTTCGGTTCATATATGCGACAGCTCCTTTACCGGTGTCTGCGGATGGATACCTTATTAATAATAGGGGAACGCGCCTGCGGGTCTGCCACGGCAAACCGGGGCGTGGGGCGTATAATCAACTGATTATACCATATATTTGCAGGGGTTACAATAAAACATACGGGAAAACCGGCGGGAATAGACGTGTTTTCCCCTGTTTGGTGAATATTTTTATTGACGCAGAGCCAAAATTATGCTATAGTAGTCGTACCTCTAAAAAGGGTTTATTTTTTTTGTGCAAAAACGCGGGCTCACCGCGCCGCCTTTGGTGACGAATTCCCGAGACAGAGAATGCATCGCCGGATAAGGGGGAAAGCGGTTCGCGCATGGGAACCGTATGCACATGGATTGTAACGCCTTTTGAGGGAGGCAATGGATCCTTCCGGGGAATAACCCCGGGCGTCCGCCTCACCGCGGATTGCGGGCGGGTTTCGTCCCGATCCATATTACACTCTATTTATTCAGGAGGTGCCGCATGCGAGTAAAGGTCACATTGGCTTGCACAGAGTGCAAGCAGCGCAACTACAACACCATGAAAAACAAGAAAAACGATCCCGACAGGCTGGAGCTGAACAAATACTGCCGATTCTGTCGGAAGCACACGCCCCACCGGGAAACGAAGTAATGCGAAAGGCGGGAAAGTAATGGCCGACACTCCAAAAGAGAAAGACAAGACTAAGGCCGCTTCCAAAGGCGCTCTCGCCAAGATCAGCAAAAACTTCCGGGATATGAAGGGCGAAATGAAGCGGGTCGTATGGCCTTCGAAAAAGCAGGCCCTTAACAATACCGGCGTAGTTCTGGTGTTTATGGCAATTATGGCGGTTATCATCGGCATTTTTGATACCGGCCTGACTGCCCTCATCGGACTGTTCTTTGGTTTCAGCTCCTGATGAAAGGAGACTCGACGCATGTCTGATGCAAGATGGTATGTCATTCACACCTACTCCGGCTACGAAAATAAAGTGGCGAGCAGCATTGAGAAGGCGGTGGAAAACCGCGGCCTTCAGGAACTGATTTCCGAGGTGCGTGTCCCTACGGAGACCGTTGTGGAAATCAAGGATAACAAGCGCAAGGAAGTAGAACGCAAGGTGTTCCCCGGCTATGTTATGGTCAAGATGGAAATGACCGACGAAAGCTGGTATGTGGTTCGGAACATCCGGGGTGTTACCGGATTTGTGGGCCCGGGCTCCAAGCCTGTCCCCCTGACCGAGGACGAGGTGTCCCGGCTGGGCGTGGAGATCAAGGAAATTGTGGTCAACTTTCAGGTGGGCGATTCCGTGCGGGTCGTCGCCGGGTATCTGGACGGCTTTATCGGTGTGGTGGATTCCATCGAGCCGGAAAACAACATTGTCCGGGTTACCGTATCTATGATGGGCAAGGACGTGCCTGTCGAACTGGAACTGGATCAGGTGGAAACGCTTGATTGACGGGATTTTCCACAAAGGATAGCGCTGCCCTTGGCGGCGGTTATCGGGAGATTCCCTGTGGGAGAGGCTGAATTTTTACCCGCTGTCCGACAGGATGGCCCAAACAGTCTCGACATTTACCACTATTATGGAGGTGCAGACAAATGGCAAATAAAGTTGCCGGTTACATTAAATTGCAGATCCCTGCCGGAAAAGCGACTCCGGCCCCGCCGGTCGGCCCCGCGTTGGGTCAGCACGGCGTAAACATCATGTCCTTCACCAAGGAATTCAACGAGCGCACCAAGAATGACATGGGCATGATTATCCCTGTTGTCATCACCGTGTATGCCGACCGTTCCTTCAGCTTCATCACCAAAACTCCCCCGGCTGCAATTCTCATTAAGAAGGCTGCCGGCCTGGATAAGGCCTCCGGTGTCCCCAACAAGACAAAGGTTGGCAAGATTACCAAGGAGCAGGTAAAGCAGATTGCCGAGCAAAAAATGCCTGACCTGAACGCCGCCACCGTTGACACAGCCATGTCGATGATCGCCGGTACCGCCAGGTCCATGGGCATCGAAGTAGCCGACTAATCCCCCTGGGTGGGAGGATTGAATCTCATCCGTTATTTACCACTCATTTAGGAGGAGTTTGGATAATGAAACGTGGAAAAAAATATGCAGACAGCCAAAAGCTGTATGAGAAAATTACATTGCATGACATCAACGAAGCGTTGGATCTTTGCCTGAAAACCGCAAAGGCCAAGTTTGATGAAACTGTGGAGCTCCACGTCCGCCTGGGCGTTGACTCCCGGCACGCCGACCAGCAGGTTCGCGGCGCTGTCGTGCTTCCCAACGGTACCGGTAAATCCGTGCGCGTGCTGGTGTTTGCCAGAGACGACGCCGCTGCCGCCGCCAAAGAGGCCGGTGCCGAATATGTAGGCGCCGAGGATATGATGCAGAAAATCCAGACCGAGGGCTGGATGGACTTTGACGTTGTCATCGCCTCTCCCGATATGATGGGCGTTGTGGGTCGCCTGGGTAAAATCCTTGGCCCCCGCGGCTTGATGCCCAACCCCAAGGCCGGCACCGTTACCCCCGACGTGGCCAAAGCTGTCACCGAGGCCAAGGCCGGTAAGATCGAGTACCGCCTGGACAAGACCAACATCATTCACTGCCCCATCGGCAAGGCTTCCTTTGGAACCGAGAAGCTCCAGGAAAACCTGGACACCCTGATGGATGCCATTGTGAAGGCGAAGCCCTCTGCTGCCAAGGGACAGTATGTCCGCAGCTGTGTGGTCGCCACCACCATGGGCCCCGGCGTGAAGATCAACCCCGCCCGCTTTGCCGTCTAATCATCCAGGCACCTGAATTGCATGAAAGTGGCATGGAAAAACCAGATTTGGTTTGGCCATGCCACTTTTTGTTGAAAGAATGCAAATTTTTGAGTATAATGGGGAAGGCCCGCCCATTGGGCGGAGAAGAGGAGATTCCTATGGATGGACAGACCTATCTGAACCGGGTGAGGGACAGCTTTCCGGCACAGCTGCTGCGGGAGGCCGGCCCCGACCAGCTTATCGCATATGAGGAGGAATTCCGCATGGAGTGGCTCGCCACCAAGCTGAAAATGACCTCCTTTGTTCGGTATGTCCCCGCTATCCTGCCCCAGGAATTTGAGGTGTACTCCAAGCATTGCCTGCGAGAGGCCATTCGCGGGAAAAGGGGGCTTCCCCGGGGGCTGCAAAACGGCGTTGTCAGCTTTAGCGTAATCGCCGCCGACCACATTTCCCCGGAGGTCGCCGCATTTGCCTCTACCCGTCCCCCCAAGCATTACAGCGCCTTTGAGGTGCCCATCGCCTACGATTTGTCGACGCAGCAGGCGATCTATTACCAGGACACTATGGTGTGGGGCTCCCTGTATGTGCCGTTTTTGAAGGCGTATATTGACAGGCATTTTGCCATTGGGGAATAAGGCGCGAAGCAACAATCCCAGGCAAGCCCGATATCGACTGGAATGGAGGCCATGATGATAATATGAGCTTTAATGAGTTTTTCCAGTCCATTCCTTCCCTGGAAACAGAACGGCTGACGCTGCGGGCATTTCGCCGCGACGATATCCCCCGCTATCTCCCGATGATACGCGATCCTGATGTGCGACAATTTCTGGGCGGCGGCGTAAATGATTTGACGAATGATCGCCATGTGGAGAACTGGCTGCGAAATATTAACGGCCGTTTGTTGCAGTCGAAAACGGTGTTTACCTGGTGTGTGGAATACAAGCCGGAGCAACAGAACATCGGCCGGATTGATCTGGGCGGGTTTGTCAGGAAATCCATGGCGGATCTGGCTTACTACATTGCAAAAGATTACTGGAACAGGGGCATTGCCACCGAGGCGGTAAACCGGGTGGTGGAATTCGGTTTTTCCCAACTGAAGCTGCATCGCATCCAGGCAATAGTACAGACCGAAAACATTGCTTCTCTGAAGGTACTGCAAAAGGCAGGGTTTGAAGCAGAAGGCATATTGCGCAAGTATGCCTTTGGAAAAGAATTTCACGATGTCGTCATGCTGTCTGTGCTCAATGAGCAAAGTGCAACTGTCGACTGATTCCATATTCTACTGACCGGGAGGAGCACCGTGCAGGAAATTTATCTGGACAACGCCGCCACCACCAAGGTGGATCACGCCATTGCCCTGGTGGCGCTGGAAATGATGGAGGAGGCCTACGGCAACCCATCCTCCCGGCATGGCAAGGGGCTGGAGGCCGAGTTGCGGCTGAACAAGGCCCGGGAACAGGTGGCCGCAGTGATGGGGGCCGCACCCGAGGAGGTGTATTTTACCTCCGGGGGCACCGAGGCCAACAACATCGCCATACAGGGCGGCGTGGATGCGCTGCGACGGCGGGGCAATCACATCGTCACCACCGCTGTGGAGCACTCCTCGGTCAAGACCACCGTGGAGCAGCTGGAGCGGCAGGGCTTTGCCGTCACCCGCATCCTGCCGGACTCCCATGGCACCATTGACCCGGCAGAGGTAGTCGGCGCTGTGACGGACAAGACGATTCTGGTGTCCTGCATGCTGGTTAACAGCGAGACAGGGGCCCTTCATCCGGTGGAGTCGATGTTCACCCGCATTCGCAGGAAGAACAAGCTGTGCATGCTCCACTGCGACGGAGTACAGGCCTTTGGCAAGCTGCCGCTGTCGGTCAAGAAGCTGGGGGCAGATTTGCTGTCAGTCAGCGCCCATAAAATCCACGGGCCCAAGGGGTGCGGGGCCTTGTATGTCCACAAGGGGGCGCGTGTGAACCCCCTGTATTTCGGCGGTTCCCAGGAGCGGGGCATTCGCCCCGGCACCGAGAGCACCGCTCTCATCGCCGCATTTGGCGCGGCGGCGGAACAGGCCGGCCGGGATATGACGCAAAATCAGCAGCATGTCCGGGAGGTTTGTGAATATTTTGTAAACAAAGCCAACTCCCTTGCCGGAATTTGCATGAATTCCCCCCCGGATTCGACACCTTATATTCAGAATCTCTCTGTGCCCGGGTATCGCTCGGAGACACTGCTGCATTATTTGGAGCAGCAGGGCGTGTATGTCAGCAGCGGATCCGCCTGCTCCAAGGGGGCGAAAAGTCATGTACTGGCAGCGATGGGGCTTTCTGCGGAGCGGATAGACAGTGCGCTGCGGGTCAGCTTTTCCCGCTACTCCACCACAGAAGAGGTGGACAAGTTTTTTGCCGCGCTGGAGGCAGGCATGGCCACATTGATCCGCGCAAAATAATAAGAACCTGTTTATTTGATTTGGAAAGGATTATCCCCCTTGAATGAATTGATATTGCTGAAAAGCGGCGAAATTGCCCTGAAAGGGCTGAATCGTTCCTCCTTTGAGGATGTTTTGATACGCAACTGTAAGCGGGCGGTCGCCGGCATTGGCGATTTTAAGTTTTACAAGGCCCAGTCCACCTTTTACGTGGAGCCCCGGTCTGATTGCGACCTGAATGCCGCAGTAGAGGCGCTGTCCCGGGTGTTTGGCATTTCCGCCCTGTGCCGTGCCCGGATTGTGGAGAAGGACTTTGCGCAAATCCAGACAGTCGCGGCGGACTATTTGCGGGATGTGCTGGAGGCGGCCTCCACCTTTAAGGTCAACGCCAAGCGCTCCGATAAGAAATTCCCCCTGGCTACCCCGGAAATCTGCCGGGAGCTGGGCGGCTTTTTGCTGGAGCAATATCCCCACCTGACGGTGGATGTCCATAACCCGGAGGTCACGGTCACCGTGGAAATCCGGGATTTTGCCGCGTACATTCATGTGGATCAGCTGCCCGGTGCCGGGGGGATTCCCGTGGGAACCGGCGGCAACGGCGCGCTGCTGATATCCGGCGGCATTGACAGCCCTGTGGCGGGCTATATGATGGCGCGGCGGGGTGTAAAAATCACCGGCATACACTTTGCCAGCCCCCCCTATACCAGCGAGCGGGCGGAGCTGAAGGTTCACGACCTGTGCCGCAAGCTGGTGCCTTACTGTGGGCACATCCAGCTGTATACGGTGCCCTTTACCGAGATTCAGGAGGCCATTAAGCGGGAGTGCCAGGAGGACTATTTCACGCTGATTATGCGCCGTTTTATGATGAAAATATCGGAGATCATCGCCCGTCGGCAGGGCTGTGGGGCGCTCATCACCGGTGAGAGCATCGGGCAGGTGGCGAGCCAGACCATGGCGGCTATGGCCTGCACCGACGCTGTGACCACAATGCCGGTGCTGCGGCCTGTGATTGGCATGGATAAGGAGCAGATCATCGCCATCTCCCGGCAGATCGACACCTTTGAGACATCCATTCAGCCCTATGAGGATTGCTGCACTGTCTTTACGCCGCGCCACCCCCGCACCAACCCCAAGCTGGACGCCGTAGAGAAGGCGGAGTCCAAGCTGGACATCGACGGCCTCATCGCCCGCGCCGTCGAAGGCGCCGGGTTCATTGTGATTCAATAAGGGACACAGGCACACACATGCTCCACCCTACAGCA
>JAJDGX010000004.1 GCA_030265885.1 Ruminococcaceae bacterium OttesenSCG-928-L11 | reverse complement strand
TGGTTGAGCGTGATTACATCGATTACGTCGTCAACAGCTACAGCCAGAAAAATCAGTTCGATATATTGGCTGGGATTAAGTCGGATTTGTCTGCATAACAATCAGCTTTTGCAATGTATTGGGAATAACATTCCGCTTCGTGGTTGTACCCGAAGTAACAATTCGCTCGGGAAGAAGGGGAGGATGCCGGAGCTGCCGCGGCGGCCGGAGGCGCCTTCCGTGCAGGCACATCAGAAAGCTCAGGATTTGTCAAGAGTGAAGCGATGGAAAAAGATGAAAAGATCCCTGAAATCATCACGTTTTCTCTGACTTTCTGCTGGTGAAATCCGAATCCTCCGAGGTGACGTCGTAGATGCAGTGCCGCTTCGCAGAGCTCTCAGGATCCTGAACTGCAGCAAGTAATTTGCAGATTGCAAAAGTAACCCAACCGGCGCTCGTAATGGATACTGTTGATGAATTTGACAGGCTTTGTGGTTTCACCCAAAGTGACAGCATTATGAGCTTTCCCGCCAAATGGATATTCCGCCCATTACGGACGAGCAGATCAGGGACCTTTTCGCCTGCCGCGAACGGTCCACCGATCAGCCGTCCTACAATTGGCTTCATTCCATTTGCAGATTATGGGCGCCGACTGAATCATCACAGAGAGGACTGATATATTGTGAAATCAGAACAGGAAATTCTTGAGATCATCCACCATTCGAACTGTACGGAAGCCTATCATGAATTCTCGCCTTTCCCAAGATTCCCCGTTGCAACAGACGGCGTGATTGCACTGGCGGAAGCGGCGGAATGCTACTGGCTGCTTGATATTATCGGCAGCTACCAGACTGACGAACGCATTGATCAGTCGTTTCAAATGTGGACGTTGGAGGTTAATCTTGAAGCCGGCAGCGGGGTTGTTCGTGGATACAACGATACTGATTTAATCATTACGCAGGAGATTCCCTTCACCGATTTCCCACTGGAGGAGGTGGAGTTGTATCTGATGGATGGCATTATCCTGCTGCCGTCGGAATATTGAGTGGAAGTCCGTCCGAGAATGTTTACCTTTCCGGACGGCTCTCTTTGATATGAAACGGCATCCGAAAAAGCCGGAATTGACTTTTTGGACATGTCCGTGAAGTCTGACACATTTATGGACAGGGAGGTTTGCTGGTGAGCAGAATTTTTGGCTATGCCCGTGTGTCCTCCTCCGACCAGCATCTGGACCGGCAGATACAGGCACTGATGGAGTACGGCATCAATGAGCGGGATATTATCACCGATAAGGTATCCGGCAAGGATTTCAACCGCCAGGGATATATGGCGCTAAAAACCCAGATCCTCCGACAAGGTGATACATTGGTCATCAAGGAACTGGACCGCCTTGGCCGTAGCTACGAGCAGATGAAGGTGGAGTGGCAAGAGCTTCAGCAATTGGGGATCGATATCGTGATCCTGGACATGCCCATCCTGAACACGAAAGAAAAAAGCGATCTGGAAAAATCCCTAATCGCCAACATTGTATTTGAACTCCTAGCCTATACCGCTGAAAAAGAACGCCGGAAAATCAAGGCCCGGCAGGAAGAGGGCATTGCCGCAGCCAAGAGCAAGGGTGTCAAGTTTGGGAGGCCCAAGGCTACCATTCCCATTGAGTTCGAATCTGAATGCCGGAAATGGCGTTCCGGTGAACAGTCGGCGGTGGAGACGATGAAGCGGCTGGGACTCAAACGATCTACATTTTACAAATTGGTTCAAGATGATAGGAGATGATTATTATGCCGGATTATGCGGCGATGTACAGGACGCTCTTTAATGCGCAGACTTATGCCATCAGGGTTTTGCAACAGGCCCAACAAAAAACCGAGGAGATGTATCTTTCGGCTCCAGAACCAGATGTCAGGACCTTGGAGTATGATGACAAGGATAGCGAAAACAACGAGTAGATGCGTGGGTAGTACATAAAAAATAGGCTTGCGGTTCACACATTCACAAGCCTATTTTTTATGCACATTATGTTTTAGACAGCAAAATGAGGAACTTTACATAACAGACATGATAGGTTATCGCCAGTATCCCTCGCTGGAACTCCAAGTCTTCGCAAACGCTTCGCCAGATTCAATTGCCAAAATGACACCGCGTAAGAACGTGTCGAGAGATGATAAGGTCTCTGCAAAATTGCCTTCAGAGATTTTAATTTTCCTCAAAAACGCAGTCCATTTTTTAGCCATTGAGGGATCATTGGCGAGTGCCATTAAGTGGTCAAACTGCTCTGCTCCAAAATTACGCTCACGGTTGTCGAATGTTTGTGAAACCGCCTCTCTCAGAGTTGCGCCCTCGAAGTCAAACCTCCGTGAAAGATAAAGGATGTCGTAATAGTCCTTCATCCGGCTGGAGAATTCCATCAGCGACAGGATAGCATCCAATTTTTCGGCCACCGTGGTTTCAACGGAGTAAGTGGTAACAATGGGCGCCTCGAAGCCGTCGAGCTGGGTGGGGATTTGACGCTTCTCCTGCCTGGGGACAATCACGTCACCAACACCGAAATCAATGCTGAATGTAGTGCGAGTATTTTTAATCCGCGCGATGACGGTTGCCCCAATACCGGCATACTTCTTCGCAACGGCAATCGGTTCAATGCGAGTGACCTCAAAGTTAATGAAGTCATTGCCGGTATCGGTGGCAATAATTTCGTTTAGGACGGGACGCAATTGCTCGGGCGTGTTGGGAATTGCCCTGAGCAAAAAATCGACATCAACAGTGACACGACTATCAAAGTCTGTCAGGGCGTAAACGAATAAGCCGCCCTTTAGAATCAGATTATCGGCAAAGCGTGAGTGTTGGAGCCTTCGTAGAAATTCTTCTTGGCAGAACAGCTGCATACACAATTGATTGCTTCTGCCGGTTGCAGCCGCTTTGTTTTTTAGACGAGCAAGCACGGAAGCCGCCATATCAGCCATTGAGAAGCACCTCCATCAAGTCGGTTACCTGTCGATAGACCCGAAGTTTTTTTGCGTATTGTGATAGGTTCGCAAGGTTCTTCTGATCGTCGGCAGCATAGGCATTTACGGCCTTAGCAAAGAGCTCGCTGTCCATTTGGGAGCGGCGCTTAAAGCAGTCGCAGATGGTGCGCTCCCGGTCATAAATGTTGAGGGAAACACCTGCCCAGTCACCCCTTGCTGCCCCTAGTTCAAAGATGCTTTCCTGAACCATATAACAACGGACAGGCGGATAGTCTATTTTGAATCGGGACCTCGTGACTGTTCGCTTAAAGGAGATATGCCATTCGAGCGGTGATTTATCACTGTAACCGTAATAAAAGAGCGCGGAGTCCATGCAGACGATACCGTCAGAAAACAGCCGGGCAACAATCGCTTCTTCCTGTTGGCTCTCATCCGGCAGGGCATAGTATCCGCTTCGCACACGGACGATCAACCCTTGCCTGCACATTTCGGCAACGGCATAGTTGGCAAAACCGGCTGCATTAAAATCAGCGGTTCGGGCGATTCCCCCGGCATCAGTTATGACACTTCGGATTTTCTCAGCTTGATTCAAGCAACTCCCTCCGATCGAACGCACCTATATGTCCAGCGCGTTCAATTGTATTATAGCTCAGCCTGGAAATAGTTGCAACCGTCAAATATGTACGGCCTATCACTGGCAGCAATCAAAGCATCCCTCATAAAGACAATAAAGGCGAGTGATGGAATGAGTGATGCGGCGAGGGATGGAGTGGGCGATGCTTCTGATAGCAAGCAAGCGTTACGCCAAAGCAAAATTATGGCGTTTTTAAAACAGCACCCATCTATCATGAACGCTGATGTTCGTACCCTTTGCGGTGTTTCGGCTGCGACAGCGAATCGGATTCTCGTGGGCCTTGTGGGAAATGGTATGTTGGAAAAGTACCACGAGGGCGGGCATTGGAAGTACCGGCATCAGTCATAACACTTCAAGATTAATTTAATCAGATCTCATCTAATCAACCGCACTAAAGCCTGCAGTGTGGTCAATTGTGTTATAGTCTAACCGAAATACGGTTTATGATAGTATTCTTCAAACTGCCGTTGAGTTTCTTCAGCCTGTATTAAATATGCGCTCATCAAGTTGGGCAAATACTTGATATTGCCTTCTCGTGGGATAGTGACCGGGTTCACGCCAATTTCCCCTAAGTCTCTGAGTGATCGCTTAAATTCCGCTAATTCAGCACCTGTTAAGGAATTTTTTGCTCGAAACACTCCTCGGCATTGATTCACCAACTTCAGAGCGCCCATTAGCCGGCTTTCTTTGCTTGCGCAAAAGTTCATCGACCGTATTCTGCTTCTTGCACCGTCGAGAGTGTAGTAATCGCCTTTGCCAATGGTCTTATTGTAATACTTGGTTAACTCATTTTTACAGACTTCATCCGACTGGAGTATCGACATTAAATCTACAAAAGTATCCCAGTCCTTTGTTTGGTTCTTCAGGTAGAGAATTTTAGGATATCTATACTGGATTTCGAATCTGACAATGTTGCGATAATTTTCTAAATTGGGATTATCTGGGTCTTTCCGTTTCATTTGAGCGTATTTGTTGTAACAGTTAATTCGTAATGAGTTGTTGATCAGAAAAAAGCTGTCGGCACCAGATTTTTTGCGATGGAATTTGCCACCTCCGTCATCTTTCACATATTCTTTGCGTTCCTCGAAATGGGGAGGTATATCAGCACGTTTGATCAATGCCATGTAGATTTCTGGAACACAGTCTATCCCCAGTTCTGCAAGGTCGAAGTTGACGCAATAATCAATGCGATTGAGCGAGTATGAATTGAACTCTTTGAGCATTGGTGAGATATTCATCGCTTCATAATTGAACCTTTCGATCAACCGAGTTAAATAAGTGGAGTCAGCAGTAGCGATATAATCATCATGGCATCCAATTAGATATTTCGGATTGATCGTTGCGTTGATACTACAAGGTCTATCTTGTTGATCGTCCAAATTGTTCCTCAAATATTCTGGAGACGATCCGCAATACCTGAGCGTCCAACTCAATCCCTTATACTTCTGACCATAATTAATATTTGTATATGGTGGAATTCGATGTAGTTTTCTCATGGGCCTATACTTCGGATCATCAACAAAATATGTCTCACTACTATCCCCAAATATCTTATGTAACGTTCGTAACTCTTTAACTGTCAGTTTCATGTAGATGGATAAAGTGTGATAACCTAATGATGTATTCATGTTCTATTCTTCCCCACTTTCTGTCAGTGATGGATTATTGACATTTCGATCAATAACTACATCACCTATGGGCATTGAGTGAAGATTATTTATTGATTAGTTTCTTATTATTTTTATTTACTAATAATACATACCGTCTTCCATATTCATTTTCGTGTATTTGGCGGACACATTGACAGCCTGTACCACCGCCTGTAAGAACTATAGAATCGTCCTGCTGCGAAAGCGGCGGGACGATTTTTCCAAACAGCAAAAATCCCCGGCTATGCCGAGGCAATATTTTAGCGCCATTTCACCAGACATACTTTAATTGACTGCAATAAAGTGAAGTATGGAAAAACGGATTATTCCATGTTTTCCCCAAAAAATTTTTTTGTGCTATCATAATGGCGGTAGCTACAAGAGATGCATAAATGGACAGACAACAGCTACCTCTGTTCGTTTATCTATCTTAACAAAAGCGTGATATCGCAACAGGCATTTTTACTGTTTTGCCTATGTTGAACCTGAGAACAGACAGACGAACAAATCCATCAATCATTGGAAAGGGAGATTTTCTATGGTGCGTAACATTAATTCCGAACGAGGCGCAAAGGACTTGGGCCACGAGATTGCAAAACACTATGAGTATCATGGGGCGAATCTGAAAATTAAATATTGGGGGATAACCCCAAATAACGCAAATGTCATTTATCTAATCGAAACCAAAAAGGGGGTGAAGCATCAGTTGTTTTTTGACCTTGCAAAAGATGTTCAGATGGCTTTAAAAATACCATATTTTCAGCCAATTCAAGAAGGCACCCGTCTTTATCTTGCCGTTTCTGACAGGGAAATTGCTGAAGACAGCTTAATGGAAACGTTGCAATATTCCATGCCTGATATACGTGGTATGAAGGCTCCATATGCTGTCGGCTATGATGTTTTTGGGGAAATATTCGTTGTCGATATATATGACCTCCCGCACCTCATTATTGGGGGAACCACCAATAGCGGTAAGTCAATGGCTTTACGCAGCTTAATTGTCAGCGCCGCATATAATTGCTCTCCACAGGAAGTTATATTTTTCTTGTTTGATACGGTATCACATAGTTTGACTGATTTCAACGGACTCCCTCATCTCGCATGTGATGTTATCGAAGACAAGGAGAGAGCCATTCGGATTATACTCTGGCTTAATAATCATTTTCATAGGCTGAAGGCTGATGGAAAAGCCGATGCCGAGATCTTACCAATGTTTGTTTGTGTTTTTGACGACCTACCTTCTTTTATTCGTGGAATCAGCGATAATAAGCAAGCTAAGCGGGTGATGGCAGCAATCACAAATTTGTTGCAGCACGGACGACACGGGAACATCCACGTAATTATAGCTACCCAAGATCCCACAAAAGCTAGTACAGGGATCGATTGGGGCTGCATAGAATCTCGCATGTCCTTCAAATACCCTCAATACCAACAGTCAGTGGCGATACTTGGAATGTCGGGAGCGGAAAAGCTGAGCGGAAAAGGTTCTATGCTGTTCATTCCGCCTGGATGCTCAGAGCCTGTGCAGCTACAAGGCTCATATATTGATTCGGATGAGGTTGAAGATGTTGTTGCGGTGCTTTCAGCGCGATATAATGGCACCCGAAAATTCACCCTTGACGAGAGAGAACTGCCGGATCTATACGATAATGCAGGCATGACTTTCGTGGGTCAAGCCCCTGATAGTCAGACGCAGGACAATAAGGAACTATGCCGCATTATTTTGTGGACGCTGGAGCGCGACAGTGTAGCGGCTATGAATATTAAGCAAACATTTAGTATGGGGAATCGAGCAAATAATATTTTGGAGCAACTGACGCGGTTGGGCATTGTAGACGATAAGGATGCGAATAAACCGAGAAAAGTGCTGCCTCAGAGCATTGACGATTTGTCGAATAAGACGATGAATTTGTTGATTAACAATGGAGTTTCAATGGCTGAAATCGAAGATGCCGTCCGGGAAAAGCTTGGGCGAAATCGCATTGATTCATATATCGCTGACAATTCTGAAAATTCGACAGAAGACATGGAGCATCAGTTTCGCAGAGCCAAAGAAATTGAGAGTTATATCAATAATTATCGTTTCTTTAAGAATCAAGAGGATCTATGGTTTGATGTGCATTTTATGGCGACTGGTGCATCTCAAAAGAACGCTCAGGGCAAGTCAATCAAAACTCCTCCAACTCCCAGCGAGCGTTGGGGTGCTTATGAGTACATATTTGCCGCTGAAGCATTCGCTGATGATGGCATAAACAGTGGAAGAAGTGGCAAAATTGAACTCCCATTGGACGTGACCAATGAGGAGGCCGTGCGGTGTATGGCTTACGCAATTAATTTATATGAGGCAAATCCACGCTTTTCACCGCCTGATATTGTGCTTGAGTTGTTTCCGTATTTAAAAAAGTATCCGGAATGGCACGAAGAATACTTTGTCCAAAGATGGCGCAAAGCGAGCGATGATCAATGGTAATAATCCAGTCGCAATGTAAGATTTGAAATTCCCTGCTCGCATGTATTACAATGTAAGGTCGAAACCAGAAGTAACAACAAAAAATATTGGCAGCTCTGCATAATTTCTGTATAATGGTTGTGTTGAATAGGTACGCACAATTCGCAGGAAAGGAGCGATAATGCAGGGTTGCCGGAAAGGATGATCTGCGTGAATGATTATATTACATCTCCAAGCCACGAGAAAAGGGTTTACACGGTGAAAGAGGTCGCAGCAATGCTGGATGTCAGCGACCGCCATGCCTACAACTTTTGTAATTCCACCACTGATTTTGAAGTGGTTAAGATAGGCAAGAGCATCCGTGTGAAGAAAGATTCCTTTGACAGGTGGTTTGGCAATTGACACGGAGGTTATTTCATGGCATCCATTCGAAAACAGGGCAACAAACATGTTGTCTATTACTATCATCCGTTTGTCAGGAAGGCGGACGGAAAACTGGAACAACAGCACGAGGCCTTCTGCGATGAGGACTCCGCGCTTCTCAGGAAGCGCGAGATAGAAGATCAAATCGCATCCGGATATTTTAAGACTCCGGCTAACATGACGGTGGAGGACTACTTCAGGCTCAAATTCGTTCCGCTGTACGCAGAGGTGAAGTGGAAGTTTAAGACCTATGACACCAACATGGGTTATTGGGAGAATGACATCCTGCCGTTTTTCGGGAAGCTGCGCTTGTCCAAGGTAACACCGGCCGACATTGACCGGTTCTTGATTCTGATGCGGAAGAAGAAGGTTCGCAACCGGAAGAACACGCCGGAGGAGGAGCTTCCTTACTTGTCGGAAACCACCATCCGCTATGTCTACACGCTGGTACACTGTTTCTTTGACAAAGCCGTGCAGTGGGATGACCTCGATAAATCACCTGTAAAATGCGACAAACCGGGCACCAGCAATGTGCAGCGGGATTACTGGCAGCCGGAGCAGTTTGAAGAAGCTCTGGATAGCGTGGAGGACGATCTGCTGCATCTGGCCATTCATCTGGCTTTTCGCTGTACGCTGCGTATTGGCGAGCTGTGCGCCCTCTGCTGGGATGATATTCAGTATGAGGATAAAACAGTCTCCATTGGGAAGACCCTGCAGCGGGTAACCACCAAGGCGCTGGACCGCATCTCTCCCAAGGAGGTCTTCCATGTCTTTCCCCCAAGCCGGAAAGACAGCAAGTCCAGGCTCATCCTCACAACGCCCAAATCGGACTTCGGGGTCAGGACAAATACCATGTCCGACCAGCTGTGTGAGGAGCTGCATAAGCGGCAGCTGCGAGTGACAATGGATCGGGTTCGCTATGGATCACAATACCACAATCATGACTTGATTTTTTGCCAGGATGATGGCCGCCCCATGGAGCCGGGGCGGCTCTCCCGCCGATTTGCTAAGTGGCAAAGGGAGAACGGCGTTCCCGATGTTGGCAGCGTGGACTTTCACTCCATCCGGATCAGCAGCACATCCCTCAAGCTGGCGGTGTCCGGTGGCGACGTCAAATCCGCCCAGAAGGATCTCGGTGACAAGACCACCCACATGGTACTCAGCACCTACGCCAGGAGCCTGGATAAGCATCACGCGGCCATGAACGAGAAATTCGACGAATTCTTTTACGGGGAAGGCGCCAAACCCGAGGAAAACGAGGCGCTCAACAATGAACTGCTCATGCAGATGATGACCGAGCACCTCAAGAAGCCTGAGTTTCTCGAAACGGTTCTCAAAGCGATCGGTGCATCCCATCCTCACAGTTCAGAGGATGCAAAGAATGCGGGGTGACCTGGCGTATGGAAAAAAGTATGGAAAGAGTCTGCCAGACCTCCCAACTAAAAGTGGTTCGGAGCGCAAAGTCAGAGAATACTTTCCATAAAAAAACAGCGATGCGATTCACTCGGCTAAAGCGCCAATAAATCGCACCACTATCACATAATTTGGTGATCCGCCGGGGATTCGAACCCCGGACACCCTGATTAAAAGTCAGGTGCTCTGCCAACTGAGCTAGCGGATCATATGTATGTTATCTTTCCCGGCAAGCGCCTGATTAAAAGTCAGGTGCTCTGCCAACTGAGCTAATGGTTCAAAATTAAATTGTCTCCGCGGAGGAATTGATTAAAAGTCAGGTGCTCTGCCAACTGAGCTAGCGGATCAAATATGGATTCTCTCTTCGAAAAACGCACCTGCTTATATGCCGTGCACCCGGGCTTTTCAGCGGGTGAATCCGACAATATTTCGCATTTGCAACGTTAATAACTATACTACATTTGGGAGGGCTTGTCAATAGTGTTGGCAAAATTTCTGCACAATCAATAGTTTCACCTGGTATTTCCCGTTTATGCGCTCCCATCAAAGAATCATCGCCTATTTGAAGGATTGATAAATTATTGACAATCCAGGATCCCGGTGCTACAATCAGGAGGATGGCAGCGATGCCGTTCGCCTGATTTTTACACGCACACAGCAGCATATGAAATTCATGGAGGTATGAAAAATGATCCGCGTTGTTGCTACATTCAATTTGAAGCCCAATCAGCTGGACAATGCCTTGACCGTGGCAAAGGAACTCATCGCCCTGACCCGAAAGGAAGAGGGCTGCGTGCATTACGATTTGGCCCAGGCTGCCCAAAATGAATCTGTGCTGGTCATATTGGAGGCATGGGAGAGCCAGGAAGCCCTGGATGTCCATTCCGCGTCCGAGCATTTCGGCAGGCTGGTTCCTCAGTTGGCCGCTCTTTGTGTCACTCCCCCGGCGGTTGAATCTTTTACTCAGCTGATCTAACCCTGTTCTCTATATTGATGGAAAGAAGGAATCGTCATGCAAAGCATCATCGCCAGCCCGGGCCGATATATCCAGGGTAAAAACGCCTTGGAGGACTTGTGCACCCATGCCGGAAAGCTGGGGAAATCTCTGTTTGTGCTGGTAAGCAAAAGCGGAAAAGGCCGGGTAGAACAAGCTGTCGCCCGCAGTGCCGCCGCTGCCGGCTGTACGGTGGAGTACGCTATTTTTAACGGGGAATGCAGCAAAGGGGAAATCGACCGCCTGGGCAAGCTGTACAAGGCGTCGGGCTGCCAGGTTGTCATCGGCATTGGCGGCGGCAAAATTCTGGATACCGCCAAGGCCGTCGCCCATTATCATGGTGTCCCGGTTGTCATCGTGCCCACCATCGCCTCCACAGACGCCCCCTGCAGCGCCCTCTCCGTCATTTACACAGAGGAAGGGGCGTTCCAGGAGTATTTGTTCCTTCCCTCCAGCCCCAACCTTGTTCTGGTGGATACGGAGATTGTGGCCTCGGCCCCTGTTCGGCTGCTGGTTGCCGGTATGGGGGATGCGCTGGCTACCTATTTTGAGGCGCGGGCCTGTGTGCGCTCCGACTCCGGCAACTGTGTAGGCGGAAAGGCAACCCTGGCCGCGGCAGCACTGGCGGAGCTGTGCTACAACACCCTGCTGGAAAATGGCTTTGCCGCCAAGCTGGCCGTGGAGCAAACGGTCTGCACCAAGGCCGTCGAGGCTGTCATCGAGGCCAACACCCTGTTGAGTGGCCTCGGCTTTGAGAGCGCGGGCCTTGCCGGCGCCCACGCCATCCACAATGGCCTGACTGCCCTGGAGGAAACCCACGCCATGTATCACGGCGAAAAGGTCGCCTTCGGCACATTGGTGCAGCTGGTGCTGGAAAACGCCACTGACGACATCGAGACCGTGCTGCATTTCTGCCGGGAAATCGATTTGCCGGTCACCCTGGGTCAACTGGGCGTCGACAAAATAGACCCTGCCCGCCTTATGGAGGTGGCAACGCTGGCCTGTGCCGAAACCGATACCATGGGCAATCTCCCCTTCGCGGTGACAGCGGAGGACGTCTACGCCGCCATTCTGTCGGCGGATGCGCTGGGGAAGGCATTCCTGTAAGCTGCATTTAACGCTTGCGGCACAATGTGCCCTTCCCCCTTGGGAATCCCGCAATCCCTTCGCGGTTGCTGCCGCTTTCCAACGCAAACACAGCGCCTGTCGGATGACAGGCGCTGTGTTTGCCATGTACGATGATTCAAACACTCACGCGAAGCATCGAAAAGACGCCTCGCATTAACCCCGCTGCCGGCAGGGCTGTCTGCATAAAATGGGATTATCCCTTGATGGAGCCAATCATGACGCCTGTTACAAAATACTTCTGGATGAAGGGATACAGGGCGAACATGGGGACAATGGAAACCATGATAACAGCATACTTGACCAACATTCTCGATAGATTTAGCTCTCCCGGTTCACCGGAGGCATCCAGCGACGAGGTACTGTTGGCTATGACAATTTCCCGCAGGATAATCTGCAAGGGATAGTAATCGCGATTTGTTACATAAATAGCGGTGTGGAACCAGGAATTCCAATGCTGCACGGCGTAGAAGAGCACTACCACCGCGATAATCGCCTTGGAAACCGGCAGGATAATGGCGAACAGCACCCGCCAGTGACCGGCCCCGTCAATGCGAGCCGCTTCCTCCAGGCCATCGGGGATGGAGTTGAAGGAGGTGCGCATAATCATGATGTTGAACACCGATACGCAGTTGGGCAGGATAATCGCCCACCGGGTATCCAGCATATTCAGGTTGCGAACCACCATGTAAGTGGGAATCAAACCGCCGTTGAAGAGCATGGTAAAGGTGATGACAAAGGTGACAAAGCCCTTTACCATAAACTTTTTCCGGGACAGGGCGTATGCCGCAAAGCAGCTGAGCATCACGCCGATGGCCGTGGCGGAAACCACATACAAAATGGTGTTGCCATATGCCTTAATGATGACATTGTTGAGGAATACCAGCCGGTAGCCCTCCAGAGTAGGCTTGCCCAGGGGCCATGTAATCAGGCCCTTGTTGGCCGACAGCAGCAGCGGATCGCTGATGGAGGCAAACACTACGTGAATGATCGGCACGATAAACACCAGTGCCAGTCCCAACAAGATACAGGTATTGAATACAGCAAATACTTTTTCACCGTTTGTTCGCTTCGTCATATCGATCCCCCCTTTACCACAGACTTGTCTCGGAATACTTCCGGCTCAGCCAGTTGGTGACACACAGAATAACCAGATTGATAACCGAGTTAAACAGTCCCACTGCTGTCGCGTAGCTGTAGCTGCTGTCCAGCAGACCCTTCCGATATACAAAGGTGGAGATGACGTCGCCCGTCTCGTAGGTGGCGGGGCTGTACAGAAGGATGATCTTCTGGTAGTTGACGGTCATCAGGTTGCCGACACGCAGAATGAGCATGATTATAATGGTGGAGGCAATGCCGGGAAGCGTCACATACAGGGTTTGCTTCCACCGGCCGGCACCGTCGATGCGGGCCGCTTCATACAACTCCTGGTCGATGGCGCTGAGCGCCGATATGTAGATGATGCTGTTATAGCCCAGAGACTGCCACACGTTGGAGCCAATCAGGATCCCCTGGAAGTAGCCGGGATTGCCCAGCAGACCGTCCTGGGGGCCGCCCATAGCGGCGAACATGTTGCTGATAAAGCCGCCGGCCTCGGTAAAGTCCCGAACAAGGCCGCACACAACAACCATGGAAATGAAGTAAGGCAAATACGAAACTGTCTGAACGCCCTTTCGGAACGCCTTGCTGCGAACCTCATTGAGCAGGAGCGCAAAGATAATCGACATAGGGAAGGATATAATAATATCCTTGACGCTGATCATCAATGTGTTGACCAGCAGCCTTTGAAAATAATAGCTGGTGAAAAAGGACTTGAAGTGCTCCAGTCCCACCCATTTGCTGCCAAAGTATCCCAGATTGGGTGAATAGTCCTGAAACGCCATGAGAATGCCGCCCATAGGCATGTAGTGAAAGATGAAATAATAGATAAGCACAGGCAGAATCATGACATAAACGGCCTTGTTTTCCAGCCATTCCTTTTGCAGCCGCGTCCGCACCGCTTTCATATCAATGGGTACCTCCAATCTTTTAAAGACGGCAGGGCGGAGTATTCCCGCCCTGCCGGACTTCGTTGCAGTCGCCTGCCGCGGTTCATCCGGTTACAGCATAGTCCGGATTATCCTGTCGCGCAGGGGAATTACCGATTTGCAAAGCGATCCATAGCAGCCTGGTAAATGTCAATCGCATCCTGAATGCCCATGGCGTTGATCTGCTTGCGGAATTCTTCAAAGGAGGTGTTGGATGTACCCATAATCATCTTGACTACGGTTTCCTGCACATAGGTGTTGATGTCGCCCATAACGCCGGCCAGCTTCTTGTTGTCGTCGGCGGACATGGTCAGGGAGTTGGGGATGGTCCAGTCGTCCTTACTGGTCTCGATGGTCCAGATGTTGTGGGCTGCCAGCTGCTCGGGGGTGCGGGCGCGCATAATGCGGCCGTAGTCCTCGTTGAGGGGAACAAAGGAACTGAACCTGGTGCGGGCTTCACTCTGGGTCAGGCCGTCGGGGTTCTTGGTGATCAGAGTGCCCCAGTAAGGAACGCCGTCCTCGATGTAATAGCTGCCGTCCTTGCCTTCCTGCACGCCGTAGCTCATCAGGAACGCGCCCTCTTCGCTGTACTGGTAGTCAAACCACTGTACCAGCTCGGTGGGATATTTGGTTTTGGCGCTGATAACCATAACGGTGGAGCGAACCTTCAGGTCGGGGTTGCGCAGATGGGTAACCTGACCCTCTTCCTTGACGGGAATGGGAGCGCCCACCAGGTTGAAGTCCGGGTTCACCGCGCCGCGGCTGGGATAATAGGCCTTGCCGCACCAGGTGGCGAAGGTGTCGCAGCTGCCGACCTTGTCGTTGAGCATCAGGTCGTCGTCGGGGATATAGAGGGCGCGGATGGAGAAGCTTTGGTCGATGAGGCCTTCCGCGTACCATTTTTTCATCATTTCCAGATATTCGTTGAAGTTGTCCTCAACGGGGCCGTATTTGACCTTGCCGTCTACCTGATAGAACGCCTTGCCCACATCATAGCCGGTAAGGAATTCGCTGGTTACAGACAGGCCGTCGGGGCTGATGTACATGGGAGCTTCCACGCCCATTGCCTTGAAGGCTGTCAGCACTTCGTACCAGTCGTCGTAGGTCACGGGAATATCCAGGCCCGCTTTGTCCAGGAAGTCCTGGCGGATGCCGGGGCCGAAGTTCGCCTGGCGCACGCCCTGATAAATCAGGTTGAAGCCCCAGCGGACGCTGTTGTCGGTTACGGTGTGCTTGCCCACAGCGGGGTCGGAGATAAGGCGGCTGTAGTTGGGCGCGTACATGGGAACAAGCTCGGTCAGATCCAGGAAGTATCCGTCGGTAACGGCGGCCTCCGGGCCGGACGCGTACATGTACTTGTTGCCTTCCTCGGTGGAGGTAAACATAATGTCAGGCATATCGCTGGAGGCAAACAGCAGGTTAAAGGTTTCCAGCTCGGTGCCGCCGACAGGATGAATCCATTCGACGTTGATGTTGGTGCGTTTTGCCAGTTCGATGTAGGCTTCCGAATCGCCGTAGTCCTTCATCTGGCCCAGGTTGGACGAGGACATGGGGTACCAGTACCGCACGGTGATGGGTTCGTCCACGATAGGCAGGGTAATCTCCGTCAGCGGAGCGTCGCCCTCTTCGGCCTTGGGTGCTTCGGACGATGCCGCCGCCGCGCTGGAGGCCGGCTTGCTGCTGGCCGCCCCACCGGAGGATGAGGCCGTGCTCTGGGTGCCACCGCCGCCGCATGCGGCCAGGGACAGAACCAGCATGCTGCTGAGCAGACATGCCATCACGCGCAATTTGCTTGCTTTCATTGTAACGCCCTCCTAATTGGTTTCGTTAGAGTCTGTTGACAGAAATGGAATGTACAGACCCTTGGTTTCAGCTTTGCATATCTCTGCTGCCAGCGATATGCCACTGCATGCCACAATAATTGATAGGTCGCAACACTCCGTGCCGTTCGCTTCCACACATGCCTTCCCCTATATATAATGTAGGGCGCAGAAAAACGGTTGAAACACACGACATCGGCGTTAAAACTGTTGGAAATTATCAATTATTATATGATTATAATACAGTTTTTGTGTAAACAGATCAATATCGTTTTTTTGCCGATAATCATTTTCGAACCATTTTGCCCCGATACAGGCTGCCGGCCCCATCTCGGCCCTGGATTTGGACATCCGGATCGCTTTGACATTCTATAGAATTATGGTACAATAAACGGTAGAAAATAAAGGCAAATACTATATAATTTGCTCGGAAGAAGGCCGGCAAAAAATGAATATGAGAAAAAATAAGCAGCCCAAGCGGGCCATTTGGTCAATGACCCTATCCTACCTTATCATATTGATGCTTCCCGTGCTTGTCAGCTGCGCGGTTTTTGGTGTGTCCCTCAACTCCCTGCGGGAGCAATCCCGCCAGCTGGGTCGCGCCTCCGCCCTGCAGGCCAGGGGAAACATCGAAACCCAGCTGGACACGGTTCGCTCCATCAGCCGTTCCCTGCTGATCAATCCGTCCACCGTCAATCTGATGTACTACACCGGCGGCTTTACCCCCGTCAAAATCTCGGTTCTCAAGCAGCTGCAGAGCGACATCATCCGCAAGGCCAGCACCGAGCAGTACATCGACGGTGTCTATACCATGTTTTTGAACAGCCACACCGTGCTGTCCAGCCAAAATGTATACTACAAGGATGAGTTCAACCGGCAGTATGCCGCGGAAACCAACGGCCCTCTCGAAAACTGGTGGGATCACGTGGCCTTCCCCGGCATTGCGGAGTTTCGCATCCAACAGGACGAGGCCGGCGGCTCCCCCAAAATCATCTACCGGCAAAAGAACAGCACCTCCC
Organism: Ruminococcaceae bacterium OttesenSCG-928-L11; assembly: GCA_030265885.1. Lineage (GTDB taxonomy): Bacteria > Bacillota > Clostridia > Oscillospirales > Ruminococcaceae > WRAV01. The sequence goes on along the minus strand of JAJDGX010000004.1, from coordinate 28,612 downwards.
AGCCGGACAACTCCGCCGATGTCATTGTGATGGTGGTCATCAACGCCGACCGCTTTTTCCAGACCATCGGCGGCAGCATCGACGACGTGCCCGAAATGATTTTGCTGGATCATATGTATGAGGCCGCCTCCTCCTCGGAGCGCCCCCTCTCCTACGAGGAGGGGCTCGGCCTGATGGCGGGGAAGGGCGATTCTCTGTGGGTTTCCCTTTTCGGGCGGGAACCCATCTGCACCGCCGTGGACTCCAGCGTGGAGGGATGGAGTTATCTGCTTTTGTCCCCCTCGGCGGAGTTTACCCAATCGGTTCAGATTTTTGTGGCCGTTATCATCGGATATCTGATTTTTTGCCTGGCCGGAGGAGCCGTTCTCATCCGCTTTCTCGCCAAGCGGCAATACTCCCCCCTGCGCAATCTGACCGATATGGTGGAGCAGGATCCCAGCCTGCCCCTGGAAGGCTCCCCCAACGAATACATCCGTCTGGAGACTGCCATTCAGAATCTTTACAACCACAAGCTGGATTCGGAAACCCGGATTCTGCTGTACCGCAGCACCCTGCAAACCAGCATGCTCATCAACCTGCTGCAGGGAGCCGTGCTGACAAAATGCGACTTGGCGGTGATGGAGGAAAAATACGGGCTTAAATTTGTGTCCGACTATTTCTGCGTGCTGCTCTTCAACCCCGAGGAATGGGAAAGCACCGAGCCCCTGGACGACCCCTCCACCGACGCGGACATCCAGGTCTCGGATTTGCTCCGCACCTACCTGACCACTCATCTGGACGCCTTTCTCCCCGCCGGCACCCAGGCGTTCAGCGTCACCGTCGACAATATGGCCGCCTGCCTTCTCAACCCGCCCGACAGCACCGCCGACCTGTCCCAGTTTGCCGTGGCTTTGCACCGGGATATGGCCGGGCTGCACCGGCAAATCCAGGCTGATTTGTCCTGCCGTCTCTCCATTGCCGTCAGCACCCTGCAAAGCGGCATCAGCGAGATTTCCGTGGCCTACAACGAGGCCCGGGATGTAATGGAATACATCGCCATACTGGATTTGCGGGAGCAGGTGGTGCTGTACAAGCCCGCCACCGATTTCCAGAGCAGCGACCTTGCCGGCATCATTGTAAAGGAGCAGGCGTTTCTCAACTGCGTGCGGGTGGAGGATTACCGCAACGCCAAGAAGCTGATCAACGAAATCGCCGAGGAGTTTTTCTTGGAGGAGAACTGCCCCCTGCAGCAGGCAAAGCTGCGCATGTCTGCCCTGATGAACGGCGCCATCTCCGCCTTCGAGGAAATTCGCCCCCGCATCAACGAGCAGATTTTCGCCGACATGGATCCCATCGAAACCCTCTCCCTCACCAAAAGCGCATCGGAGCTGACCGAGCTGTTCAACACCCTGTTTGACCGGCTTCTCGCCTTCTCCGACGAGCAAAAGCACAAGGATATGAGCGCCAAGGACAAGCGGATCCTCGACTACATCCACGAGCATTACCGGGATCCCTGCGTCAACGCCTCCAGCATCGCCGAGGCCTTCGGTCTCAGCCTGCCCCAGCTGTCCAAGCGGTTCAAGACCATCACCGGCACCGGCGTGCTGGATTATCTGCACCTTCTGCGGATAGAAGAGGCAAAGCGGGTCATGCTGGAGCAGGATCTCAACGTAAAGGATGCGTCGGAGGCGGTGGGATATTCCAACAGCCTCGCCCTGGTACGGGCCTTCCGCCGGTACGAGGGCATCACCCCCGGCGCCTACAAAACCAAGCTGATGGCCGGCGGATAAAACGCGGGTTCAGGGCTTGCCCGTCCAAATGGCAAGCCCCGGGGTATCAAGATTACGATACCGCCCTCGGGGCGAAAGGGGAATAATGAACGCCCCAAGGGGCGGAGTATCAAACCCTTTCGGTTCATAATGAACCTCCCCGGGGCTCGCCCAATGCGCCGAAACGGCGCATTGGTATCAAGATGACAAGTCCTGCAAGAGGCGGCAACCTGGATCCTTTCGGTTCATAATGAAAACACAATATGAACATCCCGCAAACAGGGAGCCGCTCGTCGGCTCCCTGTTTTGTTGCTTTTGCACAATCGGGGCACACCAATTGGCGGGTATCCACAGCAAACGCCCCATTCCTTACCAGATTATGTATATTAGAGACTTTTTGTGTGACCAAATATGAAATTTCCATGAAAAACTGGAATATTAGACGGAAAATAAAAATAATTTAAATATATTTTTAAGCCTATTGCAATAATTTCGAATTCTGTGTACACTTTATAAAAGCAGACTAATTTCGTAGGTTAAGTCGCCATCTCCCTCACCTAATGCCAAATTTTGCTAATTCTTTTTGCTTTTTTTCTTTTTGCGGCTGTTATATAATGGGAATGAAGTCATTTGCGTCACAGCAAATTCATTGCCTATCCTTTTTCCGGTTACACAGTCCATTTTTATATGACCAATTTGCGTCTACAATTTCAGTTAGGGGGGCATGTCTGTGCTGTTTGCTCGCAATAAACCCATAGAACCCGGTTCCTTTATGGAGGGACTGCTGGACGCGCTGGGTAGCCGTTTGGTTATTGTGCGCGAAGGAAAGTGTGAGGTGTTGCACAGCAACGCCGCCGCCCGCAAGGCCTTTCAGCAGCCGGATGCCCTGCGCTGCTGCCAGACCCTGGTGGAAAAGCAGATGCCCGGCCTGTGCGCCTTTTGCCCCAACAACGCCGACGACTGCCAAACCGGCCCCGGCTCCCCCTATCTGGAGGCCCGCGACGGGCACTGGTACACGGTGGAGACCGCCTCCGTCGACTGGATGGACGGCAAGCCCGCCGTGCTGATGGCCCTTCACAGCGCCGACGCCGACCAGTCCAACGCCCAAAAGCTGTACCAGCTTGCCTATATGGATTCCCTCACCGGGCTGCCCAACCGGGAAAAGCTGAAAACAGACTTCGCCCAATCCCTGAAATCCAGCGGTGATGGAGTATACCGAGCCGTGGCCATGTTTGATATGGACTATTTCAAGCTGGTCAACGACACATACGGTCACAGCACCGGCAATGTGCTGCTGAAGCGTCTGGCCCAGCATTTGCAGGCAAACCCGGAATTCAAGGGTCACCTGTACCGGCTGGGCGGCGACGAATTCGCGTTCTTTCTGTCCCTGGACAAATCCCGCTACCCCGCCGAGGCGGACATGCGCCGGTACTGCGAAGGCCTCTTCCAGAACGCCTTCTATTCCTACACCATGCCCAATATCGAGTTGGAGTGCACCATCAGCATGGGGGTGTCCTACGCCCCCGCCCACGGCGAAACCCTCACCGAGCTGCTGCGCAAGGCCGACATCGCCCTGTACAAGGCAAAGGACGAGGGCCGCAACCGGATGGTGATCTTTGAGGAATGGTACGACACCGCCCGGAAATTCACCGATTACTTCATCAACATCCGCCCGGTGCTGTCCACCGCCAGCCATACATACGGGTACGAGCTGACCGACAACACCCTCTCCGCCGGGGACGACCGCACCATCAACCTCAACATGCTGGAGTTTAACCGGGCCATCGAGGCGCTGGAGCCGGGCGATTTGGATTCCGGCTACCGGTATTTCATCCACTACAGCCACCAGCTGGGCAACCCCGCCATCTCCCAGCAGCTGCCGGCCGAGCGGTTTATCGTTCAGCTGCCGGAGCGCTGCACCGCCATGGAGCTGTCCGCCTTCCGGGATCTCCGGGCCATGGGGTTTTTGCTCTCCGTACAGTACACGGCGGGGCTGTCCGCCGATATGCTGCGGCTGGCGGATTACGTACGGGTCACCGCCGATTCCCTCTCCCAGGCCGCCCCTCTCATCCGCCTGCATTCGGACAAGCAGTTCATCGCTGTCGGCGTCGACTCGCAGCAGATACATACCCTGGCCGTGCGGGCCGGGTTCCAGCTGTACCAGGGACAATTTTTTGGCAGCCCCGTTGTGGTGCGCACCGGCAAGGACATCGACCCCCTGAAGCTGAACTACTTCCGGCTGCTCGCCCTGGCCAGCGGCGGGGCCGCCGTAAATTTCAAGGAGATATCCGAGATTGTATCCGCCGACATGGCCCTCACCTACAAGCTGCTGCGGCTGCTTAACTCCGCCGCCGTCGGGCTGCGCAACCGCATCTCGTCCGTTTCCATGGCGGTGGCCTACCTGGGCGAGGAAAGCCTGAAAAAGTGGATAGCCCTGCTAGCCATGCGGGGCCTGATGTCGGACAAGCCCATGGAAATTGTGCGCATGTCCCTGATTCGCGCCCGATTTGCCGAGCTGCTGGCAGAGGATCTGCGCCCCCGCTGGGATCCCAACCAGGCCTTTTTAAGCGGCATGTTCTCCCTGCTCCACATCGCCATGGACACCTCCCGGGATATCCTGCTGGATCAGCTGTCCCTGTCCGACAACATCCGCCAGTCCCTGCTGACCTCCAGCGGGCCCTACTCCGCCCTCATCGAGTTTTTCTCCCAGTACGAATACGCCAACTGGGACGAGGTTGCCGTGTTTGCCCGGCAGTACAATCTAAGCTGCCAGCAGATTTACGGCCACTACATCGCCTCCGTCAAATGGTTCAACCTGCTGGCGGGCACAGAGTCCGCCATAGAAATGCAGGAGCCCCACCCCGTGCACTGACCGCCCTCTCCCGATTCTGGCTTACCCTCTTCGCGCACACGAAGCCGGCTTTTTCATAGCTTGTAATCTGTGCATACGCAAAGGAGACATACAGAGAATGCCCCCTTCTTATCCCAACGACACCGTCTACCCGCTGTCTGTACCCCAGAAAAGCATCTGGTACACAGAGCAGTTTTATCCCGGCACCAGCATCGGGAACATATCCGCCACCATGCGGCTAAAGGCCCCCATCGACTTCCCTCTTCTGGAGCAGGCCATCAATCTCCTCATCCGCAACAACGACTCCCTGCGCATCCGCCTTCACTCCGTCGGCGGCGTCCCCCACCAATATGTGGCGGATTACACCTGGCAGTCCTTCGAGGTGCGGGATTTCTCCCTGGCCCCTCCCGACGCCCTGTACGAATGGGACAGGCAGGAAACCCTCACCCCCTTCTTTGGGGAGGACGTCCCCCTGTTCCGGTTTACCATGCTGCAAATTGATGCGGCCACCTGCGGGTACCTTGTCATCCTGCACCACATCATCAGCGACGCCTGGAGCCTGACCCTGGTGGGCAACGAAATCATGCGGTACTATCTGCTGCTGCGGGGCGGAAATTCCGACACCGAGCCCCGCCCCTCCTACCTGCAGTATTTGCGGGAGGAGGAGACCTACCTGGCCTCAGACCGGTACCGGCGGGACGCTGCCTTCTGGCGGGAGCAGTTTGAGACCCTGCCGGACGCCGCCGTCGTCAAGCCTCGGCTGAGCCGGGACATCGGCACACAGGCCGCCCGAAAAAGCTTCCTTCTGCCCCGGCGGCTCTGCGAAAAAATCCGCGAGCACGCCGCTCTCAGCGGGGCCTCGGTCTTTTCCATCTTCATCGGCGCCTTTGTCATGTACCTGTACCGCGCCACCGGCAAGCAGGACATTGTGCTGGGTGTGCCGGTGCTAAACCGGAACAGCGCCAAGGCCAAGGCCGCCATCGGCATGTTTATCTCCACCATCCCCTTCCGCATCCAGGTGGACGGCGAGGAATCCTACTCTGATTTCTCCCGGGCCCTCACCGCCGTGTGGATGCAGCTGCTGCGCCGCCAGCGCTACCCCCTCGACGATATCCTGCGGGATGTGCGCAGCCGGTTCGGCGATGTGGAGCGGCTGTACGACGTGGTTTTCTCCTACCAAAACGCCCGGTTTGAGCGCAGCGAGGACTCGGAAAACCTCCAGTCCCGGTGGCATTTCTGCGGCCACCAAAACGAATCCCTATCCATCCACATCAACGACCGGGACGGCGACGGCGTCATCGTCCTCAACTACGATTATCTGGAGGCCCTCTTCCACACCAAGGACATCGAGGCCCTCCACGACCACTACATCCGGCTGCTGTGGCACTCCCTCGATTCCCCCCACAAGCCCATCAAGGCCATTCACATGATATCGGAGCCGGAGCGGAAGCAGATTCTGGGCGATTTCAACCACACTGGGGCCGACTTCCCCCGGGAGCGCACCATGCTGGACTTTTTCATCCGGCGGGCCGCCCTGTCCCCGAATACCGACGCCATCCTCTTTGCGGACAGGCGCCTTTCCTACCGGCAGCTGAGTGACCGCGCCGACGCCATTGCCCGGGGCCTTGCCGCCTCCGGCGTGGGCCGGGGTGACATCGTCGCCCTGCTGGTGCAGCGCGGCCCCGACATGATGGCCGCCATTCTGGCCGCGTGGAAGTGCGGGGCCTGCTACCTCCCCATTGACCCCCGCTACCCCCGGGAGCGAATCGCCTACCTGCTGCAGGACAGCGCCGCCGCCGCCGTTCTCTGCCAGCCGGGCCTGGAGCAGCCGGCGGACTATACCGGCAGCTGGCTGGATCTGGCCAGTCCCTTCCCCGCCTCCGGCCCCCTGCCCGCCGATTTGCCCCACCCGGAGGATCTGGCCTACATCATTTACACCTCCGGCTCCACTGGCAATCCCAAGGGCGTCATGGTGGAGCACCGCGCCCTTGTCAACCGCATCCACTGGATGAATCGGCAATACCCCCTTTCCCCCGACGACGTCATCCTGCAAAAGACCACCTACACCTTCGATGTGTCGGTGTGGGAGCTGGTCTGGTGGTTTTACGCCGGTGTACCCCTTGTGTTTTTGCCGCCGGAGGAGGAAAAATTCCCCGACCGGCTCGCAGACGCCATTGAGTGGTACGCCGTCACCACCCTTCACTTTGTCCCGTCCATGCTGGGGGGCTTCCTCGATTACCTGGCCGCTCGGCAGCAGACCGACCGGGTGCGAACCCTGCGCCGCGTCTTTGCCAGCGGCGAAGCCCTGACCCCCCGCCATGTCAACCGCTTTTATCAGCTGCTGGGCGAAACCGGCCCCCGGCTGCACAACCTATACGGCCCCACCGAGGCCGCCATCGACGTCTCCTACTACGAATGTCCCCCCAGCACCCGGCACCGGTTTGTCCCCATCGGCAAGCCCATCGACAACCTCCGCCTCTACATCCTGGACGGCCACGGCAACCTGCAGCCCGTGGGCATCCCGGGTGAACTGTACATCGGCGGCGTCGGGCTGGCCCGGGGGTACCTGAACCGGCCCGAGTTGACGGCGGAGCGGTTTGTAGACAGTCCCCTGGAGCCCGGTGAAAAGCTGTACAAAACCGGGGATCTGGCCCGCTGGTTCCCCCGGGGCGACATCGAATACCTGGGCCGGCTGGATTTTCAGGTCAAGATTCGCGGCTTCCGCATTGAACTGGGGGAAATCCGCCACCGGCTGGAAGCCCACCCCGCCGTCCGGGAGGCCGTCGTCGCCTGCCGACAGCGGGACAGCGACTCCCCCGCCGGCTCCGAGCCGTATCTGGCGGCATACTACGTCGCCGCCGAGGATGTGGAGGAGGATGCCCTGCGCGGCTTCCTGGCCCAGCACCTGCCGGATTACATGGTGCCTGCCCGGTTTGTCCCGGTGGACGCCATCCCCCTCTCCCCCAACGGAAAAGCCGACATCCGCCGTCTGCCCGCCCCCACTGCCACACCGAAGCCTGCTCCGGCGGCATCCGCCGACCCGGCCCCTCCCCGCACCCCCCGGGAGGAGCTGGTGCTGCGGGTCTGGCGGGAGGTGCTGGCCAAGCCGGATCTCGGTGCAACCGACGACTTTTTCCAGGCCGGCGGAGACTCCATCAGCGCCATCGACGCCGTCTGCCGCATGCCGGTTCCCGTCAATGTCAGCAAGCTGTACGAATACCCGGTTCTGGCGGATTTTGCCCGCCATTACCAGGAGCGTCCCGGCGGCGGTTTGCTGCGCAGGCTGGCCGGTGACAGCGGCGCCGACACCGCCTATCTCCTCTGCCCCTACGGCGGCGGCGGGGCCTACATCTACCGGGATCTGGCGGCCGCCATTGTCAGCCTGCATCCGGAGGCCGCCGTCTTTTCCCTCAGCCTGCCCGGCCACGATTTCGGCGCGGACAGCGGACGCATGCTCCCCGTACGGGATGTGGCGGCCCTGGCTCTGCAGGAAATCGGCGAGCACATGGGAGGGCGCATCGTGCTGTACGCCCACTGTGTGGGCAGTGCTTTGGGCATCGAGCTGACCCGCCTGCTGGAGCTGGCGGGCCACAGCCCCGACGCCCTGATTCTGGGGGGCATCCTCCCCCCTGTCCTGCCGGGGATGTACGGGCCCGGCTTCGACCCCTGGCGCTTTGTCGGCGACAAGGCCCTGACCCGCTACCTCCAGTCTCTGGGCCTCCACACCGACATCCCCCGGCCCGAAGCCTTTCTCCGGGCATTCCGCCACGATGTGCGGGAATATTTCCGCTACCTCCACCGGTTTACCCGGGAACAGACCCAGCCCCTGTTCACGCCCATCCACACCATACTGGGCGCCGCCGATAAAATGACCCGAGGCATCGCCCGCCGACCGGGCTGGGAACAGTTTGGGGAGGAGGGCCGGCGGGAAATTCTCCCGGACGCCGGCCACTATTTCCCCCACACCCACCCGGACGAGCTGGCCGCCCTGCTGCTGGCGATTCCGGCCCACATGGCCCACCCCGCCGGGACGCTCACCCGCAACTGATACGCTTATGGAAACGAGGGATTGCCGTGCACATTGCTGAACTGACCTCACTTGTTCTCACCCATCTGTCCCTGGTCTCCTGCCTGTGGCTTGCCTGGGTAACAAACAAACGCAGCCGGGGGTACCGGCTGGGGCATGCCTTTCTCGCCCTCATCGCCATAATGGTAATCTGGAACATCGGCACCCTGCTGGAATACTACACCCGGCTCGCCACCGGCCGCACCCATATGCTCTTCATCTACATGTGCTATTTCGGGATATTTTTCATCCCCATCGCCATCCTGTATCTGGGCAAAATACTCAGCCAGCCGGATTTTCAGCTTACCCCCGCCTACGCGGCGTTTCTTGTCATCCCCGTCACCAGCATGATTGTCATCTGCACCAACGACTACCACCACCTGTTTTTCCAGCGATTTTCCCTCTACTCCTCCGAGGCTGTCTACGGCAGATATTACTATTTCCACTCGGTGTACTCCTACGGCTGCATTTTGGTAGGCATTGCCTATCTGGTCGCGTTTTCTGTGCGGAACTCCGGGATTTTTTCCACCCAGTCCGCCCTCATCTGCATCGGAATTCTGGCGCCTCTCACCGCCAATATCCTGTATTCCTTCGCCCTGTTCGACCTCAGCTTCAGCATCAACTCCTCCATGTTCACCATCACCACCTTCTGCTTTGCCGTGGCGCTGCAAAAGTACGACTTCCTCACCGTCGTCCCCATTGCCGTGCAGCATGTTGTCGACCTGATATCCGACGGCTACCTTGTCATCGACGGCCAAAACCGGATTGTCGGCTGCAACAAGGCGGTGTTCCGCCTGCTGCCCGGCCTCACCGAGCCCCCCGCCGAGGCCCCCCTGGAGGATTTCTTTGCGGAATCCTTCCCCCCCGGCTTCTACGGCATTTTCAGCCGGCTCTACGCCCAATCTGTTGAAGAGCGGTGCACCTTCTCCATCGAAAGCCACTCCATCGGCAGCGAGGATCGCCGCCACTTTGATGTGGAGATCACCCCCGTATTCCAGAACAACCTCCATGTAGGCGGCATTCTATTGCTCAAGGACATCACCCAGGCCAAGCGGGATCTGGAAACCATCAAGGAAACCCAGGCCATTATGATAGAGCGGGAGCGGCTGGCCTCTCTGGGGCAGATGGTGGGCGGAATCGCCCACAACCTGAAAACCCCTATCCTCTCCATCTCCGGCGGCGTCGAGGCTCTCCGGGATCTGGCCCGGGAATACGACGAATCCGTGGAGGATGACGAGGTCACCGTGGAGGATCACCACGAAATCGCCTCCGAGATGCTGGACTGGCTGGATCGCATCAAAAACCACTGCTCCTACATCTCCGACATGATTTCCACCGTCAAGGGTCAGGCCGTCCAGCACAACACCGTTCAGGACGACCACTTTTCCATTGACGAATTTATCAAGCGGGTGGAGCTGCTGATGAAGCACGAGCTCAAGCAGAACCACTGCATCCTGCGAACTGACATCCAGGTGGGGCGAGACACCGAAATCAGCGGCAACGTCAACAGCCTTGTCCAGATTTTCGACAACCTCATCATCAACGCCGTCCACGCCTATGAGGGGGAAAACGGGTTCATCGACCTGTGCATCCGGGGGGACGACGAAAAGCTGACTCTCAGCCTGACTGACTACGCCAAGGGCATCGCCCCGGAAATCCAGTCCCGGCTGTTTCGGGAAATGGTCACCACCAAGGGGAAGATGGGCACAGGCCTGGGCCTGTACCTCTCCCATTCCACAATCAAGGGGATTTTCAACGGCCAGATGTCCGTCGCGTCCCAGCCGGGAACAGGCACCTGCTTCACCATCGAACTGCCCAGGCAGCCGGTAGCCATGGAGCTGTCCGCCAACTGACCCAGCCACACAGCCTCCGCTTTTCTGCTTTGATTAATGGCAAATCTGCCAATGTATCAATATGCTCGTACTGATGCGAATCTCCGGTTGCACGATTATCCCGTGGATTTGCATGAAATGGTGTGCGGCGCAACCCGCATCGTCAGAAATGAATCGTCCCCGGCGGGGGCCTTTCGATTCGTTCAAGGTTGCGAGAAGGAGTGAGACAATGCGTAGAGTTTCTGTTGAGCCAAAGCCCAAATACAGGATTTTGGCGGTGGATGACGAAATCGGCGTCATCGATTCTCTGTCGGTCGTATTCAAACGGTTCGGGTATGCCATTATCGGCACCACGGATCCGCTGGAGGCGGTGGAGCGAGTCCGCACCGAGCATTTTGATCTGTTGATTCTGGACTATATGATGTCCCCCATCCACGGAGATCAGGTGGTGGAGCGCATCCGGGAGTTTGACCGGGAGCTCTACATCCTGCTGCTGACCGGCTACAAGGATTTGGCCCCGCCCCTGGAGACCATCAAAACCCTGGACATTCAGGGCTACTGCGAAAAAAGCGACCGGTTTGACCAGCTGGTTCTGCTGGTGGAGTCCGGCATCAAATCCATTTCCCAAATGAATACCATTCGCAAGTTTAAGGACGGCCTCAACAAAATTCTGCAATCTGTCCCCAAGATATACCAGCTGCAGCCCATCGGCAATATCCTGGAGGAAATTCTGGTGGAGCTTCTGCCCTTTATCAACAGCAACAGTGCATTTATCATCATCGATGACCTGCGAAGCGGCGAGGGCCAGGCCCGAAAGAGCATCTTTCGGGGCATTGGGCGGTACGCCTCCGAAATCGGTGATTTTATGGATATGCTCAGCCCCGAGCTGCTGGAGCAAATCGGAACCGCCCGCACCATGCACCAGAATGTCCGGATGGAAAGCGGCCTTATCCTGCCTCTGGGCCGGGAAAACGGCGGCAACATCGGTGTGCTGTACGTGGAATTTCAGGGCGGCGACATCGAGGACGGCCGGGAACTCATCGAAATCTACGCCAACCAGGCCTCCGCCTCCCTCAACAACGCCTTCCTCCACTCCATGATAAACACCAAAAACGCCGAGCTCAGCAAAACCTACGACCTGCTCCGTCGCCGGTATATGGACACCATCGAGGCCCTGCGCATCGTTGTCGACACCAAGGATGTCTACACCCGGGGCCACTCGGATCGCGTCTCCTTCTACGCGGTCAAAATCGGCGAGCAGCTGGGCTTGTCCGATGAGGAACTGGAGACCCTGCGCATCGGCAGCCTGTTTCACGACATCGGCAAAATCGGCACCGCCGACGACATCCTCCTCAAAACCGAAAGCCTGAACCGGGAGGAGTATGAGGAGATAAAAAAGCATCCCCTCAAGGGCGCTCACATTTTGTCCGCCGTCTCCATGTTCCAGGACATCGTCCCCTTGGTCAAGTGCCACCACGAGCGGCTGGACGGCACCGGCTACCCCGAGGGGCTCACGGGCGACGCCATCCCCTTCCTCGCCAAAATCATCTCCGTGGCCGACGCCTTTGACGCCATGACCTCCGACCGCACCTACCGCTTCAAAATGCAGCTGGACGAGGCAGTCAAACAGCTAAAGCGAGGTGCCGGCACCCAGTTCGAGCCGGAAATCGTCGACGCCTTTGTGGCCATTCTCCACAACTACGACGAGCTCCACAGCGAGTTTGAGCGCCTGGTAAGCACCAGCCTCGTCCTGCCCGACCCCATGGGCCAGATGCTCATCCACGGGGTACGATAAGACCCTTCTTTCTTTTGGAAAAAAGAAAGAAGCAAAGAAAACCTGACCGCTCCGCGATTCCTCATTTGAGGTACTGCGGAGTGGTCAGGTTTTTTTGAACCGAAGGGAGTTTGATGTCTGTTCCTTGGGGTGTATGGCATTCCCCTTCACCCAAGCACGGAGAGGTTTATCATCGCAAAACGAGGTTTGCCATCGCAGAAACGCGGATGCAGCGCTTCATAGGCTGCATCCGCGTCTGCTTTTGCCGGGTCATTTGCCGGGGAAGGAGGTATTCTCCAGCTGTTGGCGTGCCAGCAGCTTGCTCTGCCGCTTAAAGCGATACATTCTCTCATCGGCGATTCCAAGCAGCTCGCTGGGCTCCAGCCCCGGCGCATTCTGTGCCACGCCATAGCTGATGCTGCCGGAATACCGGCAGCCATCCGCCGCAATGCCCTCTATCACCTCGGTGCGCAGTTCAGCCAGCCGCTCCAGCGCCTGCTTTTCCTCGATGTCGGGCACCAGTATCATAAACTCATCGCCGCCAATCCGACTCACCACCGCCGCAGGCGAAAATCCGGCCAGCACCCTTGCCACCCGGATGATGTACAAATCCCCCTCCGAATGGCCCAGCTGGTCGTTTACATATTTCAGGTTATCCAAATCGGCAAAGCCCAACACAAATTTTCGCTCCGCCTGCATCCATTGGTACAGCACATTCATGCCGGCATAGCGGTTCATCGCGCCGGTCAGGCTGTCCACAGTGGCGTGGTGCTCCAGTTCGGTCATATACCGCTTGTCCGCGCTGATGTCCCGCAGCACAAAGGCGGTGGCGTCCTTGCCGGACCAATGCACCGCATAGGAGCTGACCGAGTAAAAGACCGTTTCCCCGTCGGTAACCGCCGCAATTTCATCCGATTCCGACTGCTCCGATTTCCGCCGCGCCATCAAAGCGGGCAACGCCGTATCATCCCCGTCCAGCAGCATTTGTGCGGCAGGGTTTGTAAACAGCAGCTTGCCGGTGTCGTCGCTGAGCACTGCGATGCACTGGGGAATGCCCGCCGTAATCTTGGAAAGCAGCTTGTTGCTTCGCTCCAGCGCCTTGCTTTTGTCCCGACTCAGCGCAATCTCCGTCTCCAGCGCCACCTGACGAGAATCCAGCTGCTCGATCATCCGGTTGAAGGCGTCGGAGAATTCCCCCATAAAATCGACCTTCTGGCGATAATCCCCGTCGGCCACCTGCTGTGTTTGCCATGTCAAATGCCGCAGACTGGCATGCAGGGACTTGAGAGGCGCCGCCAGCTCATTCCCGCGGGACGGCAAATCGGCGCTCAAATCGCCGTTGGACAGCGCGCGAGCAAAGAGCCGTTGTTCCCGCAGCTGCTGCTCCAGAAACACAAGCCCCTCCCCGACCCGCTTATATTCGTCGTCCAAGTCCGCAATATTCAGCTGAGCCTTGTCCGGCTGATAGATGATATCCCGCAGGTAATTGAACAGTAAATCCGCAGTTGAAGCCAACAAAGACCCTCCTACAGCAATTCCGAAGGCGACACGGCATATCCCTGCCGATTTCGCTCCGGCCATTGCCTCATGCAATTCCCCATCGGCTTTGCCCAATGGATGGAATCGCTGCAATCCCGGTCGATGACGCTCATTCCGTCACATTGCCGGTAAAGCGACATACCCTGTCGCCATTGGCCCAGCAATCCACTTCCTTCACATCATACTTTTTGCCGGTATACGCTTCCAAAATCCCGGAAATAAATCCCTCGTCATACATACAAACCGTCTCGTTGGTGACAGGCAGCCCGCTGCAGTCCAAATCCTCGCCTACAGTCAGGGTCAGCGCGCCGGTTTCCGCATCAAAGGCTTCCATGCGCAAAATCCCGATTTTCATCGATTTCAGCGCGTCCTGCAGCCCCGATACAAAGGTGTCGAAATCCACATCCAGCTGCAGGGTATTCTTGGCGAACTCGGTGCCGGCCAGGTACCCGGCCGCCCGAAAATGCACATTGGCCGTGTCGGAGCCATACGCCTTGGACAATACATCCAACATGGTATACTGCATCAGCCGGTACACCAAAACAGGCATTTCCTCTCCCAGATTGCCGCGTCCCTGTTTGATATCGCCAAGATTTTCCCACGTGAATATATTGTGTGTCTGTTCGGACATAAATACGTTATTCATAGTAGAGCCACTCCGTTTCCCGGTAATCTATACGCTTCTACTCCAATATACCACCAAACGCGAAAAAACTCAACCGATTTTAACAACATCTGCAAAGCTTGCGCAAATTTCGCACGGTCTCTCACCGCCCAAAACGGACGCATTCAGGCAAAAGCATATGCCCTTTGTATCCATTGTTTACAATTCCTTTTCCCCTCATACAAAACAGCCACTTTTCGGCAATTTTCTGTTCAAACCGCCATGGTGTTTTCAGGAAAATTGTTTCCAATTTCGGAAATCCATTGCAGGCTGCCACACCGCCAGATCCTCCAATTATCCGGCTGACTGCCGGGGTATTTTATGGCGGCGGCGGATGTTCCAAAAGATGGAAATTCAGGGCATCTCCTCCTTCACCGGCGGGGGTGGAATTGAAAAAAGTTAGTGAAAAGGAGCAACCGGGGTTCCCCGCGCTTTCAGAGGCATCCGATGCAAAATCAAATCCGGGCTTCTCGCCAATCTGCTGATTCTTGCCGCGCCGCTTTTCCCTGCCCTGTTGCTCTCAAATAAGCAATGTACACACACAAAAAGCCGCCCTGAGGCGACTTTTTGGTGTACAGAGCATTCGTTGCTGTTACGCGTTGACGATATTAACCGGCGAGCCGCTTAAATACTGCCGCAAATTGTCCACGGCGATGTCCATCAGCCGCTGACGGCTTTCCTTCGGCGCCCAGGAAATGTGCGGGGTAATGATGCAGTTTTTCGCCGTCAGCAGCGGGTTGTCGCCCCGGACAGGCTCCGCCGAGGCCACATCCAGCCCCGCCGCGTATACCTTGCCGCTGTTCAGGGCATCCGCCAAATCCTGCTCCACAATCAGCGGGCCCCGGGAGTTGTTGAGAACAATGACGCCGTCCTTCATCTTCGCGATGCTGTCCTTGTTGACAATCCCCTCGGTGGAGGGAAACAGCGGACAGTGAAGGGAAATCACGTGGGATTCGGCAAGGAGTTCATCCAGCGAGACATACCGTGCAATCTCCCTGCCGGAATCGTTGGGATACTCGTCATAGGCGATGACCTCCATGCCCATAGCCTTGGCAATCCGGCCTGTCACCTGGCCAATGCGGCCAAAGCCGATGATGCCCATGGTCTTGCCCGACAGTTCGATCAGCGGATAATCCCAGAAGCAGAAGTCGGGGCTGCTCGCCCATCTCCCCTCCTTGACCGCCTTGTCGTGGTGGCCGATGTGGTGGCAAATTTCCAGCAGCAGGGCAATGGCGAACTGCCCCACCGCCTCCGTTCCATAGGACGGAATATTGGCGACCGGGATGCCCTTGTCCTTTGCAGCCTCAACATCCACCACATTGTAGCCGGTGGCCAGCACGCCGATGTATCGGATGGCCGGGCAGGCGTCCAGCGTCTCCCTGCGAATGGGGGTCTTGTTGGTGATGACAATTTCCGCGTCACCGATGCGTGCATTGATTTCGCCGATGTCCGTCAGGGAGGTGCGATCGTAAACCGTCAGCTCTCCCAACTGCTCAAAGCCCTCCCAGCTCAGATCGCCGGGATTTTCCGTGTATCCGTCCAAAATGACTATTTTCATTGCAGTTGTCCTTTCCTCGCCTTATTCCTCCAGCAGAGCCCACGCGCGATTCAGCACCCGTTTGGCATTGGCAACCACCAAATCCGGATCCTCATCCTTCCACGGCTTCACCTCAAACGACAGCACAAGGGGATCCTGGGCGTTGAAGAAGCCCTCGTTTTTCAGCACCCGCAGAAATTCCAACACCTGGGGCGTGTCGTTGGCGCCGTTGGGGAACCCAAACCGTTGGTGCAGATCCCCATACCCCTCAGCCGCCGGATCCTCGCAGACCGTATTGCCGATGTGCAGATGGGTAATATATGGGCGCAGGGTACGCACCACAAATTCCGGCGTCTCATAGGTCATAGGGATATGACTGAGATCGATCATCAGGCCAAAATTGCTGTGACTGGTGCGCATATCGGCGGCAAACCGAGCCGCATAAGGAGCAGGCCCAATCAGTGCAGCCTTGTCGATGTCGTAGTCAAACACCTCCAGCTCCACCAGCATGTTTTTCCCCTTGGCGTAGTCACAGACAGTGCGGGTGGTTTTCAGCAGCTGCTGATACGCCTCCTCCCGGGTCGCCATCTCCCATTTGCCGGACAAAAAGGCAATGCCCTTTGCCCCCAACTGCTCCGCCTCATCGACAGCCTCCAGCAGCGATTGCTCGGCTTTGCGGCGCTCTTCCTCGTCCAGATGATTGGGATTCAGACCGGTAGTCAAAAACCGGGGCTGTGCCCCATAACAAACGGTCATATGCGCAACGTCGAGCAGCTTGGCTGCTTCGGCCCGCACAGCCGGATCCTTGATCCATGTCACCTCAACCGCGTCAAAATAGTCATCCAGCGCAATGGTTCGCAGGTGGGCCAGGGTGTCGGGATCCTGGCCGCCGCTCATCGCCGGATACGCCATAAACGAAATCAGGCCCACCTTAAAATACTTGTGAATGGATTCTCTCATTGCCACATTCTCCCTTTCATCCGACAGGCGCCGCAAATGGGCGCCCTGTCCGCTATTGCAGGAGCAAATGCACCGCGAAGGGATCATTTGCTCAAATGTACATGTGCTATCAGGCGTTGGAGTGCTCCGCTTCCAGCCAGCCCATGCGGATGGAAATTTGCCGGGCGGTATCCAGCAGATAGGGCAGATGCTGGTAGATATGCTCGTCGGTCATGCGGACAGCGGGGCCTGCCACGCTGATTCCCGCGATGACGCGGCCGGTGTAGTCGCGGATGGGGGCGGCAATGCAGCGGGCTCCCACCTCGCATTCCTCGTTGTCGAAGGCATAGCCCTGGCGGCGGATTTGCTCCAGTTCATCGCTGAGGGCCTGTTGGTCGGTGATGGTGAAATCGGTGAGGCGGGGCAGTGTTTTCGCTGTCACAAAGCGCTCCAGTTCGGCGGGGGAGTAGTCGGATAAAATCAGCTTGCCGATGCCGGTGCAGTGCATGGGGGCTACATTGCCGATGCGCTGGGTGCTGAGCAGGGTTTGATTGGGGCTGTTGGCGGTTTCGATGTACATGATGGAGTGGTCGTTTGCGATGGCAAGGTTGCAGCTTTCCCGGAAAAGCTGGGATGTACCGCGCAAAAACGGCAACGAGACGGCGCGAATATCCATATATTGGGATATGCTTTGGCCGATGGCGCACAGTTTTAGGGTGAGATAATAGCGCCCGGTGTCGATTTCCTGGGCGACGTAGTTTTTGCGCTGCAGGGCGGTGATAAACCGCAGGGCAGTGGTGGAATTGGTGTTGCAGCAGGCTGCGATGTCCTGCAGGCGCATGGGGCCGGGGTTTTCGGCCATGACCTCGATCATGGTCAGCAGCTTGTCTGAGGATTGGTTGGTTTGGGTGGGCTTATTTTTGGAATGGGGATCTTGCATGGGTGTTCCCCCCTTCTGTGGTGGGTTTCTCATATAATAACATCTGATTTCAATTATTGCAATAGGTGGGGCATTTTTTGAAAGATTGGTAAAAAAATAACAGGCGGCGCCATCCACAGCGCAGCCTGTTATGAGGGGGGTGCATATCCGCGCGGAAGGTCAGTCCAGGCGGATATGCGAGGGGGGATGCCACGGGGCACACAACACAAGGCCCCGGAGCGACTAAATAGGGTAAAATGCAAACTCGCGGAAAAAAGACGAATTTGCAGGAAAAAAACGCATTGTTAAAGGTGTCACAATCTTTTGCCGGTGGTGCTATATTGAAAGCGGTTGGGGAGGTGAAAATGCCCAAACGCGTTGTATGCAAATTAGGGGGATACAGCCGAGCGCATGTGCGCCCGGCTGTATCCAACTGAATAAAAATGCAAAGTGTAAGCAAATGAGCAGTCGCTTACCGGAGCAGGGACAGAACGCCCTGAGGCAGGCTGTTGGCCTGAGCCAGCATAGCCTGGGAAGCCTGAACGAGGATGTTGTTCTTGGTGAACTCCATCATCTCTTTGGCCATGTCAACGTCGCGGATGGAGGACTCGGCAGCAGTCAGGTTCTCCTTGGTGACGCCCAGGTTGTTGAGGGTGTGCTCCAGGCGGTTCTGGAGAGCACCGAGGTTGGCGCGCTGGGAAGCAACGTAAACGATAGCGTTGTCCAGAGTGTCAACGGCCTGGTTGGCATCGTCAATGGTCTTGATGGTAGATTCGCTGACGAACATACCCTTCTCGTGGTTGCCCAGGTTATCGGAGGACATGTTGAACACGTACATGCCGACTCTCTGGTCCTCGTTGCCGTTAGCGCCGATCTGGAACACGAGGTTGGAAACGTTCTCGGAACCGATCATTGCGGATTCTTTCTTGATGATGAAATCCTTGTAGTACTCGCTGTCCTGATCGCCGGTATTGAAGTAAACAGTACCGCTTTCAGTGGCTTCCTTGGAGTTGGTCAGAGAAGCAACAGTAGTTCCGTTCTCATCCTTGAAATTCCAAGTAGTGCCGTTCAACTCGCCAAGATAGGATTTGCCGTTAACCTGCAGAACAGTCTCATAACGCTCAGTTGCATCGTAGTCGCCCTTATCCGCAACTGCGGTGGATTGACGGGTGATGATGTAAGCGTCTTTGTTGTTGAGAGCATCGTAAATCAGTTGCTCCTCGGTGGAGCCAGTAGCAAGACCCTTATTGACATCAAACTTACTAACATTGCTGATACCCATAGACTTCAACGTCTGATTGGCGCGCTCCTGTGCAGGAGTTTCCTTTGCAGGCTCATCATACTTGTAAGCTTCGACTCCAGCAAGAGTCGCTGCACCGGGAGCACCTTCAAGGCGGAAACTACCGTAGTAAAGGTCAGGTTCTGTGGGAACACCGAACCCCCCTGCATTAAGTTGGAATTTCACTGTGGAGTTATTGCTAAGAACTCCAACCAGGTCAACAGTGCCTGTGCCTGTCGGATCAAGCGTGCCCTTTACTTCGACAACTTCAGTGTATGCCTTAGACGCACTGGCACTTTCAAGAGTGTACTTACCAGTAACATCCCATTTGCTGGTCTCTGTATTCCAAGAGAAGCTCAGAGAACCGTTCTGGCTGCCACCTGTCGCGGCATCTGTATCATACAGTACGGTTTCGCCTCTTACTTTGGCAGTAAATTCGCTGGAAGCATTATTACCGGCAGTTGTCTTAATATGAGCGCTCAGGGAAATTGTGGTACCAGCCGCATGTCCGCCCAAGTCTGCACCTGCTCCGCCAACATCTTTTTCTGTGTACGCTCCCAAATCCAGCGTTATTTGAGAGCCATCTCTCGCTGTAACAGTAAGAAGCCCGTTTTTACCTGAACTAGTACCGTTTGTAACAAAGGTTGCAGTAGCACCTGAGAATGCGTCATTGTTTGATGTAATACCAGCAGCCCATGTGCCATCATCATTTTTAGTCAAAACAACGTCAGCAAACGCGTCAACCGTATACATTAGTTCGCTTGACTCAGCAACGCCACCGCCAGCGGCCTTAACAGTTGCAACTGTGGCTGCATTCAAAGCGGCCCCAAACCCATCAATTTTCTCGGATGATTTAACATCCTGAGTAAGTGTCTTGTCAGACTTCGTGATGGTCGCGCTGTTGGCATTGAATGTGATTGTGGGAGCTGTGCCGGCAGTAATGCCCATAGCTTTCATGATGTCCGCCTGAGAACCAGTCAGAGCCTCAGCGGCAGATGCATGGGTCAACTTAGTACCGCCAACCGTACCGTCCAACAGCTTGATGCCGTTGTAGTTGGTGTAGGAGGCGATGCGGTCGATTTCCTGTTTCAGAGCCTGGTATTCCAGCTCGATCTGGGCGCGGTCTTCGTCCTGGTATGTACCGTTGGAGGACTGAACTGCCAGCTCACGCATCCTCTGCAGGATGGAGTGGGTCTCGTTCAGGGCGCCCTCAGCGGTCTGAATCAGGCTGATGCCGTTGTTGGCGTTTTGCTCCGCCATGCCAAGACCGGAGATCTGGCCGCGCATTTTCTCGGAAATCGCAAGACCGGCAGCGTCGTCAGCAGCGCGGTTGATGCGGTAACCGGAGGAGAGTTTCTCCAGGTTGGAAGAGGTGGCTTTGTTGTTAATGCCCAGGTAACGATGGGAGTTAAGAGCGGGAATGTTGTGTTGAACTACCATTAATGTGTTCCTCCTTGTTTTGTTTGTGTGTGTTCGGGTTGCTTGTCATGCCGATTCGCATCCTGCTTGGCGGCAATGGGGTCGCCGTTTTTGTGGTCGCGCTGCTAGCGGTGCGGCCCCCGCAAACGGCTGTGTACCGGAATGTCCCCCTTCCCGCTTTGTGGGCGGCGGGGTGCATTCCCATTGGCTGCGGAGGCTGTACAGCATGCTATGTACCGCTCCCACACGGATTTCTCCCGAAATCCGAAAGGCACAGCGCAGAAAAATTCCGCGCTACTTACCTTCTGCAATAATTATCGTAACATCCTGCCAAAACTTTACCCCTATTCTGGAAATTTTTTTGGGTTGTCTCTCCTTCTTTGCCAGAGATTGCATGAACAGGAAAACAGCGCCTTCGCCAAGGGGCGTAAACGCTGTTTGTATGCGGGTTTTATTCTCTATTTGATGTACCGGTACACGAAATACCGGAGGCTTCCCAGCCGGTGGCGCACAAAGGTCTGGGTTTCCCCCAGCAGGGTGAGCATGGCCTGCTTGTCGGCGGCGGATACGGGGCCCCCGCTGTAGCTGGCCCGGGAATACAGGGCTGCCGCTGTGTTCAGGTCGACTGCGCCGACTGCATCCGCTGTGAGGCGGTCGGCGTAGCGGTTGGCGGTCTCGGCCGGGTTGGTGCGCAATCCCAGCAGCAGCAATGTCCGCTGGATGCGCCGAAAGCCGGCGATGACGGCGTCCCGGTTATCCAGCCTGCACAGCCGCCGCAGGGACAGGCGGGCGGCAATCCACCGGATGATGGGCCACAGGCAAAAGACCAGCAGCATCAGCAGGAATTGGCCGGTGAGACGCCGACGGGTGACGGGCTCCTCCGGCCGGATGGGGGCGTTGGTTGTCCCCCCGGTGGCGGTGGTGGCGTAGATGTCGGTGTCCATCCGGAGGTAGTCGTCGAAGTATTCGTCCTCGTAATAGCCGAGGTAGGATTCCAGGACGGAGTTGAGGTGCTCGGGGGTGGGGGTGCTCTCCTGGCGGTTTTCCGGGGTGGGCTCCAGGATCATCCAGCCGAGGCCCTCAAAGTAGACCTCCGGCCACGCGTGGGCCTGGTAGCTGGTGATGTAGTAGGTGTTGCCCTCGGAGGGCTCCCAGTTGGTGGCGTAGCCCTCGACGTATCGGGCGGGTATTCCCAGTGACCGGCACATCACCACAAATGCCGTGGCATAATAGGTGCAGTAGCCCTGCATGCCATCAAACAGGAAATAATCTACAAAATCCCGGCCGGGCGGCACCTCCCCCGGGTTCCAGGTGTAGGGGTACTCCAACAGGTAATTGCGCAGCATGTAGACACGGTTGGTGTCGGTTTGGGCATCGGCTGTGATGCTGGCTGCCAGCCGCTTGACACGCTCCGGTACCGTGTCGGGCAGCTGGGTGTATCGCCGGCGGATGGCGTCGGCCCGGGGGATGAGGATGGTCTGGAGGATGTCCTCGTAGGCCATGTGGGTGTCCGGGTTCCAATAGGGGGTGTCCCTGTCGAAAAAGAGGAACTCCTGCAGGCCGGTCAGCTTGTCCGGCGGCTGCCCGTACAGGTTGACGGACGCCTGGTATTTGGAGAAGTCGTATGTTTCGTGGAGGCGCTCCAGTTCCTGCTCGACCTCCCGGTATATCCCGCCTCGGGATGTCCAGAGGACGAGGTCGGTCAGGGGGTAGTTTATGATGTCCCGGTATTTTACCGTGTAGGAGTCGCCGTCCTTGAGGAGGGTTTCGGTGGCCAGGGCTCCGCTGCCGTTGCGCATCAGGGGGAGTGGCTCGCCGTCCTTTTCCACGCCGGTTGTCCGCAGGGGGGTGAACACCGAATAGGTCTTGCTGTCGGTTATGCGGATTTGGGCTTCCTTCTCCGGATAAGGGCGGAAGTCCATTTCCAAGGACAGCAGGGAGTCCTCCCCGGCTGTCCCCCGGTTGCTGAAGGCGGAGTTTTTCATCAGGGAGGCGTCCTCCATGATTTTGACGACCGGTTCAAACTCGCCGATGTCCAGGGAAAAGACGATGTTGCTGCAGACAAGCTCCAGGAAGTCCTCTGACTGGGCCGGGTCGTCAATGAGGGCGGGCTCGATTTCGGGGGTGGTGTTCTCCCAGGAATAGCCGGTGTAAAAATCCTTGACCGCGCCGGTCAGGTAGATGGGCTCCTCCGAGTCGGCGTCGACCTCCATGATGATGTAGTTGTCCAGTTCGATGTTGCCGCCCAGCCGGCTGCGGGCGGCGCCTCCGCCGGAGGCAGGATAGCCGGAGGTTTCCAGGGAGAAAAACTTTTGGGAGGAGGCTTTGAACAGGATGTCGCTGACGGCCTCGAAGGGCTTTGCCACCATTACGGCAAAGGCTTGCTCGGTGGATTCCTCCGACGGGACGGGCAGTTTGCCCGCTATCAGCGCGCAGATCCCGATGACAGGCAGCAGCAGAAAAAAGCCGATGCCGCTCCCCGCCCCGGGAAGCTCCACCCGCAAAAACAGCTGCCGCGCCAGCAAAAACAGGATGCTGACAAGGTAAATGGCCAGGGAAAGCCGGGCGTAATCATCTGTGTAGAAGCCGGATGCCATGCAGGTGCCGATTGCAACGGCGGACAGCGCCAGGGCAATGCCGAACCGGTACCGGAACAGCAGCAAAAAGGCGGCGAAAATGCCCATGCCCACCGACAGCACACCCAGAATCAGGGTCTCGTAGGAGGGCTGCAGCGGCAGATATCCGCCCAGATATTGGAGTGTCTCCCCGGCCAGGGTTTTGGCTGCGATGTATTCCGCCGCCTCCGGGTGGCGAATGACGTCCACCGTCAGCAGAAGGGCCGCCAGCAGCGACAGGCCCCCCAGCGAAATCAAGGTGTACCGGTTGCAGAATACCACCGACAGCACGGCCAGCACAGCGCCGACCTGCAGAAAAACCGAAATCGGCTCCGGCCGCATGTCGGTGCAGGCCAAAATGGCCAGAAGCATGCTGCCGACAAACAGCGTCCCCACGATGAGAAAGAAGAGGATGTCGATGAATCGGCGGACAGCGGCCATACCCTTGGACGGGGCTGCCTGGATTGGGACGGTCATGGGCGTTCTCCTTTCGTGTGGAGATATATTTTGGGCTGCGCTTTGCTTATAGGAAAATGATTATTTTTTGCATATGGTATTCGCCAGTATTGACACAATAATACAGTCAATGACTACTACACCTACAAAAACATATGCTGTTGCTGCCGGAAGCACATTGTTGCCAACCGCCATTGCAAAAACAAAAATCGTAACAACCAGCATTCCAACACCAGTTACTCTGCACAGCTTCTTCTCATCATACTTGCTTTTTTCTTCCTCACCGGATGTATTATAGCCGGCAATCAGCTTTGCCCCATGGCCGGTAAGAAAAACCACCGTCAACAGCACAAAAAAGGCAAGTACGATCCATATAATCCAATCCGGCCCATTGCTTATGTCCTTGAGTTTCACGCGGCTCCTCCTTTTCAAACTTGTACTCTGTCCCTATCCCGGACAGTTCTCACCCCCGCAAGGCCTCCGCGGGATCTCGTTCCCACATGGGCCATACCGGGATTCCCCAGCCTCGGAGCCGCTCCAGCACGTCCTCCCCTATCGGTGTAAAGGCAAACAGCAGTACAGAATATCCCGCCGCCGCTTTCTCGTACAGAAGCTCCAGCAGGGGGGCGGTCAGGTCGCGGGCAAAGACACACAGCTCCGATGAAGGCGGCAGCTCCGCCTCCGTCAGCCACGGCTCAAAGCCCTCCCCCTCAAAGACGATGGCGGCAGCCCGCTCGCAAAGGGTGGGGAAATGGGTGAAGCCCTGCTCCTCCTCCGGCCCGGCGCCGGGCCAGGCCAGCCGCACGGTAAACTCCTGCCGCAGACAGGCCGCCAGCACCGACACACAGGTTTCCAGCATGGCGTCCTCGATGCGCAGGGCGTCGGCGCGGCTGCCGCCGATGGCTGTGGAATCCAGCGCCAGTGTCACCGCGTGGCCGGCCGCCGTCTGGAACCGCTTGCTCATCATGACGCCCCGCTTCGCCGACAGCTTCCAGTGGATGCGCTTGACGCCGTCCGACGGCTGGTACCGCCGCAAATCGGCGATTTCCCCGTAGTCCTCCTCCAAGCCCTTGGCAAAGGGGGTGTCGGCCTCGTAGGCCGACGGCTGCAGCGGCAGCCTGCCCACCGGCACCACCCGTGGCAGCACCGTCAGCTCCAGCGGCGCGGCGGGCTTGATGCGGAATCGAAACAGGCCCAGCCAGTCGTAATACTGGATGGATTGCAGGCCGGCCAGGTGTACGCCTCTGTATATTGCGGTTATGTTAATACTTTCTGTATATTCCCTGCGAGGGGGGATGTGAAATTCTTTGTCGGTCATATCGGCCAGCAAGGCGGGGTTGTCCCCGGCAAATTCCAGCCGCACCCGAAACAGGGGCAGAAGCCAGCGGTTTTTCACCGACAGTGTGTACTCGCAGGTCTCCCCTTTTGTCACGGCATCGGCGCTGAGACTCTGCTCCAGTGAGATGCCGGCCCGGGCCAGCCAGCCAAACAGCAGGGAGACCACCCCCAGCAGCAGCACACAGTACAGCGCCGGGAACAGCACCTTGTCCTCCGACAGGCAGAGAAAGACAATCAGGACAACCAGGAACAATCCATACAGGATGCGGTTTTGTTTCATTGCGAAATCCTTTCCGACGTGGTATGGACGGCTTGTCCCCGCCGATTTACGGCACTGCAATGGCCGACACCGCCGCCTCGATGACTGTGCGGGGCGTCACCTGGCGCAGGCGGGCATCCTGCTTGACCAGAATGCGGTGCTCCATTACCGGCACCGCCATTCGCTGCACGTCGTCGGGCTCCACATAGTCCCGCCCCTGGTACAGGGCCCACGCCTGGGCGGCCCGATACAGGTTCAGGGTGGCGCGGGGGCTTCCCCCCAGCAGGACATCGCCGTTTTCCCGGGTGTGGCGCACCAGATCCACCATATACGCCTTGAGCCGTTCATCCACGTGAATCGTGCCCAGGTATTCCTGCATTTCCACCAGCATGCGGGCGGTGGCGACGCTGGTCAATGCGTCCAGGGGATTTTTGTCGTTGTGGATGGACAGCATGTTCGTTTCGTCCGCCGCCGAGGGATACCCCAAAGACACCCGCATGAAAAAGCGATCCAGCTGGGCCTCGGGAAGGGGGTAGGTGCCCAGGTATTCCACCGGGTTTTGGGTGGCCAGCACCAAGAAGGGCTCCGGCACCCGATAGGTTCTGCCGTCGACGGTCACCTGGTTTTCCTCCATGGCCTCCAGCAGGCTGGACTGGGTTTTGGGGCTGGTGCGGTTGATTTCATCCGCCAGCAGGATCTGTGTCATCACAGCGCCTTCCCGGTACTCAAACTCCCCGGTTTTCTGGTTGTACATGGAAAACCCGGTGATGTCCGACGGCATAATATCCGGCGTAAACTGAATGCGGCGAAAGGTACAGTCAAAGGACTTGGCCAGCGCCGACACCAGATTGGTTTTCCCCACGCCGGGCACATCCTCGATGAGCACATGGCCCCTGCACACAAAGGCGCAGAGGATAAGCTCGATGACCTCCCGCTTACCTATAATTACCCGCTCCACATTGTCGGCGATTTGTCCGAGAATTTCCGAGGCTTTCTCCTTCATTTTGCATACACTCCGTCAATTTATTACAAACTATTACAATATCTCCTATTCTATTGTAACCGGAATTGCTGTCCCAGGCAATAGATATCCAGCATTTTCCACTGCCAAAAAACGGCGGGAAAGATTAGGCACTATGAACCTTCTCCCCTTTTTCTGCCTGTCGGCGGGGATTTTGCCTTTTCGGAATGGGAAAAATGTTGTATAATAGAAGGCGCAAATAATCGAGGGGGATTTCGCCCGAGGGGGCGCCCTTTCCCTCATTCAAAGGATCAGGAGAGTCGGTTGGTATGAAAAGACTTGCAGCATTGTTTTCCAGCTTTCACAATGGATTGCTGGCCCTTGTGTTGGTCGCTGTGTTGGGGGGTGCCGTTGCCTGGCAGCTCTCTCCGCCGGTCTGCAACGCCGCGTCGCTGGAGCGGTATCAGATCCGCCTCGCCAAGGTGGCGGACGAGGCCGCTGCCGGCCTGTACGACAGCCGCAGCACCGCCGTCACCGTGGAAATTGGCGGGATGCCCTTTTCCCAGGCGGTCACGCTCCCCCCTCTCTACCGCAATTTGTCCCACAGCGGGGAATTTTATACTCACCGGGATGAAGCGGGATACCGGGCGGCCTTTGTCTGCCGCCGCGACTCCGCCGGAAACCCGGATCAGATTTTTCTCTACTCCCTGCCGCCCATCCAGACCGAACCGCTGGGCGAAAAAATTCTGCTGCAATGGTCCATTCCGGATCTGACCGGTGCCGCCTGATCGGCCGCCAACGAAACGGAATGCTGTGGAAAGGAACCTGACATGGGAATCGATTATCCAACCTTTGAAGCCGAATACGCGCCAAAGCTGGCAAAGAACCTGTTTGCCACAGAGGATGACTGGTACGCCGCCATCGCCCAGGCCAGCCCCTATGAGGGGGAGCTTGCCACCGACACGGTGCTGCCGACCCTGCCCGCCGACGAGCAAATGGCTCTGCGCCGTAAATTTGGCAACAATTATATGACCTACTGCCTCACCTCGCTGATTCGGCGGCTGGAGGAGGTCAATCAGCTCAACCGGCAGCTGCAGGATCTCAGCGCCGAGGACAACGCCGAGACCTACAACTCCACCGTCGGCGAGATCATCGAGAAAACCCAGACCTACTATACATTTTTGGGCAGCCTGCCCGACGATATCCGCAACTTCTTTATGAAGCTGGTCGCCATTGCCCGGGATAAGGACAGCGACACTGAGGTTCCTGTGCTGCTGGGCTCCGAGGTGACGCTGGAAAACCTGATGCCGGAAAGCTATCAGGCCATCCGGCCCAAAAACTACATCATGCAGCTGGATGCCATCACCAATCACCTGGCGGCCCTGGGCAGCGAAACCCAGCTGCGGGTGGGCAAGCGGGGCACACGGCCCATCCTGACCACTGTTACCCTGGACATGCCCAACCACATGCGCATTGAGGGCGGCGGCGCTCTGAGCACCTACGACAAATCCATCATCAACGGTGTAACCTCCCTGCTGGAAAGTGGCAACACGGTTTTTTCCATTCCCATGCTGTATCACGCCATGACCGGCAAACAGAATCCCACTGTGGACGAGCAGCTGGCCGAGGAAATTTCCACCAAGCTGGAAAAAATGCGCCGCATGATGATCTCCATCGACCTGACCGAGGAAAATGAGGCCCAAATCATCACCGATGAAAACGGCGAGCGCCGCATTACCGATGTAATTTTGGACGGCTACCTCCTCCCCCTCAACAAGGTGTCGGGGAAAATCAACGGCAAGCATGCCGAGCTGTATCAGATTTTGCAGCACCCGCCCATTTACACCTACTCCAAGATGAAGCGGCAGCTGGCCAGTGTCAAGCTGTCCCTTCTCGGGGCTCCTGTCAACAACAACTCCACCACAATCCCGCTGAAAACCTATCTCATCCAGCGCATTGAGCTGATGAAAAATCCGCGCAATAAAATTGTGCAGACCAATATCCTGTATGAGTCGGTTTACAAGGAGCTCAATGCCTCCGACGCCAACAAAACAAAGAAGATGCGGATTCGCAATTATACCACCACGATTCTTCAGTATTTTGTGGAGCAGGGGTATATCCGCAGCTTTACCGAGTATAAGGATGGGCGCTCGGTTGCGGGGATTCGGATTCAGCCGGCGTAGGGGCAAAGTGCCTAAACACAATTATGGCAACTAGGTTTATCTTACCCCGAGGGGCAAAGTGCCTAGACGCAGTTCGGATAACTAGGTTCATCTTGCCCCGAGGGGCAAAGCACTCAACCACGGTTCGGATGAAAAGGTTTATCTTGCCCCTTGTGCCGGGGCGGGCAGTTACTTTGGCTGCGCCCCAAAGTAACCAAAAGGCGCTCGGGGGATTCCCCCGAGACCCCCGTGTC
>JAJDGX010000039.1 GCA_030265885.1 Ruminococcaceae bacterium OttesenSCG-928-L11 | reverse complement strand
GATTACATCCCCTCGGCTTGGAAGCGCTCCAGTACGTGTTGGATGACGTAGGCCTTCATGTCAAAGAGCATTTCGGGGTCTACCTTGGCGATGCAGGTGATTTTGACCGCGGTGTCGGAGTGGTCGCTGACGCGGACAACCGGTGTGCTGTCGGCCAAGGCCATGCCGCTGGCCTCAATGACCTCCCCGATAATCGCCTTGGCCTTGTCAATGCCGGACTGGGGCTTGACGGTGAACACCAGCTCCAGGGTGCGGGTGGCCTCGGTGGAGTAGTTGGTGACGGTGGCCTTGGCAAAATCGCTGTTGGGCATAAAAATGCGGCGATTGTAGGTGGTCTTGAGGACGGTGTAAGTCAGGCGGATTTCCTCAACAGTGCCGGAGATTCCCTTCAACTCAATAAAATCACCGGTGCGGAAGGGACTGTTGAAGATAAGGGCGATTCCCCCCGCCACATTGCCCAGACTGTCCTTGACCGACAGGGACAACGCCAGGCCGACGGCCCCCAGGGCGGTGATAATCGGGGTCATAGGGATGTTGAGGATGCCCAGCAGTGTAAGGAAAATGCCGAGGAGAAGCCCATACTTGACCAGGGTGTACACAAAGTAGTGAAGCCCCTTTTCCAGCTTGGAGCGGTTGAGCCAGCGGCGGACAAACTTCATGAAGAAAAACAGCAGCACAAGGGAGATGACAAGGAAGATGGCGCCGTTGATGATGGTGGGAATAAGGGGGCGCACCCGCTGGACGATTTGCTCCCAGAGCCAACCAAGGCCATAATCCTTGACGCCCTCCACCATTTGGGTGACATCCTCGTGAATTTGGGCGCTGAGATCGGTTTCCTCTGCGGTCAACAATCGGGTCATATACAACTGTATCACACTCCGGTAAAATAGATTGTACTGCCAGGCCCATGCTACATTTAAATCAATGGGGAGCGGCAGAAAACATACGCATTCAGTATACAATTTCGGGCGGGAAAATGCAATTGCTTTTTCAGGTGCTGCCCAACAACAGGATGGAGGCGGAACGGATGAAGGGACAAATTGTGCTGGCGGCCATCAACGCCAAATATATCCACACCAATCTGGCGGTGCGCAGCATCGCGGCCTGCTGCAGACAGGAGGGAATTGAAACCCAGCTGCTGGAGACCACCATCAACAACCGGGAACGGCAAATCCTGGAGGAACTGTACCGGGCGGACGGGGATATCTATGTCTTTTCCTGCTACATCTGGAACATTGAGCTGGTTTGCCGGCTGGCGGCGGATTTGCGCCGGATACGCCCGGATGCCGTGCTGATTGGGGCGGGGCCCCAGGTAAGCTATCATCGCCGTGCCTTTATGCAGGCCAACCCGGCCTTCGATTATCTGCTGTACGGGGAGGGCGAGCGCTCTACCCCGGCGCTGCTGCGAGCCATATTGGCGGGGGAGGCGGTCTCCCGCTGCAAAGGGGTATGCTACCGGCGGGACGGCATCCTGGCCATCACAGAACCGCCGGCGCCGATGGCAATGGACGACCTGCCCTTCGCCTATGCCGATTTGGAGGCGCTGGACGGCCGCATTCTGTACTACGAGAGCATGCGGGGCTGTCCCTTTGCCTGCGCCTACTGCCTGTCCTCGCTGGACAAGGGTGTGCGGGTGCGGAGCATAGAGCGGGTACAGGCGGATCTGGATCGCTTTCTGGAGCGGAGGGTCAAACAGGTCAAGCTGGTGGACAGAACCTTCAACGCGGTCAAATCCCATGCCATGGCGGTGTGGGAGTATCTGATTCGCCACGACAACAGCGTCACCAATTTCCACTTTGAACTGTCGGGAGAGTTGCTGGACGACGATATGCTGGATTTGCTGCAAACAGCCCGTCCCGGCCTGTTCCAGTTCGAAATTGGGGTGCAGTCGGCCAATGAGGAGACCCTGCGGGCCATTCACCGGCCCTTTTCCTTCGACAGACTGGCTCAGGCGGTGGAACGACTGCGGCAGGCAGGCGGCATCCACCTTCACCTGGATTTGATAGCGGGGCTTCCCCATGAAAATTTTGCCAGCCTGGCCGATTCCTTTAACCGGGTGTTCGCCCTGGAGCCGGATCAGCTGCAGCTGGGGTTTCTCAAGGTGCTGCCCGGGTCGGAGCTGGAAACAAAGGCGGCGGAATACGGCATAGTGTACAGTCGCACCGCGCCCTTCGAGGTGTTGGGGACAAGCTGGCTGGATTTTGGGGAGCTGTGCAGGCTGCACGGCATTGCCGATATGGTGGAGTTGTATCATAACAGCGGGCGGTTTCGGCATAGTATGGAGTATATCCGCGCCCACTTCGACAATCCCTTTGCATGCTTTGCAGCGCTGTGGGAATATTACCTTGAGCAGGGTTATAACCAACGCCCGCTGTCCAAAATCGGGTATTACGACCTGCTGAAGCCCTTTATGGAGTGTCACGGAATCCCGGTGACAGAGCGGGTACAGTGGCTGTGCAAGCTGGATGTGGTGGCGGTGGAAAAGCCCCGCAGGCTGCCCCAATGGGTGGAGGTGGATGCCTCCGCTGAATATTACGACGCCATACTGGAGCTGCTGGGGAACGATCGGGCCGTTCGGCGGTATCTGCCGTCCTATGCGGGGATGGAGCCGAAACACATCCGGCGAATTGCCCATGTGGAAATTTTGCCCTTTTCGCCAAAGACAGGGGAGAATACGCCGACAGCCGCCGTGTTTGACTACGAGGCGGGCACCCGGGCCTATCTGCCCGTAGACAGGGAGAGCGGGAAAATTCTCGCTGAGGCGGACTGATGTATGCGGTTTGTTCACAAAGTTTTAACAGGGAAACAGGGAAAATTGCACCGGAAATCGACTGCGGCTTTAAAATTGAGCCTGAGGGCGCGTCAGAGGGATTGCCGGCAACCTGCATTCCCGATTCCCGGCAAAATCGCCTGAAAACCGCCGGTTCCGCCTTCCCGGCGCTTTGACAAACGAAAGCGCAGCCGATATCATTAGACTAAGAAGAAATCGAGCGATTCCTGCATGATGCTGCGCATCAAATCTATATTGGAAACAGGAGGTAACGTTTCCCCTGCGGGGGAATGCGGAGCTGCTATGGACCCCGACAGTAATATAACCGTTTATATCCTTTTATTGTTTGTGCTGATTTTGATCAATGCCTTTTTCGCCATGAGCGAAATTGCCATTATCACCCTCAACGACAGCAAGGTGAGAAAACAGGCTGCCGCCGGAAGCCGCAAGGCAAAGCTTTTGGTGGGCATGCTTGACAAACCCTCGGACTTTCTGGCGACCATTCAGGTGGGCGTTACCTTGTCCGGCTTTATGGCGTCGGCTGTGGCTGCCGATACCTTTACCGAGCATCTGGTGGCCGCTGTTCGCAATGCGGGCTGGGCGGTCAATCTGGTGGCGGTACGGGTAGTGGCGTTGATTGGCATTACGTTTATTCTCTCCTATTTTACATTGGTTTTGGGGGAACTGGTGCCCAAACGTCTGGCAATGAAATACTACGAGAAAATCGCCTTTGCCGTGGCGCCGGCCCTGAATTTGATCTATAAGCTGGAAAAGCCCTTTGTGAAGCTGCTTTCCGTTTCGACCAACGGCATGCTGCGCCTGTTTGGGATTGACCCCAACCAGCAGTCGGAGGAGGTAACGGAGGAAGAGATTCGCATGATGATCGATGTGGGCGAGGAAAGCGGCCACATCGAGCAAAGCGACAAGGATATGATAAACAATATCTTTGAGTTTGACGACCGCACTGTGGAGGAAATGATGACCCACCGCACCGAGGTGACAGCCATTGAGGTGGGGACATCCCTGGAGGAAACCGTGCGGATTGTCAAGGAAAGCGGTCATTCCCGCATTCCGGTGTACAAGGACGACCTGGACACCATTGTGGGGATACTGTATGTCAAGGATTTGCTCAGCTTTATCGGCGCCAATGCAGATGGCGATTTTGACATTACCCGGTATATGCGCACCGCTCTGTATGTGCCGGAATCCACCAACGGGAAAACCCTGCTGCGCGAGTTTAAGGAGACGAAAATTCAGCTGGCAGTGGTGGTGGATGAGTACGGCGGTACCTCCGGCATTGTTACCATGGAGGATTTGATTGAATCCATCGTGGGCAATATTCAGGATGAGTACGACGATGAGGAGGAGGAAATCTCTGTTATCGCCGATAACCGGTATATCATAGACGGCCTGACCCCCATGGACAGCGTGATGAAATTTTTCGATCTGGAAATTGCCGAAGAGGACGATTTCGACACCATCGGGGGCTATGTGGTCAATCGGCTGGGCTATATCCCCGATGAGGAGGAGTACCCCACCGTCAGCGTCGGGGAGGTGGTATTCACCGTGCGCAGCATGGACGAACGCCGCATCGCCAAGCTGGAAGCCGAACGCATCCCCAAAGAACAAGAAACCTCCGCTTAAAGGCCGTACTTTCTTTTTGAATCAAAAAAGAGAAGAACAAGGTCGCTCTTCGAGACGACCTGTAGAAAAAATATCCGCTCCGCGATTCCCCTTTTAGGGTGTCGCGGAGCGATTTTGCATTGAATGGTTAAATGTTCAAGTCTACTACCAAACCAGCGAGCGGTTTGCGGCCTTTCTGCCGCAATTAGCGAGCGGGCCGAGGCGGGAAGATTGCAAAAGGACGGTTTGCTTACGTGAGCGCACAAGAAAACCCGGTCATCATCCTGACCGGGTTTTCGTACGTAATTGCCCTGCGCACGGGTGGGAACCACGAAGTGCTTTGTAGGATTATAAATAAACCACACAACAAGTTGATTGTGAATTATTAAGGAGTTCAACTCCTTAATCGGGGTTTGGGGCAGAGCCCCATTATAAATGCGCCGCAGGCTCCTCTAAACCATGGCTTCCTCTTTATCCGTGCGTTCCTCCTCCTTGATGCGCTTCTTTTCCGCCTTCTTTTCCTTGCGCTTGGGGTTGCCGTCGATGATGAGGTAGAAGGTGGGGAGCAGGAGCAGTGTGAGGATGGTGGAAGCAGTGAGACCGCCGATGACGGTTACGCCCAGGCCCTGCATCATGTCGCCGCCGCTGCCGACGCCGAGAGCCAGGGGAATCATGGAGAGGACGGTGGTGAGGGTCGTCATAAGGATGGGGCGGAGGCGGTTGCGGCCGGTAGAGACAAGGGCTGTTTCCAGATCCATGCTGCGGCGGTACTGGTTGGTGGTATCCACAAAGAGGATACCGTTATTGACCACAGTGCCGACCAGAATCAGGAAGCCCAGAATGGAGACCATGCTGAGGGTGCTGTCGGTGAGATACAGAAAGGAGAAGGAACCGATAAGGCTAAAGGGGATACAGATCATTACCATCAGGGAGTGTTTGATGGACTCAAACTGGATGGCCATAACCATAAAGACCAGCAGAATGGCCACGGCGATGGCCTGAATCAAATAGCCGAATTCCTCGACCATGATTTCCGTCATGGCGTTTTCGGCTACCCGCACACCGGAGGGAAGCTCCAGGGTTTTCATGCTCTCCTCAATTTCCTTGGGAGCAGTGTACTGGGCGGCGTAGGTGGGAACGCCGCTAACAGTGATGACATACTGGCTGTCCTGCCGGGTGATGGTTTGGGGGCTGTCGGAGAAGGCGATTTCCGCGATGTCCATCAGCGGCACCATAATGCCTGCGGGAGAAGCCAGCTGGACATCCATCAAATCGCTGACATTCTGGTATTTGCCTTCGGGATATTCCACCCGGATATCGTAGCTTTGATTGTCCTTTTTAATGGAGACGGTGTCTGCGCCGTTTAGGATGGCATTGAGACTGCCGGCTACCTGAATGGGCGAGAGCCCCACGTTGGCGGCCTTCAGGGGATCCACCACGATCTCGGTTTGGGGCTTGACAGATTCCAGGGAGGAGGAGGTGCGGATGATATCGGGATGGGCCTGCATCATCTCCTGTACGATGACGGCAGCCTCCTTCAGGGAATCCAGGTCGCTGGCCCGCAGGCTGACCTGCACATCGCTGGAGGCCATGGACATGGCGGTGGAGCTGGTTTCGTTGATGGCGATTTCACAGTCGATGATGTCGGCTGTCTCCAGGCGCCATTGCTCGACGATTTCCTTGGTTTCCAGCCGGCGGTCGGATTTGAGGTAGGCCATGATGGTGGAATTGCCGGAACTAAGCACACTGCCGCTGCCGGCACTCATGGAGTAGCGCTCCACATCGGGGTGGGAGTCGACCATTTCCTCCAGCCCCCGCATTTTCTCATCGATTTGCGCCAGCTTGAGACCCGGTCGGGTGCTGACGGAGATGGAGATGGCACCCTCGTCCACGGCGGGCATCAACTCGGTGTTGAGCTGGGTTGCCAAAAGCAATGATACCGCCAGAATCGCCATGGATACCGCCATAACGGTCTTTTTCTTTTTCAGCAGCTTGCGCAGCAGCTTGCCGTAGCCCCGCTCCAGCTTTTTGAGCAGGCGGGCAGCGGGGGCCTTGGCCCGTTCCTCCGGCTTGAACTGGCAGAAGAAGAGGGGAACCAGTGTCATGGCCGAAAGCAGGGAGGCGGTCAGCGAGAAGATGATGGTGAAGCCCAAGGGCCCAAAGAGTTGGCCGGAGATTCCCTGAATGCTGGCCAGGGGGAAGAATACGACGACTGTGGTGATGGTGGAGGCCACGATGGAGAGCGTGACAAACTTTGTGCCCTCCAGGGCGGCGTCGTGGATGGATTTGTTCTGGGTGCGGGACTTGAAGCAGCTGTCCAGCACAACGATGGAGTTGTCGACCATCATGCCGACGCCCAGAACCAGGCCGCTCATGGTGACGATGTTCATGGTATAGCCCATCATCTCCATGAAGATAAAGGTTACCAGCAGGGAGATGGGCATGGAGCTGCCGACGATGAGGGACGCCTTGATATCGCCGAGGAAGAGGAACAGCACCACCATGGAGATGAGAATGCCCAGCACCAGAGTGCTTGCAACCGAGGACAGGGAGTCTGTGATCATCTCGCTGCTGTCGTAGATGACGGAGATCTCCAGATTGTCGTACTCGTCGTTGAGGGCATCGGCCGTTTCTCTGACCGCCCGTGCCACAGTGACGGCGCTTTCGCTCTGCCGTTTTTGAATGCCGAGGCTGATGTTTTCGGCGCCGTTGTAGCGGCTGATGCTGCTGGCGTTTTTGGTGGTTTCATAGACATTGGCCACGTCGCCCAGCCGCAGCACGCTGCCGGTAGCCGTGGGGATGGGGATGTTTTTCAGCGCCTCAATGGTGCGGTACTGCACCGAGCTGCGCAGAGACATGGACTGATCCCCAAAATCGATGGTGCCCACCGGGTAGGAGAAGTCTGCGGTGGAAACAGAGGAGGTGATGGTGGTCATGGCCACGCCGTATTGCTGCAGCAGCTCGGGGATGAGCTCCACCTTGATGTACTGCTCCTCGCCGCCGTAGACGCTGACATCGGCGACGGTGGTAAGCTTCTCAAATTCGGGCACGATTTCCGATTCCACCACATACAGCAAATTGTCCTGGGAATCGGAGGTGACGGAAAGGGAGATGGCCTCCATGGCGTTCATGTCCATTTCGATGACGACAGGCTCCATGGTGTCATCCGGCAGGGTGTTGGCGATGAGATCCAGCCGTTCTCGCAGATCCATATAGGCCAGATCCATGTTGGTGCCGTACTCGTAGGAGACGATGACGAGGGAGTAGTTCTCCTGAGAGGTGGACATGATGGAGTCAATGCCGCTGAGAGAGGCGATGGTTCCCTCCACCTCGCGGGTGACAAGCTTTTCCACGTCCTCCGGGCTTGCGCCGGGATAGACAGTGTTGATGATAAGCATGGGCATTTCCATATCCGGGGTCAGCTCCAAAGGCAGAGAGAAGATGGACATGGCCCCGAACACAATAATGCCGAATATAAGGATGACAGCCGACACAGGTCGGCGTATAACCAGTTTTGTTAAACTCATTTGGCGACCTTTCCAGAGAGGGGCGGCCGACCGGCCGCTTCCATACTATTGAAAATTCCGGCCGGAGGCAAGCGGGTGCTTGCCCCTGTCACCGGGCGACGCGCGGGCAGGGGTCAGTCGGCGATCTCCAGAAGAGCGCCATCTCGCAGGCGGCTGTTCCAGGAGGAGACAATCTGGGTATTGGCGGACAGTCCGGACAGAACCTCCGCGGAATCGGCGGTGAGAATGCCCAACTCCAGCGGCGTTTTCACGGCGACACCGTCCTGATAAACGTAGACATGGGGGACACCGTCCTCATAGTAAATGGCGTTCAAGGGGATGATGAGCGCGTTGGCCGAGCGCTGGGTCTGAGCGTTTACGGTGACCACAGAGCCGGTCAAAGCCTGGAAGGGCGGGTTGGAGACTGTTGCCTTTACGGCGAACAGGCCGCTGCTTGAGTCAATCATGGTGGGGATTTCCGATATGTATGCATCACAGGTGGTGC
This sequence comes from Ruminococcaceae bacterium OttesenSCG-928-L11, assembly GCA_030265885.1. Lineage (GTDB taxonomy): Bacteria > Bacillota > Clostridia > Oscillospirales > Ruminococcaceae > WRAV01. The sequence goes on along the minus strand of JAJDGX010000039.1, from coordinate 11,043 downwards.
CGTTTTTCTCCAGAGTGACCGTGTCGCCGATGGCAAAGCCGGCCAGGGCCCGCTCGGGCACCCGGAAGGACACGGTGATCATATCCTTGTTGGAGATAATAAAGGAGGGGCCGGAGGAGGAGACCATGTTCTGGGGCTCCACATTGCGGGACTCGATGACGCCGGAGATGGGTGCCGTGACCTGTGCGTGATCCAGCTGGCGGGTGGCGGAGCGAACCTGGGCCTCGGCCTGGGCCAGGTTCGCCATGGCGACGGCCCGGCCCTCGGGCAGGGCGCTGTTGTTGATAAGCCCCAGGCTCTGCTCGGCGGTGGAGACTGCCTGCTCCGCCGTAGTGACAGAGGAACGAAGCTGCAGCAGATTCAAATCCCGACCGGCCTTCAGGCTGTCATAGCTGGCATCCAACTCGTAATAGGCGGTGGAGGCGGCGGTATAGGCAGCCTGCGCATCGCTGAGCGCGCTTTTCAGGGCGTCGATTTCGGCCTGCAGGCGCAGATAATCTGCGGCGTTGCTCAGCCCCAGAGAGGGGGTGCTGCCATCGCCGGTGCCCACAAGGGCCTCCATTTCCTTCTGCTTCTGGGCCAGTTCGGTCTTTAATGCTCTCAGGTTGGGCTCCAGGGCATCCATGGCGTCGCCGGCGTCCTTGCGGGCATCCTTGAGATCCTGCAGCTGACGGCTGTAGTTGGATTCGTTCTTGCTCAGCAGGCTTTGGGCGGAGTTGTAGGCGTTTTTGGCGTTGAGATAGCCGGATTCCGCCTGGAGCACCTGGGAATCCATGGTGCTGCCCAGAGCCTGCTCCACCGAAGCGCGGGCCAGATTGAGACCTGCCTGGGCGATGTCCACCTGCATCTGAATGTCGGTGGGGTCGATGTCAAACAGCAGGTCACCGGCATTGACGGTGTCGCCCACGTCGTAGTACACGTTCATGACCTCGCCGGCGGTGCGGGGGATGACAGCCACCTGCCGTCCCGGCTCGGCCCGGCCCACATATTCGGTGATGACGGCGATGGTATCCCGCTGGGGCGTTGCCAGCGATACCCGAATGCCGGTTTCCACCGGGGCTTCTGTCGGGATCTCCTCCGCGGTGGTGGCGGCGCCGACGCTGACAGCGACAACGACAACCACCAGCACAACGGCCAGTATGGAGAATAGCGCGCTTTTCTTAACCTTCATAGACAGTTTCACAGGGACAGTGTCCCGTTCCTCCTTTGTCCTTCATTGGTGGGTGAAAACAGGGGCGTATGGAGCCGCCGAAATCATTGATGCGAGTATATGTATAATCAGTATACTGAATGACGGCGGCAATATTATGAACAAATTATTAACACCGAATTGATGTGTGATATTTCGGTGAAATTTTCGATAATACGTATGGATTCTTGTGTAGGTTACCGATGGAATGCGCTGACGTGCAAAAAAGTGTGGTGTTTATCATAGCGTTGCAATGTGATTAATAAGTGAACTTTCTGTGAAACCGGATGAAAAAAATAGTCCGGCTTTCCCGACGCCGACAATCCCCGCAGGCACGGCGGCCTGCGGGGATTGCGGGGGAACAGAAATTGCTGTGAGAAAAGCCGGGATTTGCCCTATTTGGACAGCTTGCCGATGAGCTCCACCAGCTCCTGGATTTTGGCGTCGGTCTCCTCCTTGGAGCCGGAGTGGAAGGCCCCCTGCACGCAGCTTTCCAGGTGAGCCTGGAGAATCTCCCGGTTGGCCCGCCGGAGCACGGCGTCGCAGGCTAAAATCTGGTGGGAGATATCGACGCAGTATTTGTCCTCCTCCACCATCCGCAGGATGCCGCCCAACTGGCCGCGGGCTGTTTTCAGCAGCTTTGTTACTCGTTTGTAGTCTGCTTGCACTGCGCGTTCCTCCCTTGCGGCATTATGCGATGGATACAACCTCGTACCCCGCGTCCTCCACGGCCTGGGTCAGGGCGGCGTCGGAGACATCGCCGGTGATTGTCACGGTGGCGGTTTTGGCGTCCAGATCCACGGTGGCGGTGACGCCGTCCAGCTGGCCCAGGGCCTTTTCCACCCGGGCGGAGCAGTGGCCGCAGGACATGCCTTCGATTGTCATGGTTTTTGTCATGGTTGGTTCCTCCTTTGATGGGGCCGACTCCTGTACCGTCACCGGTGCGACCGGTGATGCGGGGGCGGCGGAATGGGGCTTCGCCTTGAAAAATTTCAGGCGCAATGCGTTGGTTACGACACACACGGAGCTGAGGCTCATGGCGGCGGCGGCGAACATGGGGTTCAGCTGCCAGCCCAGCAGCGGGAAGAACACCCCCGCCGCCAGGGGAATGCCGATGGCGTTGTAGAAAAAGGCCCAGAACAGATTTTGCTTGATGTTGCGGATGACAGCCTTGCTGAGACGGATGGCGGTGACAGCGTCCAGCAAATCGCTGCGCATAAGCACGATGTCGGCGGATTCCATGGCGATGTCGGTTCCCGCGCCGATGGCGATGCCGACGTCAGCCCGGGCCAGAGCGGGAGAATCGTTGACGCCGTCGCCTATCATGGCGACCCGCTTGCCCTCGGACTGAATGCGGCGAATCTCCGCCTCCTTGTGGGCGGGCAGCACCTCGGCCACCACCCGGCCAATGCCCATTTCACGGCGGATGGCCTCCGCCGTGCGGGCGTTGTCGCCGGTCAGCATGACAACCTCCACGCCCATGGCGGTCAGCTCGGCGATGGCCTGGCGACTGGTGGGCTTGGCCACATCGGCCAGGGCAATGACCCCGAGAATCCGCTTGCCTGCACAGAAGTAGAGGGGCGTTTTCCCGGCCTCGGCCAGGGCGTCGGCCTGTGGGGCAAAGGGGCCGGGGTCAATGCCCAGAGCCTCGATCATGCGCAGATTGCCCGCGTGGACGGTCGTCCCGTTTACCCGGGCGCGGATGCCCTGTCCCTCGGTGGCGGTGAAGTCTGTGGCCTCAAAGAGGGGCACAGCTGTCTCCCGGGCTTTTTCCACCACAGCCCGGGCCAGGGGATGCTCGGACAAGGCCTCGACAGAGGCGGCCAGGGCCAGCAAATCCTGCGCACCGATGCCCTCCGCCGGCAGAATATCGGTGACAACCGGTTTGCCCTCGGTGATGGTGCCGGTTTTATCCAGGATGACAGTGTCGATTTTATGGGTGATTTCCAGGCTCTCGGCGGATTTGATGAGAATGCCGTTTTCCGCCCCCTTGCCGGTACCCACCATAATAGCCGTGGGCGTGGCGAGACCCAGGGCGCAGGGGCAGGAGATGACCAGCACCGCAATGGCCGACGACAGAGCAAAGGGGACGCCGTAGCCGGCGATGAGCCACACCACAGCGGTGACAACAGCGATGGAGATGACCACCGGCACAAACACACCGCTGACCTTGTCGGCCAGCTTGGCGATGGGGGCCTTGGTGCTGTTGGCGTCCTGCACCAGCTCAATGATTTGGCCAAGAGCGGTGTCGGCGCCGATTTTGGTGGCCTGAAACCGGAAGGATCCCGACTGGTTGATGGTGCCGCCAATGACGGTGTCGCCGGCGGTCTTTTCCACCGGCAGACTTTCCCCGGTCAGGGCGGATTCATCCAGCGCCCCGGAGCCCTGGGTGATGACGCCGTCCACCGGCACCGACTGGCCGGGGCGCACAATGACAATATCCCCGACAACGACATCCTCCAGCCCCACCTCCTGCTCGATTTCCCCCCGCAGGACAGTGGCAGTCTTGGGTGCCAAATCCATCAGCTTGGCAATGGCGTCGGAGGTTTTCCCCTTGGAGCGGGCCTCCAAAAACTTGCCTACAGTGATGAGAGTCAGGATGGTGGCAGCCGATTCAAAGTAGAGATCCATGGTATAGCGATCCACCAGAGCCACGTCGCCGTGGCCCAGCCCGTAACCGATGGCATACAAAGCCACAATGCCATACACAACCGCCGCAGACGCGCCGATGGCGATGAGGGAATCCATGTTGGGGGCTCGCTTTGCCAGCGCCTTGAACCCGACAAGGAAGAATTTCCGGTTCAGGTACAGCACAGGCAGCGTCAGCAAAAGCTGGGTCAGGGCAAAGGTCATTGCGTTTTGGGTGCTGTGAAAGAATCCGGGCAGCGGAAAGCCCATCATATGTCCCATGGAAATGTACATCAGGGGAATCAAAAAGCCGATGGAGGCGATTAGCCGGGTTTTCAGGGCCCGGGCTTCCTCAGCGGCGACGTTTACAGCCGGTTTGTCCGGGGTCTTGGCGGATTTGGTGACCGGCGCCGCGCAGTATCCGCCGCTTTCCACCGCCCTGACAATGTCGGCGGGAGAGACGCCCGCCTCGTCGTATTCTACGGACATGCTGTTTTGCAGCAAATTGACGCTGACGTCCCGCACGCCCTCTAGCTTGCGCACGCTTTTTTCCACATGGGCGCTGCAGGCGGCGCACGTCATGCCGGTAACCGTGTATTTTTCCTTCATAGCGATTCATCGCCTTTCCTGTGCAGGATATATACCCCACCCCAGGGGGGTGTCAAATGCAGTATACGCCTTGTTGGCGGATTTGTCAAGTTGTGTTTGCGACGCAATGTGCCCTGCGGGGCGGCACATTTCAAATGCGCCGCCGCCCAAGCCGCCCATTCAGGCGGATTTACCCCGCTTTTGAGAATTGCATATGGAGTTGTCAAGCCAATGCCGAGCGAAAACGAGACGCATCCCCGGTCAAGATGACGACCGGGGATGCTGTGCGTGCATTTGAGATTCGAACCCTGTTATCGGCATGTTCTTTCCCCTTTAGCCGGGCTAAACCGGTCAGCCCGGCGGGAATTGCGGTTTCACTCCGGCTTCGCCTCCATGAAACGCTTCCGCCTTCGGCGGAAGTGCCGGACTCACGTCCGCCCCGCAATTCCCACCTCACTTTCCCACCCTTCCTCCCGCGGCAATCTGCGAAGCGGCATGTGTGCAGGTTCAACCTGCCTGCTGGCTGGTGAAGATTTGGGAGGAGGTGACTTTTACGGTGGAGTCGTCTGTGGCTACATAGACACCTACGCCCACCATATCGTACTGGGAGCGGAGCATATTATTTTTGTGGCCGGTACTTTTGCTCAACTCATCGAACATAGCCTTGGCTATTTCCGCCTCGGTGTAGGCGTTTTGGGTAAACTCCAACCGACTGATGTTTTCCCCATACCACCGCTTGGAGTAGGAGAACCCGATCTCATCAAAGACTGTGTAGAAATCCTTTCGATCGGGGCGGATATCGGAGTAACTGCGCTGTAACTCACCGGCCCGTATCCGCGCCGCCTGCAGCAACGTCTCATCCGATTGCAGCATTGCGACGTTTTCCGCCGAACGCGCCTCATTGATAAGAGCCAGCAGCTCATCCTCGATCCGAACAGCGTCGGGGCGGGAGGGAGAGAGCGCCGCCGCATCCTCCGCCGGGAAAAATCCCACCGGCAGCAACACATCCGGCTCCTGAATATAAGGGGCGGAGGGCGTCGGCTGTGGTGTTTCCTCCGGCAGCAGGATGGGCGGTTCCGGTTCCGGCGCGGTTTGCTTACCGACAGCGCATCCACATAGGGAGAGAATTGCCAGCAGCACAACAACATATATGGGAAGTGGCTTGTATTTCATGTGGTATCCCTTCTTTCTGGTGTACAATCAGCAGAATTGCTGGGATGGATGTGCGTACTCAATATTATTAATGCGCCAGAAAGAAGATTTTATGCGAAATCGGCTCTTGCACTCGTCAAAAAAGGCATGTGCAAATCGCGCACATGCCTTTTTAATATGGATGGATTGGGACAGAACCCTTATACGTTTTCCGGCAGGATTTGATTGGCCAAAATACCGACGAGAACTGCCACAAACAATCCGCTGAAGGTCATGGCGCCGATGGTGACACCGCCGGAAAGTCCCAGGCCGAAAACGAGAATCAGGGCGCAGATAATCAGGTTGCGGCTGTGCTTGAAATCCAGCTCCGCCTCTACCAGTGTACGCATGCCGACAGCGGCAATCATACCGAACAGCATGATGGACATGCCGCCCTTTACGGCGTTGGGAATGCCATTGATGATAGCGCCCAGCTTGCCGAAGAGTCCCAGACAGATGGCGAAAATAGCAGCCAGCTTGATGACGCCGGTGCTGTATACCTTTGTTACGGCCAGCACGCCTGTGTTCTCGGAGTAGGTGGTGTTGGGCGGGCCGCCGATGAGCCCGGCAAAGAGGCTGGCGATGCCGTCACCGGCCAGGGTGCGGTGCAGGCCGGGATCCTTAAAGAAATCCTTGCCGACAACAGAGCCGTTGGTGGTGATATCGCCGATGTGCTCCATAAAGGTGACAATGGCGATGGGTGCGATGAGAAGGATAGCCTGCGCGTCAAATTTGGGGAGACTGAATGCGCTGGGGGCAATGAACCAGCCGGCCTCGGAGATGAGGCTGAGGTTGACGAGGGGCTCTGCAAACAGGTGGAAGGCGTCGCAGATAAGGCACGCAATGTAGCCCACAACCAGACCCAGCAGAATGGGAACAAGTTTAAAGAAATTTTTGGCAAAGCAGGAAACCCCAATGATTACGGCCAGAACCAGCAAGGCAATCCACCAGTTTTCGGCGGCCATGGCGATGCCGGTGGGGGCCAGGTTGACACCGATGACGACGATGACAGGGCCAACCACAATGGGGGGGAGGAACTTGCGGATTCGTTCAGTGCCCACCAGCATGACAAGCCCAGACAGCGCCAGGTACACAATGCCCGACACAATGATGCCGCCCTGGGCATAGGAGATGCCGGTAGGACCGGTATAGGCGGCGTTGGGCACCGTGCCGATAACCGTTTGCAGCGCCGTTATGTACGCAAAGCTGGAGCCGAGAAAGGCGGGTACCTTGTGCTTGGTGATGACATGGAACAGCAGCGTGCCGATACCGGCGCAAATCAGGGCAATGGAAGGGTTGAGACCGGTCAGGGCAGGCACCAGCACAGTGGCTCCAAACATGGCAAACAGATGCTGAAAGCCCAGAAGCAGCTTTTTGCCGGTGTTCAGTTGTAGCGATTCGTCCATTTTCATTTTCCTCCTCATGTGGGAACCAAGGGAGTGGCTTGTCCCCCCCCGGTTCGGTTCATATCGCGGGCTCCTGCTGCGGAACCGCTCTAAAATTGCGCGGAGCCGCATGAATCCGCGCAATGATATACAACAGTGGGGCCAACCGGCTATTTGGAGAAGTGGGGCCGATAGGGATTGGGATGGAAACGGCGGTACAACAGCCCGGCCGCCCAACCCAAAACGGCCAGCCCCACCACCAATCCTACCATGTATAACTCGTGGGGGATGGTAAAATCCAGCAGGGCCACAATGAGAATATCCAGCGGCGTGAAGCTTAAAATACCTGCCAGCCGCAGGATGGGCAGGGTGTAGTCGATGCTGTACAGCAACAGCGCCGCTATCATATTGATGCCCAAATACATCAAAATGAGGGAGAGGGTTCGCCGGGGAAAGTGGTAGGATGCCATGGCGGTGTTGACTGTCCAGCCAAGCAGCATAAGGATGGCGAAAATCCACTGCAATCCGTGGGACAGAGAGGTCGGGTTATTGTAAAAGCAGGCCACCAACACAGCCGGCAGCCAGAATATCAAATACCGAACCATATATTTCCTCAAACAAACAAACCTCCAAACAAGCAGGCAGGTTGAACCTGCACACATGCCGCTCCGCGGATTGTCGCGGGTAGATTGGTGAATATTTTAGCAGGGTTTCCCGTGAACGGTGGGTGTTGCGGACGGCTTTCACCCGGCGCCCGGTCGACGGCCACGAAGTGATTTGCGGGATTGTTAAGGGGGTCACCCCCTTAACTGGGGTTTGGGGCAACGCCCCATTAAGATGCGCCGCGGCACCTAAAAAGGTCATGACTCCTTCCGCTGCCGGGGATGCCCGGAGTTGGAGCTTTGGATTTCCTCCACCTCCTGGATGATAAACAGATACATAGAGGACGCCATCTTATAGTACCGCTTGACGTCGTCCCAGCCCAGGTTAAGGGGAATATCGGAGGGATAGCGGGTCTCTATGTAGCAGTGGTTGAGAGAGGCGCTTTCGTCCAGCCATTGGTTAAAGGAGCGGTCGTATTTCATGGCGCGTTTGCACAGCCACGTCAGGTTATGGCCGTCCACCAGTTCATTGCATTTCAGCAGGATATAGGCCTTCAGCGCCTTTTCGATGCATTGCTGGCAGAAAAACGCGGCATTGTTAAAGCAATCCTCGTGATCCATCAGACGCTGAACGCAGCGCATGTCCTCATTAGCCCGTTCCAGCCAGTCCAGATAATGCCTGCTGTCGGTATAATGATTGCCCCTGCGTTTAGCCATTATACAGCACCAACCCGCTATCCAGAATTTTCCGGGCGAAGGAGGTTTCGGAGTCGATGAGATCCTCCCATTCCGCCGGGGTATATATCAGGATATCAAAGGGCACATCGCAGTCGATTTCCATATAAATGTCCCGCTCTGCGGCGAACTTATCCCCCACCTCGGTGACGATGCACAGCTTAAAGGAGGAGATCAGGTTGCGGGAATTGATGCGCTGGTTATACAGATAGATGCGTTGGGGGCCCAGCAGCTCCACAATTTTATTCACCACGCCCATCACCATGGGAGAATTGACATAATGATCGCTTTTGATGCCATTCACAGAGAAATCCCCCCAATTGACTTGATTCGTGAGGTGCCAGAGAGTATAATTGTTGGGAACTTTAGTGATTTAACGGTATGGATACAATAACCTCCGCCCTTAAGGTTATTGTTGTATGGAAGCGGAGCGGACATGCAACAATCGGCCATCGCCGCAGGCGGGCCACCTGAATGAATATAATAACCTCTGCCCTTAAGGTTATTATAGCATCCTCATCTTTAAAAACCAACACCGGGCAGGTATATTTTTTGTAGATAATCTGGCGGTGCGGCAAATAAGTAAATAGCGCTTTTCACAAGAACTGCATCCACGGGAGGTTTACATGACAGACAGGCAAAAACCGCTTCACTGGCACACATTTCTCTTCGCGCTGGTGATAGGAATTGTGATTTTCCTGCCCTTTGTTATTTTTGACGGCGGCTACTTCATTTATTACGGCGATTTCAATGTCCAGCAAATTCCCTTTTACAAGCTGGCTCACGAGGCTGTCCGCTCCGGCGACATCTTCTGGAACTGGTACACGGATCTGGGCGTCAACTTTGTCGGATCCTACAGCTTCTATTTGCTGTTCAGCCCCTTTTTCTGGCTGACACTGCCGTTCTCCACCAGCTTTGTGCCGTATCTGATGGCGCCCCTGCTGGTGCTAAAGACTGCCTGCGCCGCCCTGACCGCCTACTTCCTGGTAGCCCGCTTCGTGCGGGACAGGCGCTATGCCATGATAGGCGCGCTGCTGTACGCCTTTTCCGGCTGGATGGACTTCAACATCTTCTTTAACCACTTCCACGAGGTAGCGGTGTTCTTTCCGCTGCTGCTGCTGGGCATGGAACAGCTGGTCATGGACGGCAAAAAGGGTTTGTTCGCCGTGGCGGTGTTTGTCAACGCCTTTGTCAACTACTGGTTCTTTATCGGCGAGGTTGTGTTCGTCGTCCTCTATTTCCTGGTGCGTCTGTCGGACAAGGGCTTTCGCATGCGGGTATCCCTGTCCCGCTTCGCCCTCATCGCCTTCGAGGCGGTGCTGGGGGTGGGATGCGCCGCTGTGGCCATGCTGCCGTCTGTGCTGTCGCTGATGGGCAATCCCCGCACCGGCGCCGACGAGCTTGTCAGCGGGTGGAATATCTGGCTGTACTGGCACGAGCAGCGGCAGCCCGCCATTATCCAAAGCCTGTTTTTCCCGCCGGAGCTGTGTGCCCGCCCCAACTTCCTACCGGATCACGGTGCCAAGTGGGCGTCGCTGTCGGGGTGGCTGCCCCTGCTGGGGATGACCGGCGTCATCGCCTATTTCTTCCAGCGCCGCCACGACTGGCTCAAAAAGCTGCTGGCCCTGTGCCTGCTGTTTGCCCTGGTGCCGGGCTTCAACAGTATGTTTATCCTGTTCAACGGCTCCTATTACGCCCGCTGGTATTACATGCCCATCCTGCTGATGTGCGTGGCAAGTGCCCGGGCGCTGGAGGACTGCGCCTACGACCTGGGCTCCTTCCGCCGCTCCATCAAGTGGTCGGCCATTGTCACAGTGGGCTTCATTGTTATGAGCGGCCTGACACCCAAGGTAGAGGACGGAGAGCTTTCCATCGGCCTCGCCGAGGATTCTGTCCTCATGTGGATTTACGCGCTCATTGCCGTAATTTGCCTGATCATGACAGCGCTGATTGTACTCAAGGAGCGGCAGGACAAGCGATTTGTCCCGCTGCTGGCCTCCGGCATTGCCGTAATATCCATCGCGTTTACCATTTTCTACATGGCCAATGGCAAAAACACATACGAGCGCTCCCGGTATGTCATCAACACCGCCATTCAGGGTCGGGAGCAAATCGAACTGCCCGACGACGAATTTGCCCGCTCCGACGCCTACGACGCCATGGACAACCTGTTGATGTTCTGGCATCTGCCCAATATCCAGACCTTCCACAGCGTTGTGCCCGCCTCCATTATGGAGTTTTACCCGGCAGTAGGGGTCAAGCGCGACGTGGCCAGCCGTCCCGAGGCGGAGTATTACGCCCTGCGCCCCCTGTTGTCGGTGCGGTGGCTGTTTATCGAGGACTCCAAGGAGGAGCAGGAGCCCATGCCGGGCTACTCCATGTACGACAAGCAGATGGGCTTCAATATCTACGAAAACGACAACTTCATCCCCATGGGCTTTGCCTATGACCAGTTTATCACCCGGGAGGAGCTGGAGGACTTCCAGATCAGTCACCGGGACAACATCCTGCTGCGGGCCATTGTGCTGGAGGAGGACGCCTGGCGGCGCAATCAGGACATTCTGCGTCCCCTGGAGGATCACACCTTCACCGCCAGCGACCGGGTATTGGAGGAGGACTGCGCCGCCCGCCGGGAATACACAGTGGAACACTTCCGCCGCGACACCCGGGGCTTCAGCGCCGAATCCAGCTTTGAGACGGATCAGTTTATCTTTTTCAGTGTCCC
>JAJDGX010000038.1 GCA_030265885.1 Ruminococcaceae bacterium OttesenSCG-928-L11 | reverse complement strand
TTACGCCAAGGAAAGCCTGCGGGAGGCCATTACCGGTGTAACCGGCAAGAAATTCCGTCTCGGCCCATACAACCCCGCCAAGTACGAGGTGAGCAAAGAGGAGTCCAAGCTGGACGAACTCTTATCCAAAGCCAATGAATTGGGCGTCGACGTCCAGATTTCATAGAGAAACAGACAAGGGAAAAGGTGATAGCATGAAAGCAAGACTGCCCCAGGGATACGGCGGTGGCGGCCCTCAAAATATGAACGCCATGATAAAACAGGCCCAAAAGATGCAGGAGCAAATGGCAGCCAAGCAGGAAGAGCTGGCAGCCCGTGAGTTCAAGGCCACTGTCGGCGGCGGCGCTGTAGAGGTTACCATGCGCGGCGACAAGCAGCTGGCCGACATTTCCATCAAGCCCGAGGTTGTGGATCCCGACGACATCGAAATGCTGCAGGATTTGGTTGTAGCGGCGGTCAATGAAGTGTACCGCATGGTGGACGAGACCACCTCCGAGGAAATGGAGCAAATCACCGGCGGCATCAACATGCCCGGCATGTTCTGATGGCAACCGGCGCATTGCCTCTGGTCAGGCTGATTGAGCAGTTTGAGCGGCTGCCGGGAGTCGGAAAAAAATCCGCCCAGCGACTGGCATTTCACATTTTGGACATGCCGGCGGAAAAAGCCGCCGATTTTGCCAATACAATTTTAGAGGCCAGGGAGAAAATCAAAAAATGCAGCGTCTGCCAGAATCTCACCGATTCCGAGACCTGCCCCATCTGCCAAAACACACACCGGGATAAATCCACTATCTGTGTGGTGGAAAACCCCCAGGATATTCTTGCATTCGAGCGCACCAAAGAATATAATGGGGTGTATCATGTTCTCCACGGCCTCATCTCCCCCATGAACGGCGTCGGGCCGGATCAGCTCGCCATCAAGGAACTGCTTGCCCGCATCGGCACGGAAGAGGTCGCCGAGGTTATTATGGCCACCAACCCTACCGTAGAGGGAGAAGCCACCGCCACCTACCTGGCGCGGCTCATCAAGCCTATGAACATCCGAACCACCCGGCTGGCATACGGCATTCCCGTTGGCGGCAACTTGGAGTACGCCGATGAGGTCACCCTCTACCGCGCGCTGGAGGGCCGCAACGAAATGTAAGCCCTCTCCCCTACCCAACAATCTGCAAAGGAGGCTCTTCCATGGCGGACAAACCCAATTTCAAAACCATCGCCCAAAACAAAAAAGCCCGCCATGAATATTTCGTGGAGGACTCCTTTGAGGCGGGCATCGAACTGGTTGGCACAGAAGTAAAGTCCCTGCGAAAGGGCGGTTGCAACCTAAAAGACAGCTGGTGTGATGTTAAAAACGGCGAGTTATTTGTCAAGCAAATGCATATCAGTCCCTATGAGCAGGGCAACATCTTTAATAAGGATCCGCTACGTGTGCGCAAGCTGTTGATGCACAGGCGGGAAATTCTCAAACTCGGCGCACAGGTGGCCCAAAAAGGCTACTCCCTCATTCCCCTCTCCATCTATTTTAAGGATTCCCGGGTGAAGGTTCAGGTAGGACTGTGCCGAGGCAAAAAGTTGTACGACAAGCGGGATGATATGGCCAAACGCGATGCAAAGCGCGACATGGATCGCGCTGTAAAAGAAAGGTCGAGATGAAAATGGATATGAAAAAAGTGGCAAAAATCGCAATTTTTGCCGGCCTGATCGGGCTTGCTACTGTAGCAACCGGCTGCACGGCAAAAGCGGGAGAAACTTCCAGCGTCAAGCCGGTTGTCACCATTATTATGGATGACGACTCCAAGATTGTGCTGGAGCTCTACCCCGAATATGCCCCCAACACCGTTGCAAACTTTGTATCTCTGGTGCAGGACGGCTATTACGACGGAATCGGTTTCCACCGCATCATCCCCGGCTTTATGATTCAAGGCGGCGACCCCACCGGTACCGGTTCCGGCGGCCCCGGATATTCCATCAAGGGCGAATTTTCCAGCAACGGATTCAAGCAAAACACATTGGTTCATGAGGCTGGCGTTATCTCCATGGCTCGTTCCGGTCATCCCGATTCCGCCGGCAGCCAGTTCTTTATTATGCACGACAAGGCCCCCCATCTGGACGGCGAGTATGCCGGATTCGGCAAGGTTATCGAGGGTATGGATGTTGTGGATGCCATTGTCAGCGGCCCCCGCACAGGCCCCCGGGATGATATGGCTGTAGAGCCCCGCATTATGAAAACTGTTACGGTCGATACCTTTGGCGAAGAATGGCCGGAGCCTGAAAAAATCAGCTAATCTCCTTTTTTTCTATGCCGCGCCTGTGGGTGCGGCCCATACGGGGGCGTAAAGGTTTCGACGGGGATTCGGAAGTATGGTAAGCGAGTAGGGGCGCATGAACCCTTTAACAACATGCAACTTAAATTTAAACGCTGAAGATAATAATTTAGCTTTTGCTGCTTAATTAAGCAGCCATCCGAACCGGAAGGACCACGAGCCGGCTAGGGTGTAACTTTAGTGGTGAACGTCCTCCGGGAGTTCCACGGCCCGGTTGATGTATTAGGGATACCAAGCGTCATAGCCTGCCTGTCGGCGATGACGTAAGGGAATGCAAATGACAGGCTACACTCGTAGAAAGCTGTATGGATGAGTTTTCGGACAGGGGTTCGATTCCCCTCGCCTCCATCGGTGAATCCCGCTTAGTTAATCCAAAACTAAGCGGGATTTCTTTTTCTGCAATCCTTAAAGGAGACAAGCATCCCAGCCGCTATGCTGCACATGCAAAGCCCCGTTATCTTGATTCGCACAAGATAACGGGGCCTCTCACTGTCTAAATGCTTCTGCCGTCACGAAAATATTGATGGCTCAATTCGTGTTTCGAAGTTACTCAGTCGTCCAGTGTAGCTTCTTGTCCGGTCACAGACAGAGCCGAGGGAGCAATGGGTTTCGGACGCTCACAAGTAGTGGTCATGTTGTAGATCTGGCCGGTTTTGCAGGATTCCTCGATGGCATGGATGATTTCGATGGAGTGATACCCGATGTCCGCGTGGCAACGGGGGCGACGATTGTTGCGCAGTGCATAGCACATATCCGCCAAACCAACACCGCGGCTGGATTCATAGAAGCCGTGGAGCAAAGGCAGTTCCACGCTCTGGGGCATGGTGAACTCAGCCAGCTGCTGAACATCGTTGTCGCCATTCGCCATATTTGCCTTGCCGGCGTCTGGCTGCATGCCGGGGAAGAGTCTTTCCATAGACGGAGCTGCGCCGGGACGAAGCACCGAGATGCGGTCGTTGAACATATTGGGGTCGCCCAGCTTCATGGTACCGTCGGTGCCGGTCACCGTAAAGTTTTGGCTCATGTAGGAGTCGGAGGAGATGTGGAAGGTACCAAGCACGCCATTCTCAAACTCCAGAGCCGCCAGCAGAGTGGTGGGGGTATTTACCTCAAAGGTTTCCTTATATTTGGGATGCTTGGGGTTGGTGTAGACTCGGTTGGGGTTGATATTGCCGCCAAAGCCGGTAACCCGCTTGACTGAGCCAAAGAGATTGATCATCTCGTGAAGGTAGTAGCCGCCCAGGTCAAAGGGGAAGCCGCCGCCGTAGTGAAGCGGGAAAAAGAAGTGCTTGGGCTCGGTATCAAAGAAGGGGGATTCCGGCTGATAGCGGGAGGTTACCTGCGCATGCACAGTAACAGGCTTGCCGATGATGCCGTCATCCAGGTACTTCCTGGCCGATTGCTCCCACGCACCCAGGAAGGTATCGGGAGCCGTGGTGTACATCACATTTTTCTCTTTCATCAGCTGCATCAGTTCGGTGGCTTCCGCGAAGGTGGGAGCCATCATTTTTTCGCAGTATACATGTTTGCCGTGCTCCATAGCGGCCTTGGTGATTTCATAGTGAGACTCGGGATATGTAAGGTTGACCACAATTTCAATTTCCGGGTCATTGATGATTTCATCCACCGTCATCTTCTTGATGCCATATTTATCGGCCATCCACTGGGCGCGGGACTCAATGAGATCCGCCGCTCCCACTACATCGATAATCTCAAACATTTCCACCATGTTCTTCATGTAGGTCGCTTTGCAAATACCGCCACAGCCTACAACACCAACCTTAACTTTTTTCACTTTGCTCTCTCCTTTTCCTCACAGCAATCAAAAGTATATCCACAGCAAACCTTTCAGTTCACCGGAATGTATATCTCTTCTATTATAATACAAATCCCACTTTATTGCAGCTATTTTTATCTTTTTTGGAGAAATTTCCATTAAATAAGGGTAGAATTTGCCAAGATGTCACAAAAGCGCTACAACTTGTCACGAATGGAGTGGTGCCCCATTTGCCCGCGTGATACAATTGGTGTGATGCAAAATACAACTTCACATGCAAGGCTATGCAGCCGGAAATGGAGTGTTTATGAGTCAGTGGATATGGAAGTTTGGCGAATTTGAGGTGTATCACAACCTGCTGCTGCACAACCGTCGCGAGCAATACGGTTACCGCAAGCCCTCTATGTGGAAGCTGTACTCCCCCGACACCGTCGTGCGCTTCCGCAAAACCGTCACCACGGCAGGCGGGGAGTTCCGCGTAACGGCATGTGGGTATTTTGATGTCACAGTAGGCTCCGATTACCGGAGCATGAAAAAATATGGCGGCCAGCCCCTCATTCCCCTGCCGGCCGGCACCGTCGAGATCACCATTGTTGTGTCCAACCCCGACGCCTTCCCCTGCCTGTATGTGGACGGCGTCATTTCCTCCGACGATACCTGGACTGCGGATGATTTGACAGCCGACTGCGCCCCGGTGGGAACCCATCCCCACTTCAATGCCCCCGACATCCTCCCCACCCTTTTTCCCTTTCAGTACGAGGAAATCCGATATATGGCAAAGGAAGTCGTCCCCGACGGTGTGCTGTTCGATTTTGGCAGAGAGACCTTCGCCCGCGTTGCCGTCACCGTGCCGAACGATACCACTCTGACTGTTGTGTACGGCGAATCCCGAGAGGAAGCCCTTGACAGGGAATGGAGCGTCATCCATCTGACACAGGATACGGTGCATTGCGTCCTCCGCCTGGCGCCCCGGGCCTTTCGATATCTTTTTGTCGACAACCCGGCCGCCGAGGTGCTGGCAGAATACGAATACCTGCCCCTGGAGCAGCGAGGCAGCTTTCACTGCGACGAGGATATTGTCAACACGGTGTGGGACACCGCCGCCTATACCTTCCATCTCAACAGCCGGGAGTTCTTTCTGGACGGCATCAAGCGGGATCGCTGGGTCTGGTCAGCCGATGCCTATCAGTGCCTCTTTGTCAACCGGTATCTGTTTTTTGACAAGGACATCGAACAGCGCACCCTGATTGCTCTGGGCGGAAAGCCGCCGATGAAGGCTCACATCAACACCATCATGGACTACAGCTTCTTTTGGATTATCAGCCTGTACGAGCACTACACCACCTATGGCGACCGCAATTTCCTGGAGCAAATCGCGCCGCAGATGAAGGAAATTATGGATTTCTGCCGCAGGCGGGCAGATTCCGACGGCTTTGTGCGGGAACAGCCCGGCGACTGGATCTTCATCGACTGGGCACCCATGGACAAAACCGGTGCCCTTTGCGGCGAGCAAATCCTCTTCGCCAAGGCGCTGGAGTGCTATGCCCTGCTGTGCGACGTCATCCACGCCGACAGCGCCGGCAGCAGCCAGCAAGCCACGGCTTTGCAGACTTCCATTCTGGAGCATTTCTACGACAACGAGTTGGGTGCCTTTGTTGACAGCTACGAATCGGGGCAGCGCAATGTCACCCGACACAGCAACATTCTTGCCTATTTGTTCATGCCCCTCAGCGACACGGTAAAGGCCGGCATATACCGCGACGTCATTCTCAACGACGCGGTGCGGCAAATCACCACCCCCTACTTCAAGTTCTACGAAAATCAAGTTCACTGCGAGGCCGGCAACCCTCACCTGCTGGAGACCTCCATTCGGGAGTATTACGGCAGCATGCTGGAAACCGGTGCCACCACCCTGTACGAGGAATATGACCCCACTATGACCGGCACCCAACATTATGCCATGTACGGCAATCCCTATGAGAAATCCCTGTGCCACGCGTGGAGCGCCAGCCCCATCTATCTGCTGGGCCGATACCGGCTGGGGGTGAAAAACATCGGCATCGCCTACGACTCTTTTGAGGTGCGGCCCATGCCGGGCAACCTGCGCACCTTCTCCGGAACCGTTCCGGTTCCCGGCGGCTCTGTCCGCGTAGAGGTAACCGATTCCTCTGTAACCGCATTGTCCACCGTTGCCGGCGGCACGTTCATCGTCGGCGAACAGTCTCTCCCCCTGCCCCCCAACAAGAGTGTGACCCTCTCTCTGTTCTAGAACTTGATGCCAGAAATGGAATGCACGGATTTTTGTTGAAAAACGCAGCCCATTCCACTCGCCTGGCGCAGTTGTTCCGGTGCTCACTGAAAAACCCGAACCCCTATTGCAGGGGTTCGGGTTTTATTGGATCGTCATCATCGGGATTAGTGGTGTTCCCCGCTGCAGCCGTGTTCCTCCTGACCATTGTGGCACCCGTGGTGGTCGTGGTCTCCATGATGGCCGCACGCGACATCCGGGTTGTACAGCAGTCGGCCCGCCAGCAAGGCAGCTATCGCCTCATCCGCGCTGCCGGACACACCGCCATACAGCTTGATTCCGGCAGCGGCCAGCATGTTTTGAGCCCCTTCGCCAATTCCGCCGCAAATCAGCGTATCGACGCCCTCTTCCTTTAGCACATCGGCCAGCGCACCGTGGCCCTTGCCATTGGTGCCGATGACTGCAGCAGCCTGAACTTTGCCGTCCGCAATGTCATATACCTTAAACTGTTCGGTGCGTCCAAAATGCTGAAAGATATTCCCAGCCTCATATGTCGTGGCTATTCTCATTCGTTGTGCCTCCACTTTTGCATTGTTGCATTTTTTTGAGCCCTTCCGACCATGCGGCCGGAATAACCTTCTGATTTGCTACAGTATCTCAACCAAGCTGTTTAGGCTGTCGTCCTCAAACAATTCCACGGCTCCCGCATCGGTTGCCGCTGCCAGCTTGGGATTGATCGGCATTTTGCATACGGTGGCAATGTCGTGCCATGCGGCGATGGCATCCACATGGCTCTCGCCAAAAATGGCGTGCCGTCCCCCACAGTCCGGACACTGGAAGTAGCTCATATTCTCCACCAAAGCCAAAACGGGAATGTGCATCATATCCGCCATCTTAACTGCCTTCTCTACGATCATGCCCACCAACTCCTGGGGAGAGGTAACAATGACAATGCCATCCAACGGAATCGACTGGAAAACAGTAAGCGGCACATCCCCTGTTCCCGGCGGAAGATCGACAAACATGTAATCCACTTCCCCCCAGATGACGTCTGTCCAGAATTGTTTGACGGTTCCGGCTATCACCGGCCCCCGCCAGACAACCGGGTCGGTTTCATCTTTCAACAGCAGATTGGTGGACATAATCGATATGCCTGTCTTGCTTTTAACCGGGAACAAGCCCATTTCATTTCCGCTTGCCTTCTCCTTGAGGCCAAATGCGCGGGGAATGGATGGCCCTGTCACATCCGCATCCAAAATAGCGGTTTGATAACCGGCCCGCTGCATCGAGGTTGCAAGCAATGAGGTGACAAGGGTTTTCCCCACTCCTCCCTTGCCACTCACTACGCCGATGACTTTTTTTATCTGCGATAGTTCATGGGGTTTTTCCAAAAAATCGTTCGTGTTTCGCTCCGAGCAACCCTCAACCCCGCAGCCGGAGCATTTTCCGTCACATTGTTCACTCACTGTTCTGTCGCATCCTTTCTGTTTTCGCAGCAGCGTCTTTTTTCACAGCAACAGCCGCTTCCGCAGGCATCGTCATAATGCTCGCAGTAATGCACATCCCCACCGTCAATGTGAAGGTGACAGCCCTCCACAATGCATTTTGCCAATGTTTTTCTGGCGCTTGCATAGATAGCCTGTATGGTTGTGCGGGCAACATGCATTTGATCGGCGCATTGAGCCTGTGTCAGTCCCTCCAAATCAATCAGACGGATGGCTTCATACTCATCAATCGTCATTGTAAAGGATGTTTCGCTGCTCTGGCAGGGACTGAAGCTGATACACTTTGGCCGGGAGCACACCCGTCTGTGTTTTCGGGGTCGCGGCATGGCCTCACCTCTCATTATTGGCATATGTCAGTAATGAGTATAGCACTTTTCCGGCATATGTCAATAAACTTACCCAAACTGCCTGCAAAATACTCCGGAATTTGAGCCACCATGCAGAGGGAATTTCGAGAATGAAAACTTGGAAAAAACATGTTGACATTTTAATTGTGATATGATATAATTCATTTCGTTGTGAACGTTATCTATGCTTCGCGAACACAACAGCTTTCGACAGTCAGACGCACTACCAGATGATTGCGCTACTGCCAAAACTAAATATGCGGATATGGCGGAATTGGCAGACGCGCTAGATTCAGGTCATGTCCCATATGTGAAACACCCAGCTTTCGACAGGCAGACGCATTACCAGAAGGTTGCGCTACTGCCAAAACTAAATATGCGGATATGGCGGAATTGGCAGACGCGCTAGATTCAGGTTCTAGTGGTAGCAATACTGTGCAGGTTCAAGTCCTGTTATCCGCACCAAAAGAGAAAAGATTATTACCTTCTGGGTGATGATCTTTTCTCTTTTTTCTAGTATAATGGAGGTTGCTATTTATGCCAAAGCCAGAACCCAATCGTCATTATACCTATGCTGACTACTGTACTTTGGATGATGACAATCGATGGGAACTCATTGGAGGTGTCCCCTACCTTATGTCATCCCCATGTTTAACTCATCAAGAAATTGTTGGTAAACTTTACTTGCAGTTCGCAGGTCATCTCAAAGGCAAGTATGAGAAGGTCATTTTGTCTCCTTTTGATGTCCGCCTCAACCCGGATGGCGCTGACGACACCGTGGTGCAACCAGATTTAATGGTGATCTGCGATCCCTCAAGGTTGGACGAGAAAAGCTGTGTAGGCGCTCCTGATATAGTGGTTGAAATTCTCTCCCCTTCCAACGCGAACCATGACCGTGTTGTCAAGCAAGAGGCATACCGAAAAGCTGGAGTTCAGGAATACTGGATTGTCGATCCCGACACGGAAACAGTTGAAATATTACTGCTTCAAGACAGCCAGTATGTTGTTCAATCGCATTCCAAAGCTGATATGATATCTGTTGCCACATTAGCTAGCTGCGTTATTGATTTAAAGGAAGTCTTTTCAAAATAGAGGATAATAAAAACGACTCCCATGAGCCGTTTTTATTATTTTCTATTCCTTTTGTAAGCGTGGATTCTATGCTTCATGCAGTGTCTCGACCAACTCTATCATCGCTTCCGCGCGCTGGTTCTGGCTCATCCCCCGATCCATCGCCTCGAACTGATTCCATAGATTGACATGGGTTTCGTATGGGCCATTCATCTTGAAGCGCACATCCAGGGTATCCTTGTCGATTTGGTGGATGATAATCTTGTCCACCAGCAGCCGGATTGTGCCATTGCTCAATGACCGGGTTGCGATAATATCATCAAGTAGGTCAATGGAGGTTTTCAGCTTGCCCTGGGTGTCCTGATTCATGATTTCAAGGTGCTTGTATTCTTCCGCTTTCTGATTGAGCTCTTTAATCCGAGAATCGTTTGCATTCATAGCCTCATTGACATCATCGCTACGTTCGGGGTATTTGGTCATGATTTGGAGGAGATTTCGATTTTCTTCTTTCAGGCTTTGGATTTCTGTGCGTACTTTTTCGATGCGCAGCTCATTGGCCTTGTTTAAATCGGTGCAGGCAAAAATTTGCTCCTCTATCCGCGCCCAGTTCGATGTTGCCATTTTCTTCAGGCGCAGCACTTCTTCATAGAGCAGATCATCCAGCATGTACTCTTTGATTCGATGAGGCGTGCAGTAGGCGCTTGCCATTCGATGGTAGGTATTGCAGACATACTCGATATCCTCGGCGCCGTTCCAGCGTCTCTTTTTGGCAGAAAAAGATGCATCGCATTCGCCGCATTTCAGTAATCCGGCATAGCGATACATCGGTTTGTTGGACGGAGCGGTGGTTCTGTTGGCCGCCCGCGCCTGTTTGATTGTTTGCACCTGTTCCCATATTGCCTTATCAATGATGGGAGGATAGTAGTTTTCGTGGATGTATTGCTCTGATTTATCAGTGGTGCGGCGGGTTTTGCGGATTTTACTGGTAGAGGTTTTCCGGCAAATCAGGGTGCCAATGTAGGCTTCGTTAGTGAGAATGCGGTCGATGGTGCGCTCGTTCCACTTGTATTCTCTGGCCATTTTGGTGCGTTTGTTCCCGACCTCTTTGCCCAAGGATTCCTTCTGATGCTGGGCCGGTGATATGTGGCCGCGCTCGGACATTGTGCGGGCGATGTTTTTGCATCCGTAGCCTTCGATATAAAGGTCATAAATCTCGCGGACGGCCTGAGCGCACGCTTCCACTATGGCTACCTTGTTGGTGTTTTTATCCTTGTAGTAGCCATATGGTGGAATGACCACCACCCCTTGTGTCTTTTGCTTTTGCTGATAGCCGAAGCGAATTTTGCGGCTGATGTCTTTTGCGTAAAAATCGTTTAGGACTTGCTTGAATCCGATGATCAGGTCATCGTCCTCGTCAAAGGAATCGATGTTTTCTGTCACCGATAGCACCCGAACATTGTATCCATGCAGAAAATCCATAAAGAATGCCGTCTGTGTTTTGTGCCGCCCAAGGCGAGATAAATCCTTGACCACCACTGCATCGATGGTTCCAGCCTCCACGGCCTCGCTCAGTTGGTAGATGCCGGGGCGTTCAAAATTCATCCCGCTCATATTGTCATCGAACGATTCACCAACGATGATGCTATTGATGCGGCTGGTATTCCGTGACAGCAAAACAAATAAGTTTCAAACATAGTACCATTATTTATTGTACGGGTTATGGGATCCCAACATCCGCAAAGCAATGCATCAATCGAAAATCACCGTGTCATGCCGATGTCAGTTTTATGACAACATACCGCAATGGTTACCGTGTGGCAATGTATCGCAGTAAAAAATGAACCTCCCCGGGTATCAAAGATTACGATACCGCCCCTTCGGTTCATTGAATGGATATTTCCCCTCCAGTAGGTGGGAAGTATGTCTCCTTATATCTCCATAGTCATGTAGGCATGCTTGAAGCATGAAATGCAAAAAGTCGACCTTGAACGCCAGCGGCTACGAGGCCGAGGGCTTTGAGGACGACGAGGCGTTCCGCCTTGCTGTGGAAAGGGCCGAGCCTGACCTCATTATCCTGGATATTATGCTGCCCGATGAGGACGGCCTCTCCATCCTTAAAAAACTGAAGGCGGTTATCGGTACCCACGGCATTCCGGTGATCATGCTCACCGCTAAAAGCACGGAGTACAACAAGGTGCTGGGGTTGGACACAGGGTCGGACGATTATGTCGCCAAGCTCGTCCGCATATATATATCAGTCATACGCCCCCATATCACCACAAAGATGGCAACATTCAGCGCGTTTAATGTAAAGGCGATGAACATGGACTGGAGCCACAGGCCAATGAGCGGGCCAATTTCCATGAGCGCAATCCACTTTGTACTTCCGAGCCACCCGATCCCACTGGCGGGTATCGCCGTCTAGTGGGATATTTTGGGGAGAGTATTTCCCCCTGAGTTGTTTTGCAGTCTGTTTGCCGTGATGCGGCTGGCTCGTTTTTTGCCGGAGCTTGCGGGGCACCGCCGCCATCGCTTTTGCCAATGTCCGCGCCGTCAGCTTTCCGGCCTGCACCGTAACAGCTATCGAGCGGCGCTCTATATTCCTGTATGTAACTTCACCTCCACACGCAAGCTCTGACACGCAGCTCAAACGCCTCCAGCATATGCTCCCATTCGTAGTTGGTGAAAATGATGTTGGTCTTTTGCCTTACCAGTATGTTCTTCGCCAAAAAGTAACCGGGTGTATGAATGGACTTGCCCAGGTCAATAAACGGCGCGCCGAGGGGTGTGTTCTCGGCAAACATCAGCGTGCCGCTTGTGTTGTCAAAAACGCAGATGTTTGCCTCCGGCAGCGCTTTCGCAAGAAGATGCTTCAAACGCTTTCGATCCCACCAATCCTCGTCAACAGCCAAAATATTCATAGAGATATCACCTCCCGCCTTGACGCATCATTCAGCCGACTTCCTCAGAGAAAGGCGAAAGCACCCGAAAATCGGGTGCTTTTTTCACTTTCGCCGTGCATATTCAGTTTATCATAGAAGGATGGGCAAACCGGAAAGTTCAACAATCTTTTATCTTTCTCCTAGATAGTGTTGACAAGAGATATATGGTATAATAAGTACATCAGGAAATAGGGAGATGCACAAAAAATGAATGAACAACAGTGCCATGACATAAGTGATAACATCTGGGAAGTATTAAAACCGTTGCTGCCCGGACAAGAAGGTCAATGGGGTGGTATAGCTGAAGACAATCGGCGTTTTATCAATGGTGTGTTCTGGAATCTACGCACCGGAGCACCATGGCGAGATTTGCCGCCAGTATATGGAAAGCGGAACAGTGTATATCAGCGATTTCGGCGCTGGCGTGACAACGGAATGTGGGAAAAGATTCTGGAGACATTGATAGACGAGCACGATTTTGAGTGGCTGATGATTGATGCCAGCCATGTAAAAGTCCATCCTCATGCTGCAGGAGCTGTTGGCGGCAATCAGGATATGGGGAAAACAAAAGGGGGCTCAACACCAAAATACATCTGGCCGTGGATGCGAATGGTATGCCGGTCCGAATACTTGTTACATCAGGTACCACAGCGGATTGTACACAAGCTATTGCCTTAATTGATGGGTTTGCCGCCGAATATCTGCTTGCTGACCGAGGTTATGATGTCAACAAATTAATTGATGCGGCTTTACAGGTTGGCATTCAGGTTGTCATTCCACCGAAACGAAACCGAAAAGAACAACGTGAATACGATGTGCATCTTTACAAGCTCCGTCATCTTGTTGAAAATGCGTTCCTACACCTGAAACGCTGGCGCGGGATCGCTACTCGTTATGCTAAGAATACAGCTTCTTTCGTCGCTGCTGTTCAGATCCGTTGTATCCGGCTTTGGGCTCAAATTCTTGCCTGACTTGTGTCAACACTATCTAATCGTTATGACTCCAAATCCAGATAAAAGCCCTCGTTTCTTCGGTTTTTGATGACGGGATTGCCTGCCTCGTCCATGCGCAGTTTTTTGCGCAGGCTGGATGTGTGTACGCTGACTGTGTGAACGCTGCCGCCTGGTTCATCCCCCCAAATCCACTGGAATAAGTCCTTCGGGGAGAAGCATGGCTGAGGCAGCCTGTCCCGCCAATGCAGCCGCTGCTGCAGGCTATCCCCTCGATAAAGTTCTCGGCGAGTCGCCCGCTTTTGGCCTTAAGCAGGGCTGCGCGACACTGCTCGATTCCATCACAGGGGAGAGGCCGGAGGTCGAATGAGATATTCCGCTCCCCTAGCACCTGTCTTACCGCATCGGACAAGCCGCTGCTTCGAGCAAAAATCCTGCCATAATAGGATCCGTTGTCCAGCACATCCTCCATGGCGGTAATGTCCAGATCGCGGCTGTCAAACAGGGCTTGCAGCTCTTCAAAGGTGATGACGCAGTCCACATAAGGCCGAACCGCTTCCATGTGATACTCCATTTTCTTGGCGGTGCAGGGGCCGATAAACACCACTTTTGCCCCGGGAGAGGTTTCCTTGATGAAGCGGGCGATCTCCGCCATGGGGGAAGGATTGTGGGAAACAGCCTCTTTTAGGTCGGGAAATTCCTTCTTGATATAGTCCATAAAGGCGGGACAGCAGGAGCTTGTCAGAAAGCCTGCCTCCGCAAGCTCCGCCGCTTCCTTCCACGCCACCATATCCGCCCCCAGCGCCGCCTCCACCACATGGTAAAAGCCTAAGGCCTTAAGACCCGCGATTACCTGTCCAAGCTTCGCGTAGGTAAACTGGCTGGAAATAGAGGGGGCAACCACTGCGTATATCTTATGCTCCGCGTTTACTTCGCTTTTTTTGAGCAGGTCAATGGCATCTAGGATATAGGATTTATCCGAGATTGCGCCAAAGGGGCACTGATAGACGCATGCGCCGCAGGAGATACATTTGTCGTTGTCAATGTCCGCTATGCCGCTTTCTCCCATGGAGATGGCGTTTACCTTGCAGGCGTTTTCGCAGGGGCGCTTTTCGTTGCGGATGGCGCTGTACGGGCAGACAGCAGCGCACCGGCCGCAACCGACACATTTGCTGCGATCGATGTGGGCCTTTTGCCGATGGTCGAAGCGAATCGCCCCCTTGGGGCATACCTCCTCGCACCGATGGGCAATGCAGCCCCGGCAGGCGGAAGAAACCTCGTATCCGCCCACCGGACACTCATCGCAGGCAATGTCGATTACCTCAATGACATTGGGATTTTTGCGGTCGCCGCCAGGAGCCAGCTTAAGCCGTTCGCCGATAATGGCGCGCTCCTTGTAGATGCAGCACCGCATGGTGGCCTCTCCGCCGGGAATGACGATCTTGGGGAGATCCGGCAGGCTTTCCAGCAGGGTGTCCGCCCATGCCTTGCGGGCAACCTCGCGGAGCACCTTGTACTTGATATGCTGTACCTTTGTATCAAACTTTTTCACCATGGAAGTCCCCCCTTTCTTCAAAAATAGCTGACCTTGATGCGTTTTCTCATTTGCAGCAACGCCTCCGACAGCTCCTTTACCAGATGCATCTTAATGTTAAAGCCAATGGGAAGGCTTGGATTCTGGTGCGCTGGATTGATGGCCTTGCCCACATAGAAATTGATGTCGGTGGCGTCCTCAAACAACATGCGGGCAATGCGGGATGCACCATCCTTCTGATATCCCCAGCGGGCGTAAAGCTTGTTGTCCTCCAGGTAGTTTTTGGCGTAATCCAGCACTCGGCTCAGGGTTAGCACACCCTCGGTAACAAGGTCCACCCCCCCGGATGGACACCACAGGGGGAATATCCGGATCGGGGAAATCCAGCAGCGGGATCAGGGGCTTGTCAAGGTAATCCGCTGCCAGAGTGGAGGTTGTGCCGCCGCATACTATGTGCTTGCCCGGCTTCGCGAAAAACAGAGCCATCATCTTTTCCACATCCTCCTCCCGTGAGGGAGGGCCGATCATCAGGTGCACGGATTCCCGGCCGCGAACGCGCAGGGTGCACACCGTTGTGTCGTCGCCCGGCTTGCCGCCGTAGAGCCGGTTGCACTGCTCCAGCAGGATGGTGGTCAGGGTCTTGGCAGTGAAGCCGGTGTCGCAGAGGGATTCCATGTATTGGGCGATGTGCTCCCGCTGCCACCCGAAGTTGTAAGTGTTGCCCACACCGGCGTGCTCCGCGCCGTCGCTGAAAGCGATGAGCACATCGCCCTCTGCAATGGGAAAGCGGGAGGTGTAAATCAGCTTGCCGTCATGCTCCAAAACATTTTTCGGATATTCAAGGCTTTTGCCGTCGCGAAACAGAATAACATGGGGGTTGTCGTACTGGATCAGCTCCGCCTCCTCCGAGCCGGTGACCCGCAGGATGGTAAAGGTGGAGTAGGCAACCTGCCGCACCGCGCAGACCGGCAGTGTCGCCGCGATGGTGGATACGCAGTCCTGCAGGCTCATGGAGTTTGCCATCATAGTGGAGATGATCTTGGAGGTCAGCGTGGATAAAACTCCCGCCTTAACCCCGTTGCCCAGACCGTCAACACAAGGATGGTGTCCTCATCCGCTTCCACAACATCCACGTGGTCGCCGCAGATGGCCTCTCCATACTTGAGCAGACTGTTGTAGCCGATATCCACACAGAGCCTATTCATGTTAAATCTCGGTAAAACACCGAATTTTATGGGCTGCACAATTCATAAAGCGATGAACTGCGCCCCCCTTTCTCTCGCCATCGCGCGGAGCGCTTCAC
Source organism: Ruminococcaceae bacterium OttesenSCG-928-L11 (assembly GCA_030265885.1). Lineage (GTDB taxonomy): Bacteria > Bacillota > Clostridia > Oscillospirales > Ruminococcaceae > WRAV01. Next base: position 3,840 of record JAJDGX010000038.1, on the reverse strand, counting down.
AAAGCCCTTTTGCTCCAGCTCACCCAATGCACGGTAGACCGTGCGCTTGGATAGGCTCAAATCTTTTGCGATGGTTCCCACAGCCGGAAAACAAGAGCCATCCTTGTTGGCACGATTTTTTAGATACATATACACTGTCACCGCCCGATGCGGGAGATCGGCGGCGTACACACTGTCAAAGTAGCCGATGCAATCACCTCCCGCTTAAACGCGAACTTTTTTCTTACTCTCGGATGATGGCGCTGGCATCTCGGTCAGAGGGTATTTTTTCAAAATAGCATCCATCAGCTCGTTGCGATCCGCATATTCCACCTTGCGTGCTGTATGTGCCGGAACCTCATAGGGGGTGTCCAGCTCGATTCCCCACTTGAAGTATAAGTTTAGCTTGGTCTGCATGGGGTGAACACCGGTTTTCATGAGAACAAAATTACCGAAGGGCAGGGATTTCAACTCATCGGCGGTCATGAGATGGCGTTCCATCATTTGCAGGCTGCGGCTGGGATCATTCTTGCCTTTGCTGACAGAACCGGTGGAAACGGTTTGGGAGCCCAGACTCTTGGAGAGCGTTTCCGCACTTTTACTGTTGGGAGCAAAGCCGCCAAACAAGGTGAGCTGAGTATTGTCCGTAATTATTTCGCTGCCTTCTTTGCCATAATTCTTATCAAGCTGGGCAAATGACTGGATTATTGGCACCATGGATATGCGGCGGGAGCGCCCTGCCGAAAACATCATCTCCGCTGATTCGATTTTGGGGAGCGTGCCGAACTCATCCAGCAGCATTACTACACGGTTTTGCAGCTTGCCGCCGTTCTCATCGGCTATAGCCAGCATCTCGCGATAAATCTGTTGTATCAAAAGGCTGATGAAGAAGTGGCGCGTATTATCCTCCTCTGGCATACAAATGAAAATGGCGGACTTCTCCCGGCAAAAAGTTTCGGTGTCAAGCGCGGTATCAAAGCAGAGAATGCTTTCGAGCTCACTGTCCAGAAAAGCGTTGAGCCGTGACATTGCCGTGGAGAGAATACTCAGCATTGCCTGCTCGCTGGTGCTGAGGGCGGCTCCGGCGAACCAACGCGCCTTGTGCTCTGGTGGCAGCAGCTCCAACAATATCTGAAATTGATTCTTTCCCTTAACATCTGATGGCGCCAACAAGTCCTGGATAATCTTAAATACAGAGATTATATGTCTCTTTTTTGCTGGGCATAGCTCCGCGATTAATAGAATGGTGGAGGTCAAAATGCCCTCGGCAGCATCATAAAAATATGCGTTTGTGCCACCGCGCTCACCGCCGCCGGAATCGATGATGGTTTTTGCTGTGATCTTTGCGTATTTTTCCGCTCGCGATCGATACACGAGGTTATCTGAATTTGATGCGGCCAAGTCCATGTACTTATTGACGAGCGCAATCATATTCGAGCCATCCGACTTAGCCGGATTGCGCAAATCAATGACAGAAATGCGATATCCATAGTGGTTTTGAGCAATGCCCGCAAAATTTCGATATAAATCCCCCTTTGTATCGCTGGTAATAAATGACATGCCGCTGGCACAGGCATATTCCAAATTTGGATAAAGAAAGTTAGCGGTTTTGCCGACACCGGCCGCGCCGATCATAAGCAGATGCACATCGCCTGTGTCCACAAGAGCTATTGTTTTCTTGCCATGGGCAACACAGCCAACAACAAGACCCTGATCCTCCACAGGCGGACGATTTTGCCCCTGTCGCCAAAGTGTTGGGGTATATGGGATATGGCGGTAGGTGGAGCGGATTTCTTTTGGTGTAGCCCATCGGGCGGTTCCGTGTTGGCCATCGCCGACCCTTTTGGATTTAATGTTTAGCGATGTCTGATTGCTGCCGAATGACACCAATACCAATATAATCAGCATGCTGCCACAAAGAATGATAAGAGGGAGCATAGCAGATCACCTCCTGAAAATTGAAAAGCGGCCCGAAGGCCGCTCTTGTCGCAAATATATGTTTTGTTAAATTGCTTTATAGGTGTGCAGATGTATGAGCCGGATTCCGATTGCTGAAAATTAAGTGCTCCATATGTTTCCCATCATACTTTTTAATGTAGCTGCCCTCTAATGCCATGCCGAGTCGCTCGGCTACCCGGATGGATGATGTGTTCTCAGGGCGAATTGTGGCATAGATCTTGTGGACATCATAGAGGGCAAAGCCGTAATCCAGACAGGCGGCAGCTCCTTCGGCGGCGAACCCGCGCTTCCAATGTTCCTGTGCAATGATGTATCCGACTTCAAGGCAACGGCAGCCCTGTATCTCATTCCACATGAGCCCGATCTGCCCAACATTTTCACCGCTGGCCTTATCCACCGCCGCAAAATATCCTACCTGCTCCTTTTCATAGCGCCGCAGTTGACGGATAATCCAATCCTGTATCTCCCGCTTGGAGGAAAATGTGCGCTCCCATGCGTACATTACCTCTGGGTCAGATAGCATTGGGTGAAGCTCCTTCCAGTTTTTTGTGGTCAGTTTACGCAATAACAGCCGCTCAGTCTCCAATATATGTGAGGCTTTTTTTAACTGTTCTTTTCTTCTGGAGGATAATGGCTGTGGGATTACGCGCTCATCGAACAATTGCTGGAATGCGTTTTGCCGCATCATATCGTATTGCTCCAACAAATATGGGCTGGAGATCATCTTTTTGCCATACTGACTGCATTTCTTCGCGTTAAAAACCTTGAGCAGTCTATTAATATCTGCATCACGAACCCGATTGGGCGGCACTTTATGTGTCTGCCGTATATATCGCCGGATGTCGGAATCCAAAGTGCAGAGCAAGCACTCCTTCTCCTCCAATGGGAAATCATCAAATGAGACTTGAGGCGTTTTTGGCTTGGGTGGACTCTTTTTTTGTGGAGGATGGAACAGTGGGCTTTTGTGATTAAGACGGTCAATTTTCTTGCTGACCGCCGCCTTGAATTCATGATAAGGAATCCAGATATCTCGCTGATCTATTTGCTCATGTACCGCGTCCAGAACAACTTCTTTACGTTTTTTCATCGGGAGATCGCCGTGTTCATCCACATAAGAATGCCAGCAGGCTTCGGTGACCTCGAAGATCCACTGCTTCTGACTCTCCTTTAAATGCGACCATTTCTTATTGGTTTGCAGGAGCTTCCCATCGACCCACTGATGATTTTTCGGGTGACGATTATTGTTTCGCTCCATGCGCTCCTCTTTTTTCCGAGCTTTTTGCTCAATGCGACGTTCCTCGCTATCCCTCACGGCGCTGATATATTCTTCAGAAAACGTAACGCCGATTTCCTGCAAGTCACGGATAGCACAGAGCATATCCACGCCAAACTTTTTCCGATAATTGCGTGCGATGTTTTGCTTACCGCCATCATATGCCGCAAGCCATGCACGCGCCTTATGAAGCTCCCGCTCTCTTTTTTGCGCCTTGGTTTGCTGTTTTTTTGGCATGATGAAGCCCTCCATATTGTTATTGTAGGATAGCGGACAGGCGCTGTCAAGAAAAGATCAAGGACTGAGCTCCAACGTATCCTCTATTTCCGGCACAGGTTCCCGGAGGATAGCTCGCTCATATTGCAATTCCAGATTCCAATCCTTATAAACAGGAAGCAGCTGAGACACATTATCGTATCCCAGCTGCTTCAATTTTTCAGATATACGGTTGGTCGCGGTGGTTCCGGTGCTGTCGTTATCGAGGCACAGGATAGGTGTTTGCAAATGAGGATAGCATTCCAGCTTGTGCAGAATCGCTTTGTCCGACACACCGTTGAGTGTGAGATAGCCATGCTCCTGCCAATCTTTTTTGTACAGCGATATGAATGACAATAAATCTATCGGCGCCT
>JAJDGX010000037.1 GCA_030265885.1 Ruminococcaceae bacterium OttesenSCG-928-L11 | reverse complement strand
GGGTGCGAGGCTATAAAATACCAACCTCAAAACACAATTTGCGGGATTCCTAAGGGGTTATGTCGCCCATACGGGCGACTTTCCCCTATAGGTGGGGTTTGGGGTGAAACCCCATTTCAGATACGTTGCTTTTGTCTACAGGCTACCAATCGAAGTACGGAGAGTGGGAATATGAGAGCGTTGACAGGTGAAGGCGGGCGCCTCCGGCGGCGGGCGGCACTGGAATATGGGGCTGCGTTTGCGCTGCCCGCTGTGCTGATGGTGGGGATATTTGCACTGCTGGGGGTGTATCCCTTTGGGGAGAAAACGCTGCTGGTGGTGGACATGAGCAGCGAATATGTGGACTATCTGACGTATCTGAACAGGGCGGTGCGGGACATAGGCGGCAGAAGCATTCTGCGGACATGGAGCATGGGCATGGGGTTGGATATGCTGGGGCTGGTGGCCTTTTACGCGGCCAGTCCCTTTGCGCTGATCGCCGTGCTGCTGCCTGTCCGCTGCATCACCGAGGCGATATTTTTGATTACGGTGCTGAAATTTGGGTGCTGCGGGCTGCTGTTCCATGTGTATGCACGGCGCTGCTTTCAGGCGGATTTTGTGTGGAATCTGATTTGCTCCACCGCCTATGCCATGATGGGGTATGCGGTGGCGTACAGCTCCAACATCATGTGGCTGGACGGCGTGCTGTGTCTGCCGATTGTTCTGTGTGGGGTGGAAAGGCTGCTGTGGAAACAAAAATCCGGCCTGTTACTGGCCGGATACATCTATGTGTTTGTGACGTGCTATTATATTGGGTATATGGTGGGGATCTACTCGGTGCTGTATATGGCGCTACGGTATTTCAGCGTCAATCAATCGGGGCGTGCGTTTGGGCGGCGGCTTGTGCGGCTGTTGGCGACGGCTGCTTTGGCAGCGGGATGCTGTGCCTTTTTGCTGCTGCCGGCGTTTCGGAATTTGCAGAATGGACAGGCAGGGCTGTGGGAGGTTCCTCTGACCGGCTCGCTGCGATACAGTGTTACCCAGCTGAGTCGAAAGCTGCTTCCCGGATATTACGATTCCCTGACGGACGCGGCGTTGCCCAACCTCTACTGCTCCCTGCCGGGGGTGTTTTTGGGGGTGCTGTTTTTTCTGCGGCGGTCGATTCCCCGGAAGGAAAAGCTGTTGTGCGGGGGTATGCTGGCGGGGCTTTGGCTGAGCTTTTCGTGGGAGCCGCTGAATTTGGCGTGGCATGCCTTTGAGGATCCCACCTGGTTTCCGGCCCGCTATTCCTTTGTGTTTCCCGCTTTTGTACTGTATATGGGGCTGCGCTGTGTCGAGGAAAAGCAGCCTCTGCGGGCCGAATGGGTGGGGGCTGCTTTTGGGGTGGCGCTGATTCTCATTGGGGAGGCGGCGCTGGCGGACAGCGGCGGGATAGACAGGGAATTGGCCACAGTGGCGGTGATGTTGGCGGCGGCATATGCCGGTTTGCTGTTGCCCGGCGGCAAGGGTGGACGGTATCGGGCGGTGGCGCTGACGGTATTGCTGTGCGGGGAACTGGGCTACAGCGGATACCGTATCATTGGGGGGATTGATGAGCAATTTCATTATGGAAACAGGGCGGCCTATCGGACATATATGGACAAATATGAGGCGGCGGTGGAGCAATTGCCGGAGGGTGGGCCCTATCGCACAGAGATTGCCGCGCCCCGCAATTCCAATGGTGGGCTGGCGTTTGGGTACTATCCGGTCTCCCATTACTCCACCACCACCAATCAGACGCTGAATGGCTTTTTGCGGCGGCTGGCGTTCAATTCGGGGACGCTGAACGATGTGCGGTTTGCGCCGGGGTCGCCGTTGGCGTCGGGGGCGCTGGGGGTGAAATATCTGCTGAGCGAGACGACTTTGGGGCCGGCCTATGCGTTGTTTGACACGGTGGGTGAGGTGGGAATCTATGAGAATCGCTATGCGCTGCCGTTGGCCTATTACGCGGAGAGTTTGCCGGATTTGGCGGTGGGGGACAATCCCTTTGCCGTGATGAACACCATGTACAGAGAGCCGCTGTATGTACCGCTGGAGTGGACGGCGGAGCCGGTGAACTGCACATTGACCCGGCAGCAAAGCGGTTTGTTTGTGGCAGCGCGGCAAATACGGGGAGAAAAGGCAGCGGTGCGGTATACGGTGCACAATCCGGAGGGGCGGGAGGTATCGGTGTGGCTGCAGCCGATGGGACGTCGATTTTCCCGGGCTGCGCTGCTGTGGGGAGAGAAAGGGGAAGAGAAAACCCGTGTGCTGGGGTACCGGAACAATCCCATTGTGAGTGTGGGGGCGGAGGAGACCGTCTCCCTTGTGGTGGAGTTTGAGGGCGATTATATGAGCTATGCCGCCGTGTATGCCTTTGGACTGGACAGTGAGGGGGCCGCAGCTGCGACAGACGCCATTGACCGGGATAAAATGGAGGTGACAGTCTTTGCCGATACCCGGGTCGACGGTGTGGTGCACGCGCCGGAGGATGGCTATCTTGCCACTACATTCCCGTGGGATGCGGGGTGGAGTGTAACGGTAAACGGCGAGAGAGTGACTCCGGTAAAGCAGGACAATATTTTCCTGTATATCCCGCTGGAGGCAGGGCGCTCGGAGATTCGGATGCGGTATCATTTGCCGGGCTGGCGGATGGGGTGCTGCATTTCGGCTGTGAGTATGGCAGGTGTGGGGATTCTGCTGTGGATGCGAAAAAAATACGGATGGAATCTGTAGATTCCATCCGTAAAGACCTTGGGACGCTGTCCCAAACCCTGCAAACCCTTTGCAAAGCGTTTGATCGGAAACTAAATGAAGAGGGGTTATCTGGTGGTGTGTTCGACGGGTTCCGGTTCCGGCTGGTCTGTGGACTGGGCAGGGCGAGGTGGGAACAGCAGCATATTGACCGCAATGCCGATGAGAGATCCCAGCAATGTGCCGCCGATGCGGGTAAGGCCGTATATCCATGCATGGTCGGTGGTGTTGAGATAGGACACTGCGAAATAGACAATCGCGCCGGGGACGATGCTTTCCTTTCGGCCCAGCAAATTGTTGATGAAAATCAGTGGGATAAGGCCCAGAGACAGGAGAAAGATGTTTTCGGTAAACGAGGCAATGGCGATGCCGATGACTCCGCCGGTGATGGTGGCAATGTTGCGGATGAGTACCGCCTGCACAGAGGAGGACAATGTGCGCTCGACGGCGACGACCGCGCCAATGCAGGCGAAAAATGGGTTCTGATGCAGTACGTACTGCATAAACAGAGCAGTGATACATACTGCCACAACAGATTTGATGGTTCGCAGGCCCAGAATCGGGCAATGATTATGTAGCCTTTTGATGGCTTCCAGCTTAGCGTGCATACGTGCAATATCCCCTTTTTTGTGCGGAATATTTTGTCCTGTGATAGAATAGCACAAAAAAGGCGGTTGGGCAAGGGGGGAGGTTATTTTGAGAGATATTTGCTGTGTCATGAAATCTTAAGAGTTAAGTAACATTCTTAGCTTACAGACAATTGCTTCATTGTGGATATATTTCTCTCTGGGGTTCACAAAATTATACGAGCCTATTTTGACACCGTGATGCCGGGGAATAAGCTGGACATGATAATGATTTACAGGGCCATCACACATTGTGCATAAATATACTCGTTCGGCACCAGACGCCTCCAACAAGGCATTCATGACTTTTTTGGCAAAGCAATAAACATGGGAACATAATTCATCCGGAATTTCGGACATATCATGATAATGTGGCTTGATAAGTATGATTGTATGGCCAATGGAACGGGGATTCTCCTCTAAAAAACATAGCAGGAGGTCATCCTCATATAAGAGCCGCTCTGTTATATCAGCAAATATACCGCCATACTTCATATTATGACAGGATGGACAGATGCCTTTTTCCTTTAGTTCTTCTGCTTTGTTAGGCATATTGGCAAAATCTCTCCCTTGATGGCTTTTTTTAGCATTATACCGCAGCACTGCTATTCGACAGACATAAGAACATAGCTTTTCCCATTTGCAAAAATCGAATAGTCCGGATGTGCCTGTTGAAAAGCCTCCAAGTCAGATGCTGACGAATAGTGTACCAGCAGAAGGGGATTGGCGGCCCCGTTATCGCCATTAGAATCGGGTGCTTGGTAATATCCGCTGAAGATCCCTTGTAGAACCCAACTTTGAGGCAGATTAGCACGACTTCCATCTGTATTGAGCGCAATATAAGTAGATGGTGTCGCCATGTCGTTTGGCAAATCCAGAAAAATGCAATTTTCGGGGAAAATAGTGCTGGTGTCATAATATTTTTGCATCGCAAAACGGTTTGGCATAACGCCAATTGCAAGCAAAATTGCGAGACCCATGATGACAAGCACACCTTGCTCTAAAGTTCCCTGATTTTTTGAACTGTTTGCCTGCACATGCAGTCGCAGCAAAAATCCAATTAACCAGCCGGTTAGCATAATGAAGCCAATAAAGGCAGGCCATACATACCACGAAAGTTTTGTGACAGCCAGAGAATAAAGTGCTATCGGAACAATGGCCATTAATGAATACACACAAATGAAAACCTTATCCATTTTTTTGATGCTCTTCTTGTTTAAAAAGAGTATCAAAAGGCAGGCGACCAAAATGCAAATAAAAAGTACAAAAAGCAAGGGGCCCAGCGCGCGGGAAAATTCCTTCAAATAGTATGTTCCTCCCCGAGCATTGGACTCCAATTCAGAAGTCGTCCGTGAGATTATATCGGTGAAGAGCATTTGTTGGAGAAAGGAAAATCCATCGTATTTCCACCGGAAATAGCACCAAAGTAGTATGGGAGAAACCATGGGCAATGCGAAAAAAAGTCCAAATTCAATTATTGAAAATGATTTTTCTCGCCGCAAAATGAGCATCGACAATAAGAGTACAACAATCAGTACCCCCGCATGGGCCGCTTTTGCCAGAAATGCGCAAGCCGTAAATATTCCGGTTCCAATCAGAAATACACTTTTTTCTGCGTAGGATAGATAAAAAAACAGTAAAGCAAAAAAGTAGAATAGAAAGAGCACCGCATCGGCGTCCCCATGGAGAAATAAATGGTTAAATTGCACACCTGTGAGTGCAAACAGAAATCCGGTACACAAAGCGGCGGCTTTTCCGCTGTGTCGACGAATCAATAACATCGCTCCGGCACAACACAGCGGCAAGGACAGGGCAGAAAAAAAGCGTAGTCCCAATGCGTTTACACCGAAAAGGCGGTATCCCAATGCCATCGGCCAAAATGACAGCGGAGGCTTTAAATTCCAATAATCTACCTCGCCTTGGTATGTTTGAACAAGATAGTCACCACTTTGAAGCATTTCCCAGGCACTCACACCATGCCTTGATTCATCCCAATCAAATAATGGAGCGATTGAAAGCCCGCGAAACACATTCCAAAATGAAAACAATAGAATCACGCCAAACAAACACCAAAAAAGCATATTGCCATGTTTCTGAAAAAAAGAAGCCTTCTTAATTTCAGCCTGCTTTCGTTCCTTTTGTCTTGCGCGTGGTTTCGCCTTACCCATCTATGCACCTTCTTCTAATCGAATGTATCATTTAAGTCGCTCTGCATATCACTGTTTTAGTATATCATACTTTTTACAGTTTACAATCAAAACCAAAACAAGGTGTGCACAATGCATTTGACTGCAATTATGGCACACCTTGTTTTTTTATTTTGGGGAAGTTGAGCGCGGATTGTGCGGTGGGTATATATGGCATAGCAATCTCGGAGGAAGCCTTCCATTGTGCAGCAAATCATCAGAGCAATCCGATAAAGTCATCCATAAACTGCTCCCCATATCTGCGAATTTCGCCCATTACACGATTAATCCCAACTTCTGATTTATGCCAGCTGTCTGAATTGATTCCTACCCCGTTTTCAAAATAAGGTATTGAATGAACCAGAATTTCTGTATCAGGAAATGCGAATTGATAAAACATAAATGCTCTACGCGCATGGAAAGACTTACAGCATAAAATGGCCTTATCTACTATGATTCCCATACTATCAAGAACTCTTTTTGAATATACTGCATTTTCTTTTGTAAAGCTCGACTGATCCTCACGGATTATTGCATTTGATGGCACTCCGTTTTGGATAAGGACATCCGATAGAAATTCAAATTCAGTTTTATACTCTTTATTGTAAATTTCCCTTTTGCTTTTTACCCCGTTAAACTTACCGGTTTTCACACTTACACCGCCTGCCGGCAAAACATATTTTGCATACCCTTGTACAAAAAGTCTTGCAGCATATTCACCGAGTTCAGGGTGTGACCCTCCGGGGATAAAGATAATATCGGCCTTTTCTATTTCATTATCCATAAATACAAAGTTAGTGATGTCATCAATTAATCTATCAATTATCTTCACCTCCTCTCAAATATATTATAACAGGACTTTTGTATAAAAAACAGGGTGCGCCGCAACGGCAACTTTAGTTGCCTGCACACCCTGTTTTCTTGCGTTATAAATCAGTTACCGGGGGAATTTCAGCGCGGATTGTGCGGCTGCAACACATCGGAATGCGATCGGCGACCGGTTTCCATGTGGCTCAAATACATTTATTACAGGAGATTGATTGCAAGCCATTTGGCTACACCGTCATCACTATTGCTACCACATATTTCATCAGCTATATTCTTTGCTGAATCAATTGCATTACTAACTGCGATGCCAACTCCACAATTTCTGATCATATCAATATCATTGCTGTCATCCCCAAATGCAACAATACTAGAAATACCAAGCTGATATGCATCTGCAATTTGAGATATGGCGTTAAACTTTGTTGAACTAGCAAGCATGATCTGTTGCCAGCGTTCCCCTGAATTATCATACAAATGTAGTATAGGGTAATTCCTCAATATCTGCTGTATGGTAGCAATATTCTCACACTCAGTTGAAATCTTGGTGATTTCTTTATCTGGGATTGCTTCAAAATCGCAATATATCGGATTCCACCCCTCTTCCCACGGAGGGCCGTCGTAGGTCGTATATAAACAGTCTCCGGCTTCTACTGTTATGCATGTAATTTCTTGATGTGAGAGCAGTTCTGGAATCAAGCGAAGCAGGATGTTTCGCGATATGGGATTGTTAAAAATTACCTCGCCGTTTTTTTCAATGCTTGCTCCATTGTTAGCAATAATAAAATCGGGCGTAAAGTCCCTCTGATACTTTTTGGTTGCGCGTTCCGGACGAGCAGTGGCAAAAGCTATCATCAATCCCTTCTTCTGGCACTGCCTTAGAATATCTATTGTGAACGGAGAAATGGTTTTCTGGGAATCCAAAAGCGTGTTGTCTAAATCTGTGACGATTAGTTTAATCATGTAACTCCTCCCCTTGCGCCATTATACCACAAAAACAGGGTGCGCCACAATCGGCACACCCTGTTTTCTTACGCTATGATCAGTTATCGGGGGAAATTCAGCGCAGCCTGGGCGGCGGACAGCCGTGCAATCGGCACGCGGAAGGGGGAGCAGGATACATAGGCGAGGCCCACCTTGTGGAAGAACTCGATGGAGGAGGGGTCTCCGCCATGCTCGCCGCAGACGCCCAGCTTGATGTCGGGGCGACCGACCTTGCCCAGCTTGACGGCGGTTTCTACCAGTTTGCCTACGCCGACCTGATCCAGACGGGCAAAGGGATCGTTCTCGTAGATCTTGGTTTCGTAGTAGCTGTCGAGGAAGTTGCCGGCGTCGTCGCGGCTGAAGCCGAAGGTCATCTGGGTGAGGTCGTTGGTGCCGAAGCTGAAGAATTCGGCTTCCTTGGCGATCTCATCGGCGGTGACAGCGGCACGGGGGATCTCGATCATGGTGCCGACCAGGTAGGTCAGCTTGGAGCCCTTTTCCTTGATGATGCGGTCAGCGGTCTCCACCACTACGCTCTTGACATAGGCAAGCTCTTTGACTTCGCCTACCAGGGGAATCATGATCTCGGGGACGATTGTCCACTCGGGATGCTTGTTCTGGACATTGATGGCAGCCTCGATAACGGCCTGGGTCTGCATCTCGGCAATTTCGGGATACTTGACAGTCAGGCGGCAGCCACGGAAGCCCATCATGGGGTTGAACTCGTGCAGGGAGGAGATAACAGCCTTCAAATCCTCCACAGACATGTTCATTTCCTTGGCCAGGGCGATGATGTCGTCCTCGGCGGTGGGCAGGAACTCATGCAGCGGCGGATCCAGGAAACGGACGGTTACAGGGCGGCCCTCCATGGCCTCGTAGATGCCCTCGAAGTCGCCGCGCTGGATGGGGAGCAGCTTGGCCAGAGCGGCTTTGCGCTGCTCCAGGCTGGAGGAGACAATCATTTCACGCATGGATTTGATGCGGTCAGCCTCGAAGAACATGTGCTCGGTGCGGCACAGTCCGATGCCCTCGGCGCCGAAGGTGATGGCCTGTTTGGCATCGCGGGGGGTGTCGGCGTTGGTGCGGATTTTCAGGACGCGGAACTCGTCGGCCCATTTCATGATGGTCTCGAAGTAGCCGCTGATGGAGGCTTCGGTGGTGGGGAGAGCTTCGCCGTATACGCTACCGGTGGAGCCGTCCAGGGAGATGTAGTCGCCTTCCTTAATGGTCTTGCCGCCGAGGGTGAACTCTTTGGCTTCTTCATTCATATTGATGTCGCCACAGCCGGCTACGCAGCAACGGCCCATGCCACGGGCAACAACGGCCGCGTGGGAGGTCATGCCGCCACGGACAGTCAGGATACCGGCGGCCAGGTTCATGCCCTCGATGTCCTCGGGGGAGGTTTCCAGGCGGGCCAGGATGATGGTCTCGCCCTTTTCAGCCCAGGTCACGGCGTCCTCGGCGTTGAATACAACGCGTCCGCAGGCGGCGCCGGGAGAAGCGGGCAGACCGGTGCCGAGAGGCTTGGCCTTTTTCAGGGCGGCAGTGTCAAACTGGGGATGGAGCAGAGCGTCCAGCTGCTTGGGGTCGATGGAAAGGACAGCCTGCTTCTTGTCGATGAGGCCTTCCTCCACCAGGTCGCAGGCTACCTTGAGGGCGGCGGCGGCGGTGCGCTTGCCGTTGCGGGTCTGGAGCATGTACAGAGTACCCTTCTCGATGGTGAACTCCATGTCCTGCATGTCTTTGTAGTGGTTCTCCAGCTTTTTGGCGGTTGCGGCAAACTGGTCATATACGTCGGGCATGATGTTCTTCATTTCGTCCATAGGCAGGGGAGTGCGGACACCGGCCACAACGTCCTCGCCCTGGGCGTTCATGAGGAACTCGCCGTAGAGCTTGTTTTCACCGGTGGAGGGGTTGCGGGTAAAGGCAACACCGGTACCGGAATCGTCGCCCATGTTGCCGAATACCATCAGCTGCACGTTGACGGCAGTACCCCAGGAATAGGGGATGTCGTTCATGCGGCGGTAGTAGTTGGCGCGGGGGTTATCCCAGGAACGGAACACGGCGGTGACAGCCTCAATAAGCTGATCCTTGGGCTCCTGGGGGAAGTCGATGCCCTTCTGGGCTTTGAAATATTCCTTGAACTTGGCGATCATCTCTTTGAGGTCATCGGCGGAAAATTCGGTGTCCAGCTTGATGCCGCGGGCTTCCTTCATCTCATCGATGATGCGCTCAAAGTTGGATTTGGGAACCTCCATAACCACGTCGGAGAACATCTGGATGAAGCGGCGATAGCTGTCGTAGGCGAAGCGGGGGTTGTTGGTCAGCTTGGCAAAGCCCTCTACAGCTACGTCGTTGAGACCCAGGTTGAGAACGGTGTCCATCATGCCGGGCATGGACGCCCTGGCACCGGAACGTACGGATACGAGCATGGGGTTGGAGTCGTCGCCGAATTTTTTGCCGGAGATTTCTTCAAGATTGGAGATATACTTGAAAATTTCGTCCACAATTTCGGGGGCGATTTTTTTGCCGTCGTCATAATACCGGGTGCAGGCTTCGGTGGTTACGGTGAAGCCCTGGGGAACAGGCATGCCGAGACCGGTCATTTCGGCCAGGTTGGCACCCTTGCCGCCAAGAAGCTCGCGCATGCTGGCATTGCCTTCGGAGAACAGATACACATACTTTTTGCTCACTACTTACTTACCTCCTGTTTTGTCAACATCAATATAATGAAATTCCTCTTAGGGAATGTTTCCGAAATAACGGAAAATGCATGAAATTGTGTCTAGCCGATATATTATATCACAATCCGCATTCTAATACCAATTTTTGTGATTCAATGTTCTCGGGACCCGTTCCAAATCTTTGATTTGGCAAACGGGTGAGGTTATTATAACATAGTATACAGCAATTTAGCTAGTTATTGCCAAAAAAAATCTGAAATCCATAAATTTTGAGTGATTTGTTTAAAAGCGGGGAATTCCCCTTGCAAATAACCATAAAAATTGCAATAATAGTAAGTGAAAACGCGGTCTCCGGGGCATGAACAGTCGCCCTAAGACGTAAAATAGTATGACTCCTGCGAAATTGACAGACACAATTTTATGGAAATCGGGAGGGCTCAATGGGAACGGAGAGTGAAGGGGTTCAGATGACTGATGCCTGCGCGGTCATTTTGGCGGCAGGCGATGGCAAGCGAATGAAGTCGGCACAGCCGAAGGTGCTGTGTGAGGTGCTGTTCAAGCCGATGATTGCATGGGTTGTGGACAGTGTTGACCGCTGTGGGGTTCCCCATACATGTGTGGTGGTCAACGACAGCGGCAAGGTGGAGCCTGTCCTGCCCGCCCGTGTGAAAACGGCGGTGCAGCTGGAGCGCAGGGGCACCGGCCATGCGACGAAAATGGCGGCCGGGTTTATCCGGGAGTGCGGCGCCGCGGATGTGATGGTGCTGTGCGGAGATGCCCCGCTGGTTACCGGCGAGGATTTGGCCAAGGCCTATGCACTGCACAAGGCGGAGAAAAACGATGTGACTGTCCTGTCCGCTGTGGTGGACAACTCCACCGGCTACGGCCGGATTGTACGGGAGGATGGGCATGCCCGTCGTGAGGACGGGCAGGTAACGGCCATTGTGGAGGAAGCGGATACCGATGAAACAACCCGGTTGATCCCCGAGATCAATTCCGGGGCGTTCTGGTTTGGGGCGAAATTTCTGCTGGAGGCCCTTGACAAGCTGCAGCCCAACAACGCCCAGGGCGAATATTACCTGACGGATACCCTCGCCTATGCCGTGAATCACGGATACCGGGCGGGGGCCTGTGTGGTGAGCCCTGACGCGGCCCTGGGGGCCAACAGCCGCAAGGGACTGCAGCAGCTCAACGCCATTGCCCGGGAACGGGTGCTGGAGAAGCATCTGGAAAACGGCGTGGACATCCCCTTTGCCGACGGCATTGTCATCGGCGTGGATGTCAAAATCGGCCCCGACACCCGGATTTTGCCGGGAACCATCCTGAAGGGGAACACTGTCATCGGCGCGGGCTGCGAGATCGGCCCCAACTCCCACATCACCGACGGCGTGGTGAAGGACGGCAGCCAGATCATCTCCAGCTACATCGACAGCGCCGTGGTGGAGGCCAACGTGAAAATCGGCCCTATGAGCAACATCCGGCCGGACAGCCACATCATGGACGGCGTGAAAATCGGCGACTTTGTGGAGATCAAAAACTCCACCATCGGCGAGAAAACGTCGGTGGCTCACCTGACCTATGTGGGCGATTCCGATGTGGGCAAGGGCTGTAACTTTGGCTGCGGCGTGGTGACAGTCAACTACGACGGCACCAACAAGCACCGCACCGTAATTGGGGATCATGCCTTTATCGGCTGCAATACCAACCTTGTCGCACCGGTGCGGGTGGGCAATCACGCCTATTCCGCCGCCGGCACCACCATCACCGAGGACGTGCCGGACGACGCCCTTGTCATTGGCCGCGCCCGGCAGGTGGTCAAGGAGGGGTGGACGGTAAAGACGGGGAAATTTAGGAAGAAATGAGTTCGGGCACTGTGTTGTAAAACATTGTCGAAAAACAGAAAGTGGCTGCAACAGGCGGTAAAAGGTCATTGGCGGGAACAGGCAGGCCGATGGCGGCACCAGGATGAGAAGGGGAAAAGGAGAAGGGGCGACATGAATCTTCACGGCAAGGATATCAAGATTTTTTCCGCAAATTCAAACAAACCGGTGGCTACGGGCATCGCGACAGCATTGGGGCTGCCGCTGGGAAAAAGCGACGTCACTCACTTTGCCGACGGGGAAATCAATATGCACATCGGCGAATCAGTTCGCGGCTCTGACGTGTTTGTGGTGCAGTCCACCTGCAAGCCGGTCAACGACCACATCATGGAGCTTCTCATTATGATAGACGCCTTTAAGCGGGCGTCTGCCGGGCGAATCACGGCGGTGATGCCCTATTTCGGCTATGCCAGGCAGGACAGAAAGGCAAAGGCCCGGGATCCCATCTCGGCCAAGCTGGTGGCGGATCTGATTACAACGGCGGGGGCGGACAGGGTGCTGACCATGGATCTTCACGCCCCGCAGATCCAGGGCTTTTTCAATATCCCGGTGGATCACCTGCTGAGCACGCCCCTGCTGGCGGCGTACTTCTCCCGCAGCTTTACGGCGGCGGAAAAGGACAACGTCACCATTGTCTCGCCGGATTTGGGCTCTGTAGCACGGACACGGCGGTTTGCGGAAAAATTTGACGCACCCCTTGCCATCATCGACAAGCGCCGCCCCAAGGCCAATGTCAGCGAGGTTATGAATATTATCGGCGATGTGCGCGACCGGAACGTCATTTTGGTGGATGATATGATCGACACGGCGGGCACCCTGTGCCATGCCGCCACCGCCCTCATCGAGGTTGGCGGCGCCAAGGAGGTATACGCCTGCGCGACCCACGGCGTGCTGTCGGATCCGGCCATTGAGCGCATTGAGGAAAGCCCCATCAAGGAGCTGATTCTGCTGGACACCATCCCCCTGGAGGAGAAGGCCCGGTGCCGCAAAATCAAGCAGGTGTCGGTGGCGCCGGTATTCGCCGAGGCCATTGCACGCATCTATGAGGATAAGCCGGTTTCGCCCCTGTTTGTCTAGGCGGTTTCTTTCGCTTGGGAAATGAGGGGAATGGCCGGTAAAGCCGGCGAGGAACCCTGTCCCGCTTCGCGGATTGTGACACGGTCTTGCGGGGAGGGCGGTTTTGGTACATATTACAGCAGCGGGACAGCGTATCGCTGTTCCGCCTGTTTTTATTGGAGGAACGCCGTTACGGCAATGGAAATATGGCAAAGATAACAGGGAAGTTTAAGGATTTTTTTGCGGGGTACTCGGCGACGGGGCCCATTGAGTACATTGTGGTGGGGCTGGGGAATCCCGGCAAGCAGTACGAGGAAACCCGCCACAACGCCGGCTTTTTGGCGGTGGATGCCATTGGCAGGCAGCTGGGGTTTGAGATTCGCAAGCTGAAGTTCAAGTCCCTCTGCGGGGATTGCGCCATTAAGGGGAAGCGGGTGCTGTTTCTCAAGCCCTCCACCTACATGAACAATTCCGGCGAGGCAGTGCGGGACGCCATGGCGTTCTACAAGGTGCCCATCGAACATGTCATTGTCATTTCCGACGATATCTCGCTGGAGGTGGGCAGAATGCGGATTCGGCGAAAGGGCAGCGACGGCGGGCAGAAGGGGCTCAAGAGCATCATCTACCTGACGGGCAAGGGTGATTTCCCCCGCATTCGGCTGGGGATAGGCGCGAAGCCTCACCCGGAGATGCAGCTGGCGGACTGGGTGCTGTCCCGGTTTACACCGGCGGACAAGAAGGCGCTGGAGCCGCTGTTTGACAGCTGCCTGGAGGCGGTGGAGCTGATTGTGT
Organism: Ruminococcaceae bacterium OttesenSCG-928-L11; assembly: GCA_030265885.1. Classification (GTDB taxonomy): domain Bacteria; phylum Bacillota; class Clostridia; order Oscillospirales; family Ruminococcaceae; genus WRAV01. The sequence continues at coordinate 6,127 of JAJDGX010000037.1, read as the reverse complement.
CGGGGAAAATTGACGAGGCCATGGGGAAATTCAACGGCGCAAATGAGCAGATTTGAGGGTAACGGGAAACCATGAAGCATTTTTATAAACTGATGGCGGGGGAGCCGCGATACCGGGAGATCATGGGGAATATGTCCGCCGGGCGGGCCCCTCAAATGGCGACCGGCCTCTCCAACATTCACAAGGCCCACTATATCTATTGCCTGTGCGAGGAGCTGGGGCAGGAAGGGTTTGTGCTGGCTCCCAATGAGCCCACCGCGCTGAAGCTGTGTGAGGATTTGAATGCCTTGTACGGCTATGAGGCCGCGCTCTTTTATCCGGCTCGGGAGATGGTGTTCCGGGAGATGGAGGGGGTGTCCCGGGAGTACGAGCACACCCGGCTGGGGGTGCTGGACAGAATCGTCTCCGGCACGGCCCGGATTGTGGTGGCCTCCATCGAGGGGGCGGTGCAGCACACCCTGCCGGCGGCGCTGTTTCGGGAGCGCACCCTGACCCTGCGGCCGGGGGAGGAGCACTCGGTGGAGGCGCTGGCCATGATGCTGGTGAAGGCCGGGTACATCCGGGCCGAGCAGGTGGAGGGGGTATCCCAGTTTGCCATACGGGGCGGGCTGCTGGATTTCTCGCCGCCGGGGGCAGCGCTGCCTTATCGGGTGGAGTTTTGGGGCGATGAAATCGACACCATCTCCACCTTTGCCATCGATACCCAGCGGCGCGTCGCCCAGGTGGACGAGGTGCGCATCACCCCTGCAAGAGAGGTGCTGATCGGCGACGGGGAGGCGTTTCTGCATACGCTGGAAAAGACGCGTTCCGGTCTGCGGGGCAAATACGGCGCGTTGGCAAAGGAGCAAATCGCGGCGGATATGGCCAAGCTGGACAGTGGCCTGGCGCTGGAAAACGCCGACAAATATCTGCCGCTGCTGTACCCCCAGCCCGCCGCTGTCATGGACTACTGCGCCGGGCGACTGGTGTTCGCCTGTGAGCCGGTCAGCATGAAGGAAACCCTGAAAAACGGCCAATGGCAGATTCATGAGGACATCAAGCTGCTGCTGGCCGAGGGAGTGCTGTTTAAGGGCTGCGACACCTTCTCGCTGGATTTTGGGGATGTGGCGGCGTGGCTGGCCGGGGAAAATACCCTGGTTATGGACACCTTCACCCGTTCGCTGCCGGATTTGCCCCTGAAGGCACTGGTCAATGTCAACGCCATACAGCTGTCGGCCTGGAGCGGCGACTACGGCCTGCTCAAGGAGGACGTGGACAGCTACATGGAGCGGGACTACGCCGTGGTGGTGTTCGCGGGGACAGACCGGGCCTGCGCGGCCATTCACAGTGACCTGGCGCGGGACGGCATCAACGCGGAGATTGGGGCGGATGTGGATGCTCTCTCCCCCGGCAAGGTGTGGGTTGTGCCCAATACCCTGTCGGCGGGGCTGGAATACCCCGACTCCCGCTTTGCCCTGGTCAGCCATTCCAAGACGGCCATGCAGCCCCAAAAGCGGAAGCGGCGGCACAAGGACGGCAAAAAGATAAAGGCTTTGTCCGACCTGGCCTTTGGGGATTATGTCGTCCACACCGCCCACGGCATCGGCGTGTTTGAGGGCATTGTCAAGCGGGATATGCACGGGGTCATCAAGGATTACATCAAGATTCGCTACGCGGGGACAGACGCGCTGTTTGTGCCCGTCACCCAGCTGGATTTGGTGAGCAAGTACATCGGCGCGGCGGAGGGCGGCGTGGTGCGCCTCCACAAGCTGAACTCGGTGGAGTGGCAGAAAACCCGGGCCCGGGTGAAGAGCGCTGTCAAGGATATGGCCAAGGAGCTGATTGCCCTTTACGCCAAGCGGATGAACGCCCCGGGCTTTGCTTTTTCCGCCGACAGTGACTGGCAGAAGGAGTTTGAGGAGCGGTTCCCCTTTGAGGAGACCGAGGATCAGCTGCGGTGCGTGGAGGAAATCAAGGCCGACATGCAAAAGCCCAATCCCATGGATCGGCTGCTGTGCGGCGATGTGGGCTTTGGCAAGACCGAGGTGGCTCTGCGGGCTGTGTTCAAGTGCGTGCTGGACAGCAAGCAGTGTGCGGTGCTGGTGCCCACCACCATTCTGGCGTGGCAGCACTATCAGACCTTTACCCAGCGGCTGGAGGGGTACCCCATCACCGTGGAGTTTCTCTCCCGGTTTAAGACGGCCAAGGAGCAGGAGGCCATTATCCGGCGGGTGAAGCGGGGCCAGGTGGATGTGCTCATCGGCACCCACCGCATTGTGCAGAAGGACATCGCCTTCAAGGATTTGGGGCTTTGCATCATCGACGAGGAGCAGCGGTTCGGCGTGGCCCACAAGGAGAAATTCAAGGAAATGCGGGCCAACATCGACGTGCTGACTCTGTCGGCCACCCCCATCCCCCGCACCCTGAACATGGCCATGAGCGGCATTCGGGATATGAGTATCATCGAGGAGGCGCCCCAGGACAGATATCCGGTGCAGACCTATGTGCTGGAGCACGATCTGGGTGTGCTGACCCAGGCCATCCAGAAGGAGCTGCGACGGGGCGGGCAGGTGTTTTACCTCCACAACCGCATCGACACCATCGACGGCTGCGCTGCCCGGTTGAAGGAGCGCCTCCCCGATGCCCGCATCGCCACTGCCCACGGCAAAATCGGCGAGGAGGCGCTGGGGGACATCTGGCAGCAGCTGATCGAGCATGAAATCGACATTTTGGTCTGCACCACCATCATCGAGACCGGCGTGGATGTGCCCAACTGCAACACTCTTATCATCGAGGACGCCGACCGGATGGGGCTGAGCCAGCTGTATCAGATTCGGGGACGGGTGGGGCGTTCCACCCGCCGCGCCTATGCCTACCTGACCTTCCACAAGGGGAAGGCGCTGACCGATGTGGCGTCCAAGCGGCTGGCGGCCATTCGGGAGTTTACGGCCTTTGGCTCCGGCTTTCGCATTGCTATGCGGGATCTGGAGATACGGGGGGCGGGCAACATTCTGGGGGCGCAGCAGCACGGCCACATGGAGGCGGTGGGCTACGATTTGTACCTGAAGCTGCTGTCGGAGGCAGTCAGCGAGGAGCAGGGCGTGCCCAACAAGCAGCCCACGGAGTGCATCATCGATGTGCGACTGGACGCCCACATCCCGGAGAATTACATCGAGAATTTGTCCCAGCGCATCGACATTTACAAGAAAATCGCGTCGGTGCAGACCGACGAGGATGCGCTGGATATGATAGACGAGCTCATCGACCGGTTTGGCGACCCGCCGGAATCGGTGAAGGGGCTGGTGGATGTGGCGCTGATGCGCAACCGGGCCTCGCTGCTGGGCATCAAGGAGATTTCGCAGCAGGAAAACCAGATTCTGCTGTACCCGGAGGCACTGGACTTTGCCATGGCGGGGACAGTCGCCGGAAAAATGAAGGGCCGGGTACTTGTCAACGCGGGCGCAAAGCCGTATATTATAGTTAAGATGAATCCCGGCCAGGGGCCTGTGGAAATTCTGCAGGAGACCCTGGAAAATATGTCGGAGGTTGTGCGGTAGCGGGATTTATGGTTTTGCAAGTGTGTTGTAAAACGTAGTTTGTTGTCGAATATCCGGACGGAAAGCCGAAGGGAGGGAGCGCAATGGCAGTTTTGACACCCCTGTTCCAGTGGACAGGTCTGACCGGCTTTGCGTTCCTGTTTGTGCTGCTGCCCCTGTTTTTGGTGGTGCACAGGCTGCTGCCGGAGCAATACCGGGCCGGGGGGATGCTGGGGATTTCCCTGGTGTATATGGCCGCGCTGCAGCCCTTGGGGGCCCTGGTTATGATGGGCTCGGTGGCGGTGGATTATCTGGCCATACGCACCATGAAGCGCCACGACGACAACCGGGCCATCCGGCGGGCCAGCCATGCCGTCGCCATAGGCAAGAGCATCCTGCTGATGGGATATGCCCTTGTCGGGATGGCCCGAACCGGGGTCAATCCCCTTTTGGGTATAGTGGTCTGCGCCTTGTCGGGGATATCCATGGTGGATGAAATGTATCGGCGCACCCAGCCCTACGAACTGGATTTTCTCAAGGTGGCGCTGTACTGCTGCTTTTTCCCCCGCCTGTTTGTGGGGCCGCTGGTCACCTATGAGGAGTTCAACCGGCAGATGCTGCACCCGGACTGGTCCCTTGCAAAGATGCTCAACGGCGCGTACCAGCTGATGGTGGGCGCGTTTAAGGCGGCGGTTCTGGGGGCGCAGCTGCGGGCGATGTATGTGGATCTGGCGGTGGATTTTCGGCAGCAGCCGTCGGTGCTGTGTGCGTGGCTGCTGCTGCTTGTCTTTGCGCTGGCGGTGTATTTTTTGATGTCGGGCTATGGGGATATGGCGCAGGGGTTGGCCCTGCTGTTCGGCTATGCCATCCCCAAAAACTTCTACTACCCCTATCAGGCCCGCAATGTGACGGATTTCTTTGAGCGGTTCCACAGCACGGCGGTGACCTACATCCGGCGGTTTTTGGGGTATCTGCCCGATAAGGGCACGGTGAGAGACTGTGTGAAGCTGTTGTTGACCGGTGGTTTGCTGGGGTTGTGGTTTGGGCTGCGGCTGCCCAATTTTCTCTGGGGACTCTATTTGTCTCTGTTTGTACTGCTGGAGAAATATGTGTATCCCCGGTTTCTCAAGGTGATTCCCGTCCTGCTGGGGAGAGTGTACGGGTTTCTCATTGTGCTGTCCGGCATGGCGATTTTGTCGGCGGATAGCGGCGGAGGTTGGTTGATTCATGTGAAGGCCTTGTTTGGGCTGTCGGGCCAGGGTGTGGCCGTGTACACCGATACTCTGTTGTATATTTTGGCGTCCAACTGGGTGATTTTGCTGTCGGGATGCTTCCTTGCCACCAATCTGGTGGATGTGACCGGGCGCTGGATTTCCAAGACGCTGCCCACTGTGGGCAAGGCCGGAAGATTGGTGCTTCTGGTAGGGCTCATCGCCGCATTTGCCGCATTGACCATATAACCCCGCAACGGGGAGAAAGGGGGAATTGCCATGGTGCTGACCGGTGCTGCTCGCAGGCGGCTGGCCGGCTTTGCCCTGCTGCTGCTGATTCCGGCGGTGGTTCTGTTCCCCCGGCGAAAGGCGGCTGTGGCTGTGCAGGACACTCCCCTGGCCACGGTGGAGGAGTATGTCAAAGGCAACCTCCCCTTTTCGAATGTGCTGCGAAAAGGAGGGGTGGAGCTCCGTTATATTGGTGGGAAGCGGGAGCAGAGCGGGATCTTCCTCACCGATGATCAGCTGTTCCGCCGAGTAAATGCCCCGGAGGAGGGCGTCGTGGCGGCGAACAATGCCGCAGTGCTGCGCTTCGCCGAGTATTTGATGGACGACAATCGCTCCTTCTATTTTGCCCTGATCCCCACGGCGGTGGGAGTCAATCACCAGTATTTGCCCAGCTATGCGCCGGTATACGACCAGCGGCGTATGATGGAAGAGGTATACCGGGAACTGTCCGGCCGGCTGACCGGCATTGATACCTACATCCCCCTGAACACAAACCGGGGGCATTACCTGTACTATCGCACCGAGGACAATCTGTCCGCCTATGGGGGGTATGTGGTGTACTCCACGCTGGCCAAACGAATGGGCGTTGCGGATGCCTCCCCCTACAGCTATTATGACATTGTGTACGCCGACAGCAAATATTACGGCAAGCTGTATCAAACCTCCCCCCGAGAGAGCATTCGTCCCGATGTGCTGCTGCAATTTCGATACACCAAGCACCCCAGAGAGTACATCGTGACCCATTATACAGAGGAAGGCACAAAGGTGTATCACTCCCTGTTTGTGGATCATATGAAGGATCTGGGCAGGGAGATGGACATGTATCTGGGGGGGCTTTCCACAGTGATCGACATTCGCGTGTCGGCCCCCTATAACCGCAAGCTGCTGATTTTTGGGGATAGGACGGCCCAGGCCTATCTGCCGTTTCTGGTCAATCACTACAACCAGGTGACGTTTGTGGATTTGTCCGGCGACAGCGCACTGTATGCGGATATTACGCCGGAGGCGTACGATCAGGTGCTGATGGTCTACAGCGTGGATACCTATGTGGCGACAGACGGCGTGCCGGCCCGCATCGAGGCTCTGGTTCCAGAGGAATAAAAACCAGCGCAG
>JAJDGX010000036.1 GCA_030265885.1 Ruminococcaceae bacterium OttesenSCG-928-L11 | reverse complement strand
TTATAGGAGGGTATCTTTGTGGCTGTGAGCATTTCCCAAACTTCCATTGTAAATTTTCGTGATCTGGGCGGTATCCCTGTCGGAAACGGCAAAAGGGTGAAGTCCCGGCGGATTCTTCGTTCCGGGGAGCTGGCGGGGCTTCATCCGGCGGACAGGGAGCTTCTTATACGGGAGTTCAACCTGAAAACCATTGTGGATTTCCGTTCCGACGAGGAGATAGCCAAATCCCCCAACGATGTGTTTGAGGGGGTGCGCACCCTCAAAATCGATCTGCTGCGGGATCAGCGAAAGCGGGAGGACGAGTTGACCAGTTCCAAGGATGATCTGGCGAAAATCGCGGCCTTCGGCGGCATGACAGGCATGATGAAAGCTGTCTACCGCTCCCTTGTCAGCGACCCAAGCGCCTTGGAGGGCTACCGGCAATATGTGGACGAATATCTGGCGCTGGAGGAGGGCTCCCTCATTTTCCACTGCTACGCGGGGAAGGATCGCACCGGCGTGGCGGCGGCCATTATCTTGTCGCTGCTGGGGGCGGATGAAAGGGATATCTTCACGGATTACCTACTGACCAACGAACTGCGGGCGGAAATCAACTCCCGTCTGTTGGCGCAACTGCGGGCAGAGGGAGCCACGGAGCAGTACCTGGAAAATTACACCATCGCCATGTGCGTGGACGAAGCCTACCTGCGCCACGCATATGAAATCGCCCGGGAGGAAAGCGGGTCGTTTCCGGAGCATATAATCCGCAAGCTACATATAACACCCGGCGAAATCGCGCGGCTGCAGGCATTGTACACGGAGTAATCCCATTGAGCGATTCCCGTATCCAAATTCCCCTTCCCGCATATACTGTCAATTAGCCTGTAACAGGCTACCCCAAGACATATGAAAACGAAGTAACCCTCGCTGATAAAAAGCAACAATTTTCAAGCGAGAAAATCTTGGAGGATGAGCTTATGGAACATCTCAAGAGACGTGTTCCCATATTTGGCTTATCACTTCGAGTATACGAAAAAGAAGGCGACTTTTACGGCAGGCAGTATCCTATTGATGGCGGTAGACTGGACATCCTCGCAATTGATGATGCAAACAACTTTTATGTGATTGAGTTAAAAAAGGATGGCGGATATGACGATGCTTATTGCCAGACAAAGAGATACATTCAATGGATAAAAAAGAATAAGGCCACTGATGCTCAAAAAGTAGTTGGCATCATATGCTTAAATTCTCCCACGGCTAAAATAATCAAACAGGTACAGCGGGATGATGAGATCCGTTTAATCGGGTATGCGATATCATACACAGAGATTTCATAATCAAACAGGCTGCGGCGATGGAGTGATTTCCATCGCCGTTTTGTGGTTGCGCAAGATAAAATGGTTAAAAAATGATAGAAATTATCAAATTAAGTATATTATATTGTGAATACTGTTACTGTATAATGAAGATGCTTCGAAAGCAGACAGGGGGAGTACAATGCGTATACTGGTTTTGGGTACGGGGGCGGGAGAGAATTATCCCAGCCCATGGTGTATGTGCAAAAACTGCACCTATGCGCGAGTTCATGGCGGAAAAAACATTCGCGGCAATTCGTCCATCCTAATCAACGAGGATTTGATGATTGACCTGACTGAAAACAGTGTAAGAACGGCTTCGCGGCTGGGTGTATCCCTGAATTCACTGGAGCATCTGCTGATCACGCACCGCCATTCCGATCACTTTTCTCCCAATCATCTGTGGGCCCGGTCGTATCCCGGCAGGTTTGACAAGCTGACTACTGCGGAGATAGAGGAAAAGCAGGGTGCCCCTACGGTGACACCTCTTCGGTTTTTGTCGATCTATGGGCCGCAGGCGGTGCAGGAGGAGATAGCCGCCGCGACTGAACTGGACGCATCCCTGGAGCAATATCACGCCAGGTTCAACGCAGTCGCCGGCGAGACCAGCTTTACTGCCGGTGCGTATCACATCTCAACCCTGACAGCGCGCCATGGCAGCTTTCCGGGCTATACGCTGAATTACATCATCCGTCACGGCGGCAAAACGCTTCTCTACGCGCTGGACACCGGTGGCTACAGCGCGGAGACCTGGGACTTTTTGGCTGCCCACCGCTTCGACTGTGTGTTTGTTGAGGCAACCGGCGGTCTGATGCCCCGGCGGGGGCCGGAGGAGCGTGCGGGGCATATGTCGCTGCAAAGTGTCCGCGAATTCATTGAATCCCTGAGAAAGCAGCAATGCGTAAGCGGCGACACACGCATTTTCCTCTCCCATGTATCCCCCCATTGGACACCGCCCCACGACGTGCTTGCGCCGATGATGGAAAAGGAGGGCATAGAGGTTGCGTACGATGAGCAAATCATTGACCTATAGCCGCCCCTCAGCCGCGCAAAGAAGATGGAAGGCCGTGCGCCGCAACTGGGAGGCCTACCTCCTCTTTTTGCCGGTGCTGGTGTGGTATGTCATCTTCTGCTATATGCCTATGGGCGGTCTTGTCATCGCCTTCAAGCAGTTTAGCCCAATCAAGGGAATTGCCGACAGCCCCTTTATCGGCATGGCCAACTTTACGCGCATTTTTTCGACTCCCTCGTTTCTCGCCGCTGTGCGCAACACCCTTATTCTCAGTGCGCTAAACCTTATCATTGTGTTTCCCATTCCCATATTGTTTGCGATTTTGCTCAACGAGATTCGCCACCAGCGCTTCAAGAAAATTGTCCAAACCATCAGCTATCTGCCACACTTCATTTCGTGGTCTGTTGTGGGGGGGTTGCTTTATATGCTGATGGCCCCACAGACGGGAGCCATCAACAACCTGATTGTAGCCTTTGGCGGCGAAGCCAAAAACTATATGGGAATCAGTCAATATTTCCGAACCATTGCTGTGGGCTCCACCATATGGAAAACCATGGGCTGGTCGGCCATTGTGTACATCGCAGCCATCACCAATGTGGACGAGCAGCTGTATGAGGCCGCGTACATCGACGGTGCCGGACGGCTGCGTCGAATCTGGCACATTACCCTGCCCGGCATACGCAGCACCATTGCCGTGCTGTTGATTTTGCAAATCGGCAGTATTATGAACAGCAACTTCGACCAAATCTTCATGCTGGTCAATGACATGACCCTGGATGTAGGCGAAACCATAGATTACTACATTTACCGCATCGGCCTGTCCGCCTCCAATAACTTTAGTCTGGCCACGGCATCCGGTATGATTAAATCGGTCATCGGCTTTGTGCTGGTTGTGGCGGCCAATGCTCTGAGCAAAAAAATATCCGACGGAGAGGGGATTTGGTAGAGGATGAAGGCATCAGGCAATCTGTCCGACCGGATATTCAACATTGCGAACACCATCTTTATGCTGCTGATTGTACTGGTTACGCTGTACCCGTTCTGGTATGTGGTTGTAGTGTCGTTTTCCACCATAGACCACGTGGTCGGGAACGATTTTATCCTGTGGCCAAACGGCCTTCACTGGGATGCCTATGAACAGGTTTTTCGCAACAACCTGATTCCCACCGCCTACCGGAACACGTTGTTTGTCACCATTGCGGGCACACTGCTCAGCATGCTACTGACCATACTGGGCGCCTATGTGCTGTCGCTTCGCAATTTGCCGGGACGCACCGGACTCACGCTGTTTGTCGTTCTCACCATGCTGTTCGGCGGGGGAATGATCCCCTACTATCTGGTTGTCAGCAGCCTGGGGCTCATCGATTCGCTGTGGGCGCTGATTATCCCGGGGTGCATCAGCTCATACAACATGATTTTGATGCGCAACTTCTTTCAAAATGTGCCCGACGGCCTGCAGGAGGCCGCCATGATAGACGGTGTCGGCCTGACGGGATATCTGGTGCGGATTCTCCTGCCCCTTTCCACCTCGGCACTGGCAACCGTCACCCTGTTTTACGCGGTGGGCTACTGGAATGACTACTTCACCAGCATATTGTTTGTGCGCACCCGAGAGCTGTGGCCCATGCAGCGCATTCTGCGGGAGGTGCTGATGACGGCCGAGTTCCAGAACATGATGTACGACGACGCGCGGCAGAAAATGCCGCCGGAAACCCTGAAAAACGCCATGATAGTCATCACCGTTATTCCCATTATCTGCGTGTACCCGTTTATTCAAAAATACTTTGTCAAAGGGGTGATGATCGGCTCGATTAAGGGCTAATGCCCCGCAGCTTTGGCTGTTGCCATCCCACTGTAGCCGCAATTCGTTTCTGCAACCATAAGGAGGAGATTCTCATGATAAAACGGTTGTCCCTTCTGCTTCTTTCTGTTCTGCTGATCGCGCAGGCTTGTGCCTGCAGTGGCGGCGGTACAACCCCAAGCAGCACAAGCGCCCCCGGCAGCCAAAGCACCGCACAGGCACCGGCGGATGCCGCCTCTCCGTCCCAGGAGGTTATCCCCCTGACCATCTTCCGCGCAGGATCGCGCCCCATGAACGATCAGACCGAAATGGTGCGCCAGTTCATCATCGACACCATTGGCGTGGATATGCAGCTGGAGCAAATTGCGGAAAACGCCAACCAGCAGCTGGCTCTTCGCATTACCTCCGGTGATATCCCCGATATGATGATGCTCACCTACGACGCCTATGTGGAATACGCCCAGGACGGCGCGTTTTACGACATCAGCAGCGAGGTCGAGGCGCACAGCAGCCTGATGGAGTATGTGGGCGACAATTGGGACAAAGTAAAGGTGGACGGCGCCATTTATTCGGTGCCCAACATGTTGAGTGTGCCCACCTCCTACGTGACCGCCATCCGGCAGGACTGGCTGGACAAGCTGGGGCTGAGCAGCCCCAAAACGCTGGAGGAATATACCAATGTGCTGCGGGCATTTACCAACAACGACCCGGACGGAAACGGCAAAAACGATACCTATGGCGTTTGCTCCGCCGGCCTGAAATACCTCAGCCCCTTTTTGGGTGCCTTTGGCGCAACCGCAGACCAGTTCTATTTCCTGAACGATGACGGCACCATCACCACCAACGCCATCAGCGAGGAGTACCGCCAGGGGCTGGCCTATCTGCGGGACATCTACGCCGAAGGGCTGGTTGACCCGGAGTGCTTCACGGCGGACACCAGTCAGGCAACGGAAAAATGGGGCCGCGCCCAATTCGGCGTGTGGCCGGGCTGGTGGTCTCACGCAGGCAACGCGGTGCTGCGCAGCGGCTTCCAGGAACTGCAGCCCGATGCCGTGGTGGAAATCATCTTCCCGCCTGTTGGGGAGAACGGTCAACAGGGGAACCTGTATGCTCCGCCCTTCGATTCCGTTGTCGCACTGTCCCACACCCTGTCGCCGGAAAAAGTAGACGCGGCTTTGCGCCTGCTGGATTACCAGACCACGACCTACGGCTTCTACGTGGTGATGTGGGGCCTGGAGAATGTAGGCTTTGAGATGAACGCCAACAACGAGATCACCTGGTGCTATTCCATGGACGGCAAGGATCGCCTGGGCAACGAGGTGACCGACATGGAGGTCTACAAGCTTCTGTACAACGAGAAACTGCAGCGGCCGGTGGATTCCCTGGGGGATGATATGGCCAGCGTGCTGTACGGCAAGGCAACGGACATTCAGTTTGCCAGCACCTCCCGCGAAAACATCTTCGCCTACACCAAAACCCCGGAATACGTGGAAAACAACGCAGAACTGGAACGTTACTTTACAGAAAACGCCATCCGCTTTATAATGGGTGACAGAAACCTAGATACGGAATGGGAACAATATAAGGACGGATACCTTTCCATGGGCGGCGAGATTGTCCGGCAATCTCTGCTGAAGGCCTACAACGACAAAACAGGCACCAGCTACACCTTCAAGGAATAGAGCCTCCGCCAAACCACAAATACAGGCCTGCCGGCAGCCCGGCAGGTTTGTGTTTGCTTTATCGCCGGGCATAGGATGACAACGCATATGGGGCAGCTTCCGCTTCAAAAGAAAATCACATTGATATTGGCAGTGGTGGTGCTGCTGCCATGTGTTTTGTTGTGCGCCATTGTGTCGCATTACATGGAAGTTGCGGAAAAAAGCAAGCAGGAACAACAGTATATCACCCAGCTGCGCGCCGCAGAGGACGCAGTGAACCAAGGGCTGCTTCAGGTGGAAAACATCATTGATGTTCTCGCGAAAAACAGCGACATCAAATATGCTTTGACCGCCCACAGCAGAGAGGTTGACATGGTTCTCAGCCTACTGTTCCACGGCGTCAGGGAAATGGATAACAGCGAAGCGTATTTGGGGGCTTATCGGGCAGAAATTCTGCTGATCTCGCCAAACGATCAGGTGCTGGAAAGCTACTATTACCTTTACCGACAGTCTGTCTATGAGGATGACGCTGAACTGATGGCCTTTCTGAACAGCGAAAAGAGACGCGCCTGGCTGATGCCTCACGCCAACACCGACAAGCGGCAGCGATACACCAAAACAGGCGAATGTGTCATCTCATACTATCAGAAGGTGTACAGCGGGCTTTCCTCCTATATGGGCACGGTGCAGTGCAGTGTGCGCATCGACTCCATCTTCGCCCCCCTGACCGAACTGACACCGTACGGGACGGTAAGGGTGTGGCAGGGCGACCACTGCATTTATCAGGTGGATTCCACCGGCTCCAAGACATATCCCGACGGCGGCGACACACCGGAGGCCGGCTGCACCCGACTGAGCAGCAATTCCGCCGTCCAGGCATACCGAATGACTCTGGACATCCCCGACGCGGTGCTGAACCAATCCGGTCGATCCATTTTGGGGTTCAGCATCACCCTGCTGGTTTTGATATACCTGCCAATGGTGGTGGTGACAGGCATGGTGATCAAGGCCCTGCTGCGCAAGCTCAATTTTGTCATCGACGCCATGTCCGCCATCGACCTTACCCAGAAGCAGCTGCGCATTCCCAGTGTGGATGACAACGAGGTGGGCCGACTGGTGCACTCCATCAACCGGGTCTTTGAGAAGCTGGACAGACAGCACGACGAGATTCTAAGAGGGGAACAGGACAAGCGAATATACGAAAGCGCCGCCTTGCAGTTCCAGATGAATCCCCACATGCTGTTTAACGCGCTGCACTGGCTTCAGCTGAAGCTGGACAGCCGCGAGGCCATTCCGCAGGTGCGCGAAACCATCCGCCTGCTGGGGGAGGTATACCGGTACAACTTGTCCTCCAACAGCATTGCGACCCTGCGGGAGGAAACGGAGCACATCCACTCCTATGTCCTGTTTATGCGCGGCCTGAAGGACAGCGCCATTCATCTGACTGTCACCTGCCCTCAGGAGTTGCATCCGATGCGGGTTCCCCGGTTTACCCTGCAGCCTTTGGTTGAAAACGCCATCAAGCACGGCAAAAGCAAGGACAGACCCCTGCACATCGAGGTGACCTGCGCACAGGTGGGCGACAAAGTGGAGGTGTCGGTGAAAAACGATGGCCTTTCTATGACAGCGGAGCGTCTGGCGGTGGTACAGGCACGCCTGCTTCAGCCTCGCAGAGGGGAGCAGGCCCACATCGGGTTGAGCAATTTGGCCCAGAGACTGCGGCTGCTGTATGAGGGGGCCGCAGCCATGGAGATAACGGCAGAGGATGGGCACACCCTTGTCGCCATCCACATCCCATATGAAAACGGTGAAGTATGAAATTTCTCATTGTTGACGATGAATACGCCATTTGTGAACTGTTGGCGGAGCGAATTCGCGCCCTGGGCATGGAGGATATCCGCCAGGTGGACTGCGCCTACTCCGGCGAGGAAGCCCTGAATATGCTGGGCAAAAGCGAGTATCAGGTACTCATCACAGATATTTGCATGAGCGGCATGGACGGGCTGGAGCTGATCGCACGCATTCGGCAAACTGCCCCTGCCTTGATCTGCGTCATCATATCGGCCTTTGATCAATTCAGCTACGCTCAGCAGGGAATCCGGCTGGGCGTACATGACTATTGGCTAAAGCCCTGTGACAAAGAGCAGATGATGCGCTCCATCGCAGACATCATCGCCCGCTATCGCTCCGAGGAGAAGCAGGCGACCCATCTGTTAGATGCCATAATCGGCGAGGCCATCGCCTCGGGCGATAAAAGCATGGCCGATGTCTTTGGCGGACAGCTTGCCTGGCCGGGAGGATGCTCCCGCATTGCTCTTTGCAACAGTGTGGTCAAGTTGCAGTGGGATGTGCCGGATTTGTGGATGTATGTGTCTCGCAGCAGGCCAATCCTTTTTCTCTCCTACCCGTCGGAGGATTATCTGGAGCGGGAGCGCATCCTGGCAAAGCTGCAGGCGGCCTCCGCCGGGCCGGTTGGCGTCAGCATGCCCGGTTGCAGCATTGCCGAAATGCACAGTCAGGCTGTGTCCGCCTTGGCGCTGGCCGAGGCGTTGGGGTACAGGCACCCCCTGGTTTATCGACCGATTGATGTGGCTCCGTTGCAGGCAAAGGCACAGCGGCTGGTGCGCAAGACGCTGTCGGTGAATCGCACCTCCATCCTGGAGGAACTGAACACCTGGGAAAAGGACATGGACGACTATGCATTCGCCTATGCCTTCAACCGGTATTACACCAGCCTGCTGGACGAACTGGAACTGCCGGAGCGGGAAATACGGGAGACGTCGTCGACGGGAAGCCGCACAGGCTGGCAGCAAAAGCTGGAACCTCTGCTGGATGCCATGGCCAAAGAAAATGACCGGCAGATGAAAAACAGCAAACGCAATCCTGTTGCCTGGGCTCAAAACTACGTGCAGACTCACATCGGCGATGAAATCGATATGGCGGTAATCTCCAATGAGTTAAATATGAGCTACCAGTATTTCAGCAAGCATTTTCGCACCCAAACCGGGATGACGTTTTCCCAATACGTGTTGGACGCGCGGATGCGGGAGGCCTGCCGCATGCTGACGGAGGGGGAACGGGTGGCCACAGTAGCCCGCAAGGTGGGATATCCCAACCCCAACAACTTCACCCGCGCCTTCAAAAAAATATACAGTGTCTCCCCCAACGCATTTCGCACAGGGGAATGAAGCCATTGTCGTCAAGATTTGAGAATATCACGCGAGTATCCCATAGAGGAGTAGACAGAAAATGAGTATACTCACCCAGACGATAGGCTCGTACATTCGTTTTCTGCACACTTCCTGGCTTGGATATTGGGATAAACAAGACGCCCTCGGCAAAAGCCGAGGGCGTCTTGCGCAGCGTTGGGTGCCGGCGTATATATAACGATGGGTCCCGATGCGGATTGCAAGCGCGGGCAAAAAAACGCGCTTTCAGCCAAAGCCAAAAGCGCGAATTGTGTGCAGCCTCAAGCTGCTGGTACGCCTGAGAGGAATCGAACCTCCGCACCCGGCTCCGGAGGCCGGTGCTCTATCCACTGAGCTACAGGCGCTCATCTGAGCGCGACTGAATTATTATACCACAGCGTCCCCATTCGGTCAAGTCTCCTGCCGGGGACGCCGCGATATTTATTTCAGTTGGCTCGCCAAAAACGAAGATTACCGGTTTTTGTTGTTGAAGAGGGCCATGATGTCGTAGAAGCCCTGATCGTCATCGCCTTCGCCGGTGCTTTCGCTCGAAGTCTCCGGGTCAGCAGCTTCCTGCTCGCTGTCGTTTGCCGCCGCTCTGGCCGCAGTTACCCGTGCCGGCTTGGACGCCACATCCTCAAAGCCTGTGGCAATAACCGTGACCACCATTTCATCCTGCAAGCGGCTGTCCAGGGCGGCACCCCAGATCAGGTTGACATCGGGGTGGGCTTGTCCATGAATCATGGAGGCAGCCAGATCCACATCGTCCAGATCCACGTCCTCCGACGCGGTGATGTTGATGATAACGCCGGTAGCACCCTTGATGGAGGTCTCCAGCAGCGGCGAGGAAATGGCCTGGCTGGCAGCAGCCTGAGCCTTGTCCTTGCCGGAGGCGCGGCCGACGCCCATATGGGCATAGCCTGCATCCTTCATAATGGCGGTGACGTCGGCAAAGTCCAGGTTGACGATGCCGGGCACGTTGATAAGGTCAGAGATGCTCTGCACGCCTTGGCGCAGCACATCATCCGCCGCCATAAACGCATTTTTCAGCGTAATCTTCTGGTCAGAAATCAGCTTCAGACGTTCATTGGGGATGACAAGGAGCGCGTCGACGCTGTCCTTGAGAGCCGCCACGCCGGATTCCGCCTGCTCCATGCGGCGCTTGCCCTCAAAGGAGAAGGGCTTGGTGACGATGCCGACGGTCAGGATGCCCATTTCGTGGGCGATCTCGGCGACAATCGGGGCTGCGCCCGTACCGGTGCCACCGCCCATACCGGCAGTGATAAACACCATGTCGGCGTCCTTGATGGCTGCGGCGATTTCCTCGCTGTTTTCCTGGGCGGCCTTGGCGCCTTTTTCGGGGATGCCGCCTGCGCCCTTGCCCTTGGTCAGCTTTTCGCCGATGTGCAGCTTATAGGAAGCCTTAGAGGCGTTAAGGGCCTGGTTATCCGTATTGATGGAGATGAAATCCACGCTGTCCAGCTCGGATTCGATCATGCGGTTTACTGCGTTGCCGCCACCGCCGCCGACCCCGATTACCTTTATATTGACTACTTTTTCCGATTCGTTGTCCATTCCAAAATTCATCAGCACGCCGGCTTCCTCCTGTATTTCCTGTTATTCTTTCACTATCCTGTAAGCAAGGGGTTCTGTGCTCCCCTTGCTGTCGGCCCGCCCGAATGTGTGATACGACAGCAAAATGATGCCATCGCGGCAAGCCGGCCCTATTTCTACCACAAACACGTGGGGAGATTTTGATTAAAATTCCCTTTATTGGCGGGAACATGCCTACACCTTAATACTTTATCAAATATTTGACGAAAACACAATATCTGGAGCCACATTTTCACCCGAATTTAATTATTTTCCCGCAAATCGTCTGTTTTATCGTGTGACCTACGCTCCGCCGGCCTCTGTGGGCGCTTCCGGTTCCGCCGTTTCCCCGTCCTCCTCCTCCGGCAAGGGGGCTGTGACAATCAGTTCGTCGTTGTCGTCCAGCGGGGTCACAACTATGCGTTTGTTGCGGGCGTTTCCGGCCCGCACAATGCCCCGGGCGTCATCCTCCAGCCGGTTGTGGATGATGTCGTAGACCATCTCCAGCTTATAGGTCAAATCGGCCTCGATGCCCAGCTCCAGCACCAGGCGGTTGTCGTAGACCACCTTCATGTTGAGCCGGTCGGAGATGTCCACATTGGTAATGTCCCCAAAGCCGCTTTCCTCCATGGCGGCAAAGAGATTTTCCACCATGCCCATGGATTCCTTCACGGCGTTGGCCCGCTCCGCCTTTTGCTTGTCCAGCGCCAGCCGGTCTGCCGTTTGCTCCTCTGTCTCATCCTCGCCCTTGGGCGTCTTTGTCCATGCGCCCAGGTATTCCCCCGGCTCCACCCCCGCCGTATCCAGCCCGATGATCAGGGGGATATGCTCCGGGATGTAAAAGGTGCCGCGCTCCAGCACCTTGCCGTCCTTGGTAATCAGCACATAGTCGTCGCCCTCCTTTACCGCGCCGCCCGGCTCGCTTTGGGTAATGACAATCTCCACCGTGGAGGGAATGCGCCGGTTTACCTCCACCGATTCAATATAGGGGAAACTCCCGTTGACCAGATTCTCCGTGATTCTTGCCTTGGAGATCCGCAACAGGTTGTCCTCTTTCACAACGCCGCTGGCTTCTTCAAGCACAACGGGATCGTACTTGTCGGAGCCAATGACGTGGATGGATTCGATTTTAAAGAACACGGTCAGACACAGCACCAGCCCCACCGAGCCAAAGAATAGCAACAGCAGCAGGTAATGCAGCGTTCTTCGTCCTGTTCGTTTGCGCCTTCGCCGGCCTGCATTGGCAGCCTGTGCGGCTCTGGCGGCAGTTTCCGGCCCGGTGGGCCTGCGGGTTTTTCCCACGTTTCCAATTCCTCCCGGAAGCGCGGTGCCCCGCGCCCCTGTTTCCTTTCGCCACCGGGCCAAAGACCCGGTGGGCGGCTATGCCTTTACAATCTTAGCGCCCAGGGCCGACAGGGTCTGCTCCAGATCCTGATACCCCCGCTCCACATGGGAGATATGGCCGATTTCGCTCTGTCCCTCCGCCGCCAGCGCAGCTGTCACCAGGGCGGCTCCGCCCCGTAAATCCGTGCAAACCACAGGCGCGCCGTGGAGCCTTGCCACGCCCTCCACCACCGCCACGCGGCCCTCCAGACTGATTTTCGCCCCCATACGGGCCAACTCGGAGGCGTGCTTGTACCGGCTTTCAAAGATGTTTTCCACATAGACCGATGTACCGCTCGCCACACAACTCAGCGCCATCAGCGGCGACTGGGCATCGGTAGGGAAGCCGGGATACGGCATGGTGCGCACCAGCTTGATGGGACTTGGCCGGCCGTTCAGCTTCAGGTAGACGGTATCCTCCCCCACCTTGACGACGCAGCCCGCCTCCTCCAGCATGGGGAAGATGGCCTCCATATGGGCGGGGACTACCTGCGTCAGCAGCACCTCTCCCCCGGTAATGGCCGCGCAGCACAGGTAAGTCGCCGCCTCGATCCGGTCGGGGATGATGTCGTACTCCACGCTGCCCAGCTGCTCCACGCCGTTGATGTAGATGGAGCCCTTCTCGCCGATGACAATATCGGCCCCGGCCCGATTGAGGAAGTTTGCCAAATCCTCAATTTCCGGCTCTCGGGCCGGGTTGTGGATGACGGTTCGTCCCTCCGCCGTACAGGCAGCCAGCATGGCGTTTTCCGTGGCTCCCACGCTGGGGAAGGGCAGCAAAATGGTGGCGCCCTTCAACCGGCCGTTCACCCGGCATTCCAGGTTGCCGTGGGTTTCCACAATCTCCACCCCCAGCTTTTCCAGGGCCATCAGGTGCAGGTCGATGGGGCGGGGCCCCAGCTCGCACCCACCGGGCAGAGAGATTCGCGCCTCGCCGCAGCGGGCGATGATGGCGCCGAGAAACACAACCGAGGATCGCATCTCCCGCATCAGGCTGTCGGGAATTTCGCAACAGTCCTGAGATTGGGGCAGAATTCCCACTGTCTCCGCCTCCCGGGTTACACCGCACCCCAGGTAAGTCAAAATATTGCAGGCCGCATCGACATCCGTAAGCTTGGGGCAATTATGTAAAATGCTTTCTTTTGTCAGCAATGTGGCCGCCAGGATAGGCAGCACCGAGTTTTTGGCTCCGTGCACCCGAACCTCGCCGGAAAGCCGTGTGCCGCCTTCAATTAGGTATCTGGCCATATTTCCCACCCTTTCATAGCGTTGCAAAAGAATTGCGCCGCAAGTTCCCGCAAAAGCAAAAAGCCTGCGGAACCGGTCTTTCCCATCCGGGAATTCGCGCCGTTTCCCCTGCAAATTATACTATGCAAACGGTCGGAAAGAGGTTCATATCCATGGTCGTATCGTCCATTTTTCTATACTTCCTGTATGGGTTCGGTTATTGCTCCATCAAATCGTAGATGATGTCGCAGATGCGTTTGTTGGCGTCGACAATGGCCAGCCGGGATGCATTGCGGCCCAGCTCCTGAATCCGCTGCGGATCCGCCGCCAGCTCCTCGATGACCCGGCAAAGGGCATCCCCCGTCAGATCCTTTTCCTCAATGAGGACAGCGGCGTTTTTGCTGACCCGGGCCATGGCGTTGTGGTACTGGTGGTTTTCCGCCAAATAGGGCGAGGGAATCAATATCATGGCCTTGCCCGCGCACTCCAGCTCCGCCAGTGTCACCGCGCCGCAGCGGCTGATGACGATGTCGGCGGCGGCAATGCACTCCGCCATGTCATATATGTATTCCCGGATATCCAAATGGGGATCGTCCGCCTTTACCCCCTGCGCCTTCAGAACATCGGGGAACTCCTCCCAGTCCAGCTTGCCGGTGGCGTGGATGTGGTGCAGCTTGCCGCTGCCCTGGAATTTCGCCATGACAGCCGCCACCGCCTCATTGATGGGCGTTGCCCCCAGGCTCCCCCCTACGGACAGAACACAGATCCGCTCCCCCACGCCCAAACGCTTCCGCTCGGCGTCCCGGTCGGCGAAAAGCAGCTCCTGCCGGATGGGTGTGCCGGTCACGATGTATTCCCGGTTTTGGGGGAGGTATTGCTTGGCATCCTCCACGGTGAGCAGCACCTTGTCCACATATTTGGTGAGGAACTTGGTGGTCAGCCCCGGGTAGGCGTTGGATTCGTGGGCGATGGTCTTGTAGCCCAGCTTGGCCGCTGTCCGCAGGATAGGCCCGCTGACATAGCCGCCGGTGCCCACCACCACATCCGGGTCGAAGTCGGTGACGATTTTCTTTGCCGCCGCACCGGAGCGCATCAGCAGATACACCGCCTTTGCGTTGCGCTTGATGTTCTCCCAGCTGAGACGGCGGGGAAAGCCCTGTATCCGAATGGGGGCAAAGGCGTAGCCCGCCCGGGGCACCAGCCTGGCTTCCATGCCCTCCGGGTGGCCGACAAACAGGATTTCCACATCCCGGTGCTGCTGCTTGATGGTGTTGGCGATGCCCAGCGCGGGGTTGATGTGCCCCCCTGAGCCCCCACAGGCAAACAGTATTTTCATAGTCACAGTGTCCTCCCTGTCTTTTGTGGAGCCCCGCTCCCCCATCTCATCGCAACCGCCGGCAAACTCGCCCATCGGTATCGCCATCCCCCACGCAGCCTCCACCCACTCCACCGGCTGCAATCCGCGGAGCGGCATGTGTGCAGGTTCAACCTGCCGGAGCGGTATGTGTGCAGCTTCAAGCTGCCGGAGCGGCATGGGTGCAGGTTCAAGCCGCTTTTTCCATTGTGGTTTCTCGGGATATGGCGAGGATTACGCCCATTTCACACAGCAGCATGATAAGCGCCGTGCCCCCCGCGGAAAAGAAGGGGAGGGAAATGCCCGTACTGGGGATGGTATTGGTAATAACCATAATATTCAGTATCGTCTGCAGCCCCACCTGAGAGGTCAGTCCCACCGCCACCATGGATCCAAAGCGATCCCGGCAGCGCATGCCGATGACAAAGCCCCGCCAGACCAGCAGCGCAAACAGAATGATAATCAGCGTGGCGCCCACAAAGCCCAGCTCCTCGCAGACAATGGAGAAGATATAGTCGTTCTGGGGCTCGGGCAGATAGAGGTACTTCTGGCGGGAGGCGCCGATGCCGGTGCCCATCAGCCCGCCAGAGCCAATGGCGTACAGGGACTGGATGACCTGAAAGCCGTCACCCTGGGGGTCGGCCCACGGATCCAGCCAGGTCTGGACACGATCCCCCGCGTAGTTGATGACGCCGGGAATCATGACAACCACTGCCAGGCCGCATACCCCGACTATCGCCGCAATGCCGAACCATTTCAGGTTGGCACCGCCCACAATCATCATAATGGCGCCGATGGCCAGAATAATCAGCGTGCCGGACAGATGAGGCTCCGCCATCATCAGGGCCCCCACCACGCCCAGCACCCCCACAAAGGGCATGATGCCGTGGCGGAAGGTGTGCATCTTGTCGTACATAACATTGATGAGATGGGCAAACAGAATAACCACTGAAAACTTGGCTATCTCCGACGGCTGGAACGTGATGAAGCCCAGGTCAATCCACCGGCGGGAACGGCCCTGGAAAAACAGCACCACCACCAGCAGCGCCAGCGTACCAAAGAAGATGGGCCACGCCATATTCTCCAGCATCTTATAGTTCAGGGTGGAGATGATGAACATCAGCGCCACACCCATTATGGCAAACACAACCTGCCGGGAAATAAAGTAAAAGCTGTCGCCGCCCTTTTTGTAATACGCGTCGGCATAGCTGGCCGAAAACAACATCACCAGCCCGATGGTCAGCAGCAGCAGCACCAGAATCAAAAAGGTCAGGTCAATTCCGCCTACCCGAACACTAAACAGGGAAAAGCGGGGCTTAGACGTCTGGTTACGCGGGTTTACACCGGCTCGACTACTCAACGGCGGTTCTCCTTTCGGGATTATATATCACAGATTATACAATAAGTAAATTTAAATCACATTCTCGACACGGCAAATACCGCCAGCAACGTGAACACCGCCTGCACCAGGGAGAAGATGGTGCAGATTTTGCCCTCGCTCCACCCCACCATCTCAAAGTGGTGGTGGATGGGCGTCATCTTAAACAGGCGCTTAGGGGTACCGGTCAATTTGCGGGTCAGCTTGAAGTATGTGGTTTGGATGATGACCGTCAGACCCTCTATAATATATACTGCACCCATCAGCACCAAATATACAGGAATTCCCAATCCAAAGGCCATGGCCACCACACAGCCCCCCAGGAAAAACGAGCCGGTGTCGCCCATAAAAATCTTGGCCGGGTGAAAATTCCAGATGAGGAAGCCGACGCAGCCCCCTGCCACCGCCGCCGCGAACATATTCATCCCCGGGGATTGAAGCAGAGCGGAAACGGCAAGGAATCCCAGTGACACCACAAAGGTGACAGAGGTGCAAAGGCCATCCACACCGTCGGTGAAGTTGACCACGTTCACCACATAGGAAATGCCCAGTATCACAAGGGGATAGTAGAAGATCCCCAGATTCAGCGTGCCCAGAAACGGGAGAAACACAGTGGTGGAGGTATCCCCCGCCATGTAAAGCCCCAGCACGTACAGGCCGGATACGGCAAACTGGCCAATCAGCTTTTGGCGGGCCGTCAGCCCCAGATTCCGCTTTTTGACCACCTTGATGTAGTCATCCAGAAAGCCGATGGAGGCAAAGGCCAACGTCATGACAATCCCCAGTATGACCCGCATGGATTCCAGATGGGTCATGGAGTAAAAGCCGCCTCCCTGCACCATAAAGTACCCGACGACGACAGCCGCCGTTATGCCAAAGCCAAACATCAGGCCTCCCATGGTGGGGATGCCCTCCTTCTTTTTGTGCCAGTTGGGGCCAATGTCCAAAATCGTTTGGCCGTATTTCAGCCGGCGCAGCATCGGCACTACCCACAGTCCCGACAGCGCCGTCAACACACAGGCAATGGCGGCGGCCGCCAGCATAGGCATATCCTTCATGGTGTGTACTCCCTTTCTGTTGCTTCCTCAGGCAATCCGTTTAATGCCTGTTCAGGCATGTATACCAGGTGCTAAATCTCCCGGTAAATGCGCTCAATCACTTCCTCCAGCCGCATGCCCCGGCTGGCCTTGAACCAGGCAATGTCCCCTGCCTGCAGGATGGACTTCAGGTGGTCATACAGCGCCGCCTTGTCGGGGAACCACATGGCGGCATCCCCCATGCCCTTTTCCCGGGCGCCCTGCTGATAGAGTCGGGCCAGTTCCCCGGTGCAGAGGAGGACATCCGCGCCGCACTCCGCCACAATGTGCCCGGTTTCCCGGTGGGATTGCTCCGCCACAGAGCCCAGCTCCAGCATGTCGGACAGCACGGCGATTCGCTTGCCGTCGCATTTCAGGTGCCCCAGAGTCTCCAGAGCGGCCCGCATGGAATCGGGGCTGGCATTGTAACAGTCCTCCACAACCGTAAAGGAATTGTGAACCACAATTCTCTGCCGCATACCGGCGGGGCGATAATTTCTCAGCGCGGCAATGGCCTTGTGCAGGGGGATATCCAGGGCAATCCCCACACACAGGGCAGCCAGCGCGTTGTAGACATTGTGCTTGCCCATGCTGGGAATCTGGGCGTCGAACCGGTTGCCGTCGTAGGCGACCTCAAAGGTGGTGTGGCTGGAAAACTCCTTGATGCGGGAGCCCCTCACCATGCAGTCCGGGCTGTCGATGCCATATCGCATCACGGTCAGCCGGGGATCCTCCACCGGGGCCAGCATATCGTCGTCGCCGTTTAGCACCAGCACACCGCTGTCGCCAATCCCCGCCCGGATGTCCAGCTTTTCATCCCGGATATTTTCCCGGCTGCCCAGCGCCTCCAGATGGGAGACGCCGATGTTGGTCACCACGCCGATGTCCGGCGCGGCGGAGCGGCTGAGCGGAGCAATCTGCCCCGGGCCGTCCATGCCCATTTCCAGCACTGCCACCCGGTGCTCCGGCGTCAGCCGCAGCAGCATCTGGGACAAGCCCACCTCGTTGTTCAGGTTCATCTCGGTTTTCAGGGTGGAAAACCCGGCCGCACAGACACAGGCTATCATTTCCTTGGTGGTGGTTTTGCCCACACTGCCTGTGATGCCCACCACCTTCAGCCCCAGCATCCGGCGGTACAGCCCCGCGATGTCCAGGTATGCCTGGCGGGTGTCCTGCACCCGCAGAACGCGCCCGGGCGGCGCCTCCACATCGTCGGACACCACAGCCACGGCAGCGCCCTGCTCCAGTGCCTTCCCCACAAAGGCGTGGCCGTCAAACCGGTCACCCTTCAGTGCGATAAACAGGCAGCCCTCCGGCAGATCCCGGGTATCCGACGACACCGCCGCAATCACCCGTTCCTCCCCCGAATACATCCCACCCGTAGCCTCTACAATTTCCCTCAGTGACATCTGCTCCATACCGGCAGCCCTTTCTTGTTCCTCGCTTTTTCTCTTCTTTTTCTTTGCGAAAAGAAAAAGAAGCAAAAAGAAACGCATCCGACTCCGTCGATTGCAGCCGGAGGTTTTGCAGCAACTACTTCCGCATCTTCTCCAGCAGTTCTGCGCGAAAAGAAAAAGAAGCAAAAAGAAACGCATCCGACTCCGTCGATTGCAGCCGGAGGTTTTGCGGCAACTACTTCCGCATCTTCTCCAGCAGTTCCGCCACAATCACCTTCTCGTCAAAGAAGATGGTGCCGTGCCCCAGCACCTGATAATCCTCGTGGCCCTTTCCGGCCAGCACCAGCACATCGTCGTCCTTACAGTTCTCCAGCGCCCATTTGATGGCGTCGTAGCGGTCTACAATGACCTTGCAGGGCGTCTTGTGGGCCCGGAAGCCGGGGACGGCGTCCTCCACAATCCGGGCGGGATCCTCATCCCGGGGATTGTCGGAGGTGAGGATGCAGAAATCCGCCAGCCGGGCGGCAATTTCCGCCATCACGGGGCGCTTGGTTCTGTCCCGGTTGCCGGCGCAGCCAAACAGCACTACAATGCGGCCCGGGGCAAATTCCCGCACCGCCGTCAGCACCTTTTCCAGGCCGTCCGGCGAGTGGGCGTAGTCCCGTATGACCGTATACGTCGTGCCTGTATCCAAAATTTCAATGCGGCCGGGCACGCCCCTGCAGCCGTTGAGCCCCGCCACCACATCCTCCATGGGAATGCCCACCGCCGTGCACATACAGGCCGCCGCCAATGCGTTAGACACGGAAAACGCCCCCGGCATGGGGAATTTCACCCGCATCAATTCGTTGTTGTGCAGCAGCACAAAGCTGGAGTAGCGCGCGGTGTATTTCATATTGTGGGCCGCGTAGTCCGCCTCATCCCGCTCGCAGGAGAAGGTCAGCACCGGACAGGCCAGTTCCCCGGCCAGCTTGCGGCCGTACATGTCGTCCACGTTGACAACGGCGGTGTCGCAGACGTCGAACAGCTTCTTTTTGGCGGCGTAGTAGTGCTCCATGTCGCCGTGGTAATCCAGATGATCCTGGGTCAGATTGGTAAAGGCAGCCACCGCAAACCGGCAACCCGCCACCCGGCGCTGCTCCAGCGCGTGGGAGGACACCTCCATCACCACATATTCGCAGCCCGCCTGCTCCATGCGGGCCAGCATGGCGTGGAGCATGTAGGGATCCGGGGTGGTGTGCTTGGCTGGGATAACCATATCGCCGATTTCATTGTGAATGGTGCCGATGAGACCCACCGTTTTCCCGGCCTGCTCCAAAATCTGCTTGGTGATGTAGGTGATGCTGGTTTTGCCGTTGGTGCCGGTAACGCCCAGCAGCTTCATTCGCCGGGCCGGATTGCCAAAGAAGTTAGCGGAGGCCACGCCCCAGGCCTCATGGGTATCGTCCACGATAATCTGATTGCCAAGACCCAGATCCCGCTCTGTCACAATGGCGGTGGCGCCCAGCTCGGCGGCCTTCTCGGCATAATCGTGGCCGTCGCTTTTCACGCCCTTGATGCAAAAAAATACACTTCCCTGCTCCGCTTGCCTGGAGTCGCATGTTATCTCCTTTATTTCCACATCCGCGCCCTCCATGCCGGGAGCAAAGGCGCTCCCATACCGGCAGGACAGGCCGTCAAGCAAATGATTCAGGGTCATATTCAAAACCTCCCATGGGGCATTTCCCCTTCCCGGTTCCTCCGGGAACAGGTTTGGCAGCCGGGGCAATCCCAGCCACCGCTTTCTATGAAACCAGACATACCGTGAAACAAATCCCAGCGCACCAGCACCGAAGAGGCGGGCTTTACCCCGCCTCTGGCAGGTGCGGGCGCAAAT
>JAJDGX010000035.1 GCA_030265885.1 Ruminococcaceae bacterium OttesenSCG-928-L11 | reverse complement strand
AGAATCTGATCCGACTTCAAGCACACAAACACGATAGCAGGGGGGAGCTCCAGAACAAACGCCGCGATAAACGCAGCCGGCAGCACAATCAGCCATTGGTGGATGGTGTCGTTTATCAGCACAAATTTTGTGTCGCCGCCGCCCCGGACAATGCCGGTCAAGCACGGCACCTGATAGCAGGAGCCAATGATGGTGATGCACAGAATATTCAAGAAGGTATTGGTGAGCGCATAGGTATCCGGCGCAATGTTGTAAAACTGCAAAATCGCCAGCTTTACCAGATACAGGCACGCGCTGGAAAACACACCGACCCCCAGATACACCAGTTGCAGGGAGCGGGCATAATTTTTGACCCTGTCGAAATCACCTTCGCCCACCGTTTTGCCGATGATAATGCCCGAGACGCTTCCCACCGCGCCGCTGGCCACATAGACTAGGTTAAACAGGGTGCTTGCGATGCTGTTGGCAGCCAGTGTCTGCGCACCCAAACGGCCCAGAATGGCGACCTGTGCGCCGTTTGCGACAGCCCACACAAAATTCGCCAGCAAAACCGGCATGCCCACACGCAGATAATCCTTGAGATACGAAAAATCCATGCGGAAAAATTCCCGTATTTTCAGCTGCAGCTTTTTATCCACCTTCAAAACATACACTGCGGCAATTGCAAATTCCACAATACGGGAAAGGAGAGTGGCAATCGCGGCACCGACGATGCCCAATCGCGGTGCGCCAAAATGGCCAAAGATAAGGATGTAGTTGAAGATTACGTTGACCACCAGGGCCGTGATGTTGATGGCAAACCCAATCTTAATCGATTCCACAATCCGCATGGAGGACACCAGCATGTTCATCATGCAAAACAGGGGATAGGTGTACTTCATGATTTGCAGGTATTTTACGCATTCCTCTATGGTGGCGGCGTCGTCGGTCAAAAGAGATGCCAGCTGATAGGGGAAGAAGGCCACCAGCAGGAAGGTCAAAATTCCCAGCACGACCTGCAGCTTCATTCCTATGCCGATGATGCTTTTCATCTCACCCAGGCGCTTTTGTCCCCAATACTGGGAGCTCAGCACCACAACGCCCTCGCAGATGCCCATGGTCAGCATTTGCAGCGCAAACTGAATCTGGTTGGCAACGGCAGCGGCGGAGATAGACAGCTCGCTGTAGCCGCCCAGCATCAGGTTGTCCATCAGGTTGACACCCAGCACCACCACATTTTGCAGCATCATGGGAATCGCCAGGGAGAAGAAGTACAAATAGAACTTTTTATCCTTGATTATCATATTGCAACCCTCATTTCCAGCCAAAAACACAAATTGAAATACTTGCCTCATCCAGATGGTATCGTACCACATTATCGCGATGGAATCCACTGGCTTTTCCCACAAAATCGGTAAAAATATTCATTTTTGTAAACGATTACAAAAATGGGTGCGCTTTTATATTCAGATCGGCCATGGCCACACTGTGTTTTTCATTGTATTTTAATCTGCCTCATATTGTTGCCGCGCTAATATTGTGGTATAGTTATCCATATACTACCAATATATAATGCTGCAATGCAGTCAAACGGAGTTTCATATATGGCAAAAATCGAAAAATCAACAAAAAAGGGAAAGACAAACGCCATGCGATTGCTCGACACAGCGGGCGTGGCCTACACAGTCAAGGAATACACATTCGATCCGGACGATTTTGACGGTCGTCACGTGGCCGAGCAGGTGGGGATGGAGCCGGGGCAGGTGTTCAAAACCCTGGTTACACGCGGGCCCAAGGGCGCTGTCTGCGTATGCTGCATCCCAGTGGACAAGCATCTGGATTTGAAGGCCCTGGCCGCCTGTGCGGGGGAAAAAAGCCTGGAGCTTGTGAAGGTGGACGAGCTGCTGGGGCTGACAGGCTATGTCCGGGGCGGCTGCTCGCCCTTGGGTATGAAAAAGGAATACCCCACCTTTCTCGACGAGAGTGCCATGGTCTTTGAAGAAATCGCCGTCAGCGCAGGGGTGAGGGGAAAGCAGGTTTTGCTGCCTCCCCAGGCGCTGCAAACACTGACCCGGGCAAAGACAGGCGCCTTCACCCGGGATATGGTCTGAACGGCACTTACAGGCCGATGCTTTTCTCCAGAATCGCGACAGCCTCCCGCACCAAGCCGGTGCAATACTCCCGCTTTGGCAGGGCGTCCCCATTGCGGTTCAGCAAAGACGCGCAATCGGTGTGACCGCAGGCCTCCTCAAATTGCCCAATCAGGGCACGCATCTGTGCGCTGAACGCCTCTTTTTCCTCCGGCGATTTCGCCTCATCCCATCCCTGAATGAGCCCGGCCGCCATCAGCATACCGGTCAGTGCGCCGCAGCTTTCCTTGCGCCCTGCAATGCCGCCGCCAAAGGGCGAGGCAATCCGCAGCAGTACGGCGCGCTCTGTGCCCGCGTCTCCCGAAAACGCGGCAAAGGTTGACTGGGCGCAGTTGTATCCCTCCTGAAACAGTGCGCAGGCAATGTCCTGCCGGCGGGTTCCCTCAGGTTTTTGCATGATAAAATCGTCCCCTTGCTGTATCATATTTTTGGAAAGGGAAAAGGTAACAGTATGACACCGGAATCAAAAAGCAAATTGACCTTTCTAGTAAATATTGCGTATTATGCCACAGTGATCGTCCTGGTCTATCTGGGAATAAAGTACGCGCTGGGGTGGGTTTTGCCGTTTATTCTGGCCTTCTGCATTGTCAGTATTGTAAATCCGGCGATCCGTTTTGTCAACAACAAATTGAAGTTCAGCCACAAGGCCGCCTCCATCACCGTGATGATTCTGGTTTACGGGCTGATTGGGTTTGTGCTGTTTGAACTGATTATGCAGCTGTATTACGTCATGCGGGATGTATTTACCACGCTGCCCGCGTACTACGACACCGTCATAGCGCCAACCATCCAGAACATCGGCAGCCACATCGAGCAGCTTCTTGGGCGGCTTCCCCTCGATTGGGAGGAGCGCATCCTCGGCATGCAGGACAGCCTGATGAGCACCATCCAGTCCTGGCTGTTGTCCTTATCCCAATCCGGCATGGGGTACGTTACCCGCTTTACAGGCCAAATCCCGTCCTTTGCCATCGCCTTTGTGTTTACAATCACGCTGTCCTTTTTGGTCGGCATGCAGTATGACACTGTCATCGCCTTCATCAAAGCACAGCTGCCGGAAAAGGCCATCAACGTCTTGTCTGAGCTGAAGGTGGTAATCTATGACATCGTGTTCCGATATTTGAAAGCCATCTTTAAGCTGATGATGATCACCTTTGTGGAGTTGGCCGTGGGTCTTTTGATTCTCCGAACCTCCAACGCCGTAACCATAGCGCTTGGCATCGCTGTTTTCGACGCGCTGCCGCTGTTTGGAACAGGCGCCATTATGATTCCGTGGACATTGGTGGAGCTGCTGCAGGGGAATTTCTCCTTTGCGCTGGGGCTTATCATCCTATATGCCATTGTCACGGTGGTGCGCAATATCATCGAGCCCCATATAGTAGGGCAGAAGCTGGGCCTGAATCCCATCGCGTCCATTGTATCCATCTATATCGGCTATAAGCTGCTGGGGATTTTCGGTATGATCATCATGCCGATTGTGGTGCAAATCACAATGGAGCTGCACAACAAAGGCGTCATCCGCATCTTCAAGCCCATACCGGTCACGCCGGAAGGCATCACCGCCGATATCCCGGTCGAGCCGGACGCCAGAGCCGATGAAAGCCTGGACGATAACGCAAAACCCTGACACCGGCAACACCAAAACCTTCTCACATTCCACAGGAGCAAGCCACACACGGCTGCTCCTGTTTTTTTACCGGGCAGGAGAGGGCATTCGGATGAGATGGGAATGCTGACATTTTTTTCTAACCCAACACACATTGTTTAAACTTGGCAAAGGTGATAGAATGAAGAGGTGTGAAAAAACGATTCAATCATCGGAGGCAATTTCGTTAAATGAAAATTTAGCGAAATTGAGAGGAGGGGTTTTCAATTGACGAATGGTCTTGCTCAATACAACGATTGTCCGCAGCTTCTCAAGGACTTCCTGTTTTATCTACTGACAATTCGCGGGCGCTCCCAACGAACGGTTCACGCGTACTATATTGATCTGCGTACTTTCCTACGCTACATAAAATCCATCAAGACACCCATCGATCCCCAGCTGGAGTTTCACGAGATTCCCATTGACGACATCGATGTGGAAATGCTGGCTTCCATCACATTGTCCGATGTGTATGCCTACCTGAATTACGTGATGACACAGCGGGAAAACAACGCAAAGACCCGCTCCCGCAAGGTCAGCAGCATCCGTGCTTTCTTTCGGTATCTCACCGTCAACACCACAACTCTAAAGGAAAATCCGGTCAAGGATCTGGAGGTTCCCAACAGCAAAAAGAGCATGCCGAAATACCTGACGCTGGAGGAAAGTCTGGAGCTGATTTCCCATATTGACACACGGGATTCTGCCAGAGATTACTGCATTATCACGCTGTTCCTGAACTGCGGCATGCGCCTTTCGGAGCTGGTCGGCATCAACACCTACGACATACGCGGAAACACGCTGAAGCTGCTGGGAAAGGGCAACAAGGAGCGGATCATCTATCTCAACGAAGCCTGTCTGTTTGCCATTGACCAGTACATGCAGGTACGGGAGCCGCCTCAAAACGCGGCACACAGGGATGCGCTGTTTCTCTCCAAGCGCGGCACGCGGCTAACGGCCAGACGAGTGCAGCAAATCGTGGAATCCTGCCTGAAATCCGCCGGCCTCAGCGGCAAAGGATACTCGCCCCACAAGCTGCGACACACAGCCGCCACGCTGATGTATCAGCACGGCAATGTAGACATCCGCGTGCTGAAGGAAATTCTGGGCCACGCAAATTTGGCGACGACAGAAATCTATACCCATGTTGCCAACTCGCAAATCGAAAATGCAGCCAACCAGTCCCCTCTTTCCAAAATAAAGATTGCTAATAATTTAACAAACTCTCGGGAACAGGGGAAATCGACTTCTTCCAAGCCAGATTCCGATCCGGATGAACAAAAATAGTCCCTACAAAGTAATACCTGTAAACGCAAATCAGCCGACTGCGAAAAAAACCGCAGTCGGCTGATTTATACTTTTTCGAATTCGAGGGAAAACGGATCTCCCCCTCCCCTTTCGTGTCCCTAAATCAACAGAAGGAGAGTTTGTGCCGCTTTATTCGTAGCGCAGCGCCTCAATGGGATCCAGCTTTGCCGCTTTGTTGGCGGGATAATACCCAAAAAACACGCCGATTCCCATGGAAAACAACACCGCGACAACAATAACCGATACATCCGGAGATGCATTAAAGCCATCCAGGGCCATTGCCGACCGCATCAGGGAAAAGCCGCCGAAGCCCATTGCCAGCCCCAGTATGATGCCGATGATGCCGCCTATCAAACAGATGATCATCGCCTCTACAATAAACTGGATGCGGATGGCGCTGTTTCGCGCTCCCAGAGCCTTTCGGGTGCCAATTTCCCGGGTGCGCTCCGTCACGGACACCAACATAATATTCATGACGCCGATGCCGCCGACCAGCAGCGAAATCCCCGCAATGATGGAGATTGCCAGCTTCAGAGTATCCATCACGGTGGTTATCTCCGTCAGCATGGACTGCATGCTGTAGGTGATGATGCCATACCGCTGATTTCGCCCGTATTCTTTGGCGAAATATTCCTCAATTTCCATTCCCAGCTGTGTCGGATCCGCCGTTTCCGACGCGGTTACCGTGATGTAGTCGTAGCCTTCCTCTGTGCCGGCGATGCGCTTTGCCGTCGAGACAGGGATGTACATCATCGTCATGATATCCTTTTCCGACCCCATGTTCATCTCATAGGCGCTGGCTTCGTACTTGTACACGCCCACTATGGTAAAGGTGTGAATCTCGTTCATGATGGTGACCTTGATTTCCTGTCCCAGGGGGCTTTGATTGGGGGGGAAGAGATTGGTCACCAGACGGTCGGATACAACGGCCATATTTTTGGTGCCCTTTACCTCCCGCAGGTTCAGAAACCGCCCCTGCTGCAGCTTGAAGTTCTGGGCAATGGCAAACCCGTCGTTGACGCCCATAACGCGTACATTGGCGTACTTGCGGCCATCTTTCGCCGTACCCATACCGACGCTTTCCTGGAGCGTATAGGCGTCTACCTTCCCCGCAAACCGCTCTGCAAACCGCTCGATGGATTCCATGCTCAACAGGTCGGATTCGCTGGGTGTGCCGTAGGAGCCGGTTTTGGAGTAGAGGCCCACATCGATGTTGCGAATGCCAAAGCTGGAGAACTGACCGGTAACAGCCGCTGTCATCGCGTTGCCGATGGTGACAATGGCGATGACGGAGCCGATGCCGATGATAATGCCGAGCATGGTGAGCAGGGAGCGCATTTTAGCCGAGCGCAGGCCGGATATGGCCAGCAGAATGTTTTCGATTATGCTCATTGGGCAGCCTCCCCTTCCTCGCGAATTTCCCCGGTGTCCTCTGTCGCGTTCAGGATCTCTTCCCCAATGATCTCTCCGTCGCTGATGGTCAGGATTCGATCGGTTTCGGCTGCCAGCTCCGGGTTGTGGGTGATGAGCAGGATGGTTTTGCCCTGCTCCCGGTTCAGCTTGTGAAAGATATCCATGACCATGCGGCCGGTCTCTGTGTCCAGAGCGCCTGTCGGCTCGTCGGCCAGTATGATATCGGGGTCATTGGCCATGGCGCGGGCAATGGCAACGCGCTGCTTTTGGCCGCCGGACAATTCACTGGGAAGATGCTTCATGCGATCCTCCATGCCGACTGTCTTTAGCAGTTCCTTGGCCCGCCGGGTGCGCTCCATAAACGGAATGCCGCTGTACAGCATGGGAAGCTCCACGTTTTTCAGGGCATTGGTTCGGGGAATCAGGTTAAAGGTTTGAAACACAAAGCCAATCCGGCGGTTTCGTACATCGGACAGCTTGTTGGTGTTCATTTTCTGGATGTTTTCTCCGCCCAGGATGTAGGTGCCCTCTGTGGGGCGATCCAGTGCGCCGATGATATTCATCAGCGTGGATTTGCCGGAGCCCGACGCGCCGACAATGGAGAGGAACTCCCCTTCCCGCACGGACATGCTGATCCCCTTCAGGATAGTCAGCTCATTGGGGGTATCGATGTAAAAGCGCTTGATAACCCCGTCCATTTCTATAATTGAACGTTTTTCCGTATCCAAATTGTCCAAATTGTCCATATTTCATCCCACCTTTCTCATTGAGGCAGGATTACCCTGCGATCGGGCCGCCATAAGCCATTGCCATCGGATCCACTGTCGTCACCTGCATGCCGGGCGCCACAGCGTCGATATTGGTAATAATCAGGTCACCCTCGGTCAGATCCGAAGAGATAACCTCCACATAGAAGTCGTTTTCCATCCCGGTTTCCACCGCCACAGACTCCACTGTGCCGAGGCCATCCTCGCCGATTTTGGCCACGTATACGACGGTGGCGCCTTCCTGATTGTATGCAATCGCCTCGTAGGGAACAGCCAGCACCTGCTGCTTTTCCTCGTACACGATATTCATGCGGGTTTTCATGCCGATTTTCAGATTGGTTTGGGAGGACTGGACAGAGACCTCCGCTTCAAACTCCACATCGGAGGAGGTGTCAATGTCGCCGGTGGCGGTCTTTACGCTGGTGGGGGCAATTTTCTCCAGCTTGCCGTCATAGACATCGTCGCCTGTTGCGTCGGACTTAATCTCCACATAATTGCCCAGTTCGATGGCGGCAATGTCGTATTCCTTGACCCGGGTGCCGATTTTCAGGCTGTCGGTGTCCTCGATGACAAACATCAGTCCGCTGGCAGAGGCACCCTCGGTGGCATACACCGCCGTAACCACGCCGCTGACCGGGGACTTGATGGTGCATTTTTCGATGTCCTCCTGCAGGCGGGTAACGGCCAGCCACTGGTCGCTGAGATCCGTATCCACTTTCGCCTTTTGGATCTCGGTCTGGTATTCCTCCAGCCTCTGCTTGATGGTCTCCTCCACAACCTTCAGGTTGGCCTTGGCCTCCGCCACGGCCTCCTTGCTGCTGTCGTAGGCAAGCTGGGCCTTTCTGCTGGCAAATTTATACTGCTCCAGCGCCTCGGAGTCCTCGATGTCCCTGGCGTCCTGCATTTCGTTGCGGCTGTTTATCAGGTCGCTTGCCATTTCCTGCATGGTGACCTCCGCCCTGCGCAGAGTCGACTGGGCAGCCATCAATTCGGAGTTCATATCCTTTTCCAGCATGGTTTGGGCAATGGAGTAGGTTCTCTGGGCATCGGCCAGTTTCTGGTTGGCGCTCTGGGCGGATTTGTTGATGCTGGTCGTCTTATCGGTGATGGCATCCTCCAGCGACTGGGTGTCCAGCTGGCACAGAATATCGCCCTCGGCCACCACATCCCCCACCTGGACGCTCAGGGCCTCTACCGGGTATGTAAGCTGGGTATACACCTTCTTTGTCTGGGTGCTTTTTACCGTTCCCGTAACGTTGACCATGTTGCGCAGATCCATTCGGGTCAGTGGTGTGGTATCCGCAAAGGGGTGTATCGGCCCAGCATTTTTTTGCATGTTGTACATGCCAATGCCGGCAGCAGCAACAGCGATTACCGCTACCGCCGCCACAATCTTCCACTTTTTTCTCTTCCGTTTCTCAATAGCCATGCTCTTTCCTCCATGGTGTACTATTTGTAACAATACACTAAACAACTAGGACAATCATACAATCTATGTATGAACGGAATATTAACTTTGTGTTAAATTTCCTACTTGGGCCAGTAGAGATTTCGTTCCAATTCGCTTCCATTTTATGTATTTTTCAACAACGCCCCGCTGCCGCCTGTCGGGGGTGTTCGTTTCGTGCCCAAATCGCGTAGTTTCATAAAGAAAAGCACCGGTTTTGGGCAACCGGTGCTTTTCGCTGCAACGTTATTTTATGCCTTGCCGATGCTTCCGAATACTTCGAATTTCTCTTTTGTGGTGGCCTTGATGGCCTCTGCGCCGGGAGCCAGCAGCTTGCGGGGGTCAAAGCCCTTGCCCTGCAGATCCTTGCCCGCTTCGATGTACTTGCGGGTTGCCGCGGCAAAGGTAAGCTGGCATTCGGTATTGACGTTGATTTTGGAAACGCCCAGGCTGATGGCCTTTTTGATCATTTCCTCGGGGATGCCGGTGCCGCCGTGAAGCACGAGGGGCATGCCGCCGGTGATCTCGTTGATTTTGCCCAGAGCGTCAAAGTCGAGGCCCTTCCAGTTATCGGGGTATACGCCGTGGATGTTGCCGATGCCAGCCGCCAGGAAGTCGATGCCAAGGTCGGCGATGCGCTTGCACTCCGCCGGGTCGGCCACTTCGCCTGCGCCGACGACGCCGTCCTCCTCGCCGCCGATGGAGCCAACCTCCGCCTCGATGCTCATGCCCAGGTCGTGGGCCTTCTTGACCAGCTCGGTGGTTTTCTGTACGTTTTCCTCAATGCTGAAATGGCTGCCGTCAAACATAATGGAGGTGAAGCCGGCCTCGATGCAGTCCAGGCAGCCTTCGTAGGAGCCGTGATCCAGGTGGAGCGCCACAGGCACAGTGATGCCCAGAGACTTGTCCATCGCCTTGACCATCGCGGCCACGGTGGCCATTCCGGTCATGTATTTTCCCGCACCCTCGGACACGCCGAGAATAACCGGGCTCTGCAGCTCCTGAGCGGTCTGCAGGACAGCCTTTGTCCACTCCAGGTTGTTGATGTTAATCTGTGCAACTGCGTAATGCCCCTTGCTTGCTTTGACCAACATATCGCGCGCATTTACCAGCATAAGTATATATCCTCCCATTTTGACGGCCAGGCCGTGTTAATTTTTTACCATACCAGTATACACGCAAAATCCATATTAATCAAATCAAAATCCGCAACGGTTTGGCAATATTTCTTGTGACGCTTCGCCATAGGGGCTTCCCCGCGAAGCCGCCGGGATTATCGGGAGTTTTGCCGCCTTTGTCATTTCCTTGCAAAACCACACAAAGTCCTTTGCGGCAATCGGCTTTTCCTGTAACAATGCACATATTTGGCAATATTTCTCGGAAAGCCCTTTTAAATTTCCACTTGTCTTGTTATAATATAAACAATATAACTATTAAGGAGTGACTGCCCATGTCCAAAATAAGCGATATTAAAGCAATAGAAGTCCTCGATTCCCGTGGCAATCCCACTGTGGAAGTTGAAGTTTACACCGAATCCGGCGCCTATGGCCGCGCTATGGTTCCCTCCGGCGCCTCCACCGGCGAGCATGAGGCCATTGAACTGCGCGACGGCGACAAGGCCCGTTATCTGGGCAAAGGTGTTCTGAAGGCTGTTGCCAACGTCAACGACGTCATCGCCCCCGCTCTCATCGGCAAGTACGATGTGACCCAGCAGACACTCATTGACCATACCATGATCGCTCTCGACGGCACCGAGAACAAAGGCAAGCTGGGCGCCAACGCCATTCTGGGCGTTTCTATGGCTGTTGCTCATGCCGCAGCCGATTACCACGGCCTGCCCCTGTACCAGTATCTGGGCGGCTTCAACGCCAAGCAGCTTCCCACCCCTATGATGAACATCCTCAACGGCGGCTCCCATGCCGACAACTCCGTTGACTTCCAGGAGTTCATGATTATGCCTGTGGGCGCCAAAACCTTCAAAGAGTGCATCCGGATGGGCGCTGAGGTGTTCCATGCCCTGAAGAAGGTGCTCCATGACAAGGGCGAAAACACCGCTGTCGGCGACGAAGGCGGCTTTGCTCCCAACCTGAAATCCAACGAGGATGCCATCAAGGTTATCATCGAGGCTGTTACCGCTGCCGGCTACAAGCCCGGCGACGACATCAAAATCGCTATGGACGTCGCTTCCTCCGAGTTCTACAACAAGGAGACCGGCAAGTATGACCTGGCCGGCGAGGGCCGCTCCCTGACCGCCGACGAGATGATCGACCTCTACGAGAGCCTTCTCGACAAATACCCCATCATCTCCATTGAGGATGGCCTGGACGAGAACGACTGGGACGGCTACAAAAAGATGACCGCCCGCATCGGCAGCCGCGTGCAGCTGGTCGGCGACGACTTTTTTGTCACCAACACCAAGCGCCTGGCCCGCGGCATTGAGATGGGCATGTGCAACTCCATCCTCATCAAAGTCAACCAGATCGGCACACTGACCGAGACCTTTGAGGCCATTGAAATGGCGAAACGCGCCGGTTACACCGCTGTTGTCTCCCACCGTTCCGGCGAGACCGAGGATGTCACCATCGCCGACATCGCTGTGGCCACCAATGCCGGCCAGATCAAAACCGGCTCCATGAGCCGCACCGACCGCATCGCCAAGTACAACCGCCTGCTGAAAATCGAAAGCATGCTGGGCTGCGAAGCGATTTATGACGGCGTACAGTCCTTCTATAACCTGAAAAACAAATAAGCTGTTGATGCTTATTTGACCAGCAAAACGCCGGGAGCCTGACTCCCGGCGTTTTGGCGTCAATGGGGTTTCTCTGGGAAATGTGCTGTGGGGAAGGTTCGTTGACAATCCACGGCGCAGGCGGTATACTGGTGCGTGTATTATGCCAAGCTTGGCCCCCCGATGGGCACGAAGATTGGTGTGAAAATTGAGACGGATACTGGGGCAGAATGAGAGAATGACGGATACAAAAGCATTTTTTAACGGTGCGGCAAAGCTGTGGGCCAACAAAAAGCCCCGCCGAATCGACGAGGAAAATGTGCGGACGGTGCTGCGGCTCTCCGACATTAAATTTGGCTGGACAATCTTGGATGCCGGCTGCGGCGCGGGATTTCTGGAGCCCTATTTGCTGCGATACAGGCCGGAGCAGATCTGGGCTGTGGACTTTGCGGAAAACATGATTGCCGCCGCCAAGGAGCGGGTTACGGATCCCCGGGTGTCCTTTTCCTGCGTGGATGTGGCGGAGATGGCGTTCAACGAGGAATCGGTGGATTTCTGCATCTTTTACAACGCGTTTCAGCACTTTTCCGACCAGGAGCAGCTTGTCGCCCACATCGCTTCCCTGCTCAAGCCGGGCGGGCGGCTGACCATCTCCCACCCTCAGTCCCGCCGAAGCGGCGAGGGTGAGGACTCCCTCTTCTCCATGCTGCCTGCCCAGGGGCTCATCAATTTGCTGCGGCCCCACTTTCGCCTGGATGTAATCATCGACAACAATGTACTGTTTATGGTGTCTGGAAGCAAGCTAAAGCCAGTTGACACACCAAATATATAGAGGGCGGGAACTATCCCGCCCTCTCTGTTTGTCCAAAACGCTCCATCGGGGATTTCGCTCTCTGCGGAGAGCGACCAAATGGCTCTGCCCTTTGGAAACCCGCAACCCTTTTAAAAAAGGGTTGACCCAAAACTTAACTTTTGAAACTGCTTACGCCTGGTCTGGATTGGACTCCGCCCCGCCGGTCAGCTGCTCCAGGGTCTCCGCTGCCGTTTTGGGGATGGGCATCATCAGGCTGAGGGCGTTTTGGCAGACATGAATTTCCGTCTGCTCATATTGCCCGCCATACTCCCCGTCCAGCGTCCAATCCAGCGGCTCGGTACAGGTTACGGTGATTTTTCGCGCCGAGCGCACAATGAAATACTCGCTGGCTCTGTTGGTGCCGGTGATGGCCCCGATGATGTCCTGCAGATGGGCAAGGCGGCGAACCTGCTTGAGCAAAATCAGCTCGAACAGCCCGTCCCCCTGCTTGACCTCGTGCTCGATCGGCAGCCGAAATCCGCCGATGGACATGGAGTTGGTGATCATGCCAAACACAAAGTCCCCTTCGATGATTTCGCCGTCGCAGTCGATGCGGCAGTGCCAGCGCTTGATGCTGGCCAGCCGCTTTACCCCCTCCAGCATGTAAGCCGCGTGGCCGAGAAGGTTTTTCATACTCTGGGGCGTGCCGTAGGAGACATCAGTAAACAGTCCAAACGCCGCGACATAGGAAAAGTAATCCCCCTGAAATTTGCCCACGTCAATGGGGCGCGCCTCTCCGTTGCAGATGACATCGGCGGCGTGCAAAACGTCGTCCGGTATGCCTACGGAATGGGCAAAGTCGTTGGTGGTGCCGGATGGGATGTACCCGAAAACCGGCTTCACATCCAGATTCATCAGGCCATCCACCACTTCGTTGAGCGTTCCGTCCCCGCCGGAGCAAACCAGGTAATCGAAATCGGAGCCCATCAGGGTCACGGCCTCATAGGCATCCCGCTGGTGGTGGGTCGGATATGCGGTGACAAGAAATCGGTTTGCCGTAAACTTGTCAATCACCTCAAACAGGTTTTGCCGAAACAGTTCCAGGCCAGCCTTGGGATTGAAAATCAGCAGCATTGTTTTGCGCTCCATGTCTCAACATCCTGTCATATGAAATTCCCGGCATGGCACAAGAAACCGTTCCCTGCCGCCATACCGGGTTAAATGCGTTTTACTCGCGATTATTGGGGTGGATTGTGGGTGTCCACATACCGGATGAAATCGTCAAACCGGAGGGACTTGCTGAAATAGAAGCCCTGATAGCAGTCGCACCCCAATTCGTGAAGCTTCTGCAGCTGATCCTCCCGCTCCACGCCCTCCGCCACCAGTCCCACCTCCAACTCGTTGCAAAGCTGGACGATGGAGTGGACAATTCCCTGGCTGTGCCGGTCTGTGTTGATGGAACGAACGAGGGTAATGTCTATTTTGACAACGTTGGCATACAAATCGCGCAAATACAGCAGAGATGAATTGCCCATGCCAAAATCGTCAATGGAGATGCTGATGCCCATGTCCTTGATGGCTTCCAGTTTTTTGCGGGTGGTGAGAGACTGATCCACCGCCACATTTTCGGTCAGTTCCAGTTCCATATAATAGGGATTCAGCTTGGTTTCCTTTACAATCGCGGTCATGAGGGCGATCAGATCCTCGTCGTCCTTCAGCTGCCGGGGCGACAGATTGGCCGATAGACGGATGTCCTCATACCCCATATCCGTCCACCGCTTTTGCGTGCGGAAGGCAGTTTTCAAAACCCACTCGCCCAGACGGTTTTCCAGATTGGCCTCCTCGCACAGCATGAGGATGACCAGGGGGGAAATGTAGCCGTGAACCGGATGTTCCCACCGCATCAGCGCCTCTGCCCCCACTACCCGGCCATCGTAGGACACCTTGGGCTGGTATTCCATGTGAAGGGCATCGATTTTGCCGTGCAGGCAGTCATTCAGCTCCGATACAAGGGAACGGGCCAGATTGCCCAGTTCGTTGTTGCGGTTGATGATTTTGTCGGCAGGATCCCGCTCGTCCTTGAAGGCCTCCTGCTTAAGCTGCTCAAAGACTTCCCTGTTCCGCTTTTGCAGATTGCGCTCATACAGGCGGATAAAGGGGATATAGATGCAGACGGAGACTGCCAGGTTAAACAGCTGCATGATGGCGCCGGCAACAGAGCCTGTGCTGACGTAGCCCGACATGATTACGGGAGTCGTCCATTCAACCCGCGCGATGGTCAGCGGCGCAAGCCCCAGACGCATGGCGGCATAGGTGGTGATGCACAGGACAATCGGCGCCAGCAAAAACGGAACCAGATAGTAGGGGTTGAAGATAATGGGAAGCCCGTACACCATCATTTCGTTGATGTTGAACAGTCCCGGGAAAAACGAAAACTTGGCCACCTGGTTGATGTTGCTTCGCCGGCCTGCAATCAGCAATGCTATCATCAGGCCCATGGTGCAGCCGCAGCCGCCCATATACACAAAGGCGTCAAAAAATTCCTTTGTCAAAATTTGGGTGGGCGCCATTCCCTGCGCCACCAGCTCGACGTTGGTTTCGCTGGCTACCACAAAGAGATCCCGGGCGATTCCATCCAAAATATTGGTACCGTGCAAACCGAAAAACCACAGCAGATTCGTGATAAAGGCAAATACAATGGCGCTGAACAGATTGCCGCTGGAGCCGGCAAAGGCCATGCTCATATTCTCGTAGATTCTGCCGATGAACTGAGATATGCCGCTTATATCGATAAGGAGCCTGCTCAGGGCGAATACTACCACTGTCAGCAGTGCCGGGAGAAACGAGCGCAGCGATGTCAGCAGAAGCGTATCAGAATCGTAGGAATAGAAGGCGTCGCGAAACGGCACGACGCGGTAGAACCAGACAAACAGCTGGGTGGCGACGATGGCCACAATGATGGCGCCAAATACGCCGGTGGAGCTGGCATTGTCCGACGCCAAAAGGGCGTTTTCCTCCCGGAAATATGCCAGATAGGAGGAAAAGGCAGTCAGCGAGACAAAAATGGGATTGATGTCCAGGCCGCCGGCCTTTTTAATGTCGGAAATATAGGCGTAACTAATAGACATAACGGCCAACAGCGCCATGCACTGGAATGTACCGTTGTGAATTTTTAGCCCAATTTCGCGCCAACTGTCGTGAAACAGCGAATTCATGAAGTTCTGAAATGCCGCAATGGGGATGTTTAAAAACATCAGCACAAACGATCCGATCAGTACCAGCGGCATCATATATAGAAGCCCTTTTCGAATCGCCTTGATAACCGCATTGTTGGAAATGTTCAGCGCAGCATTTTCAACATAAGAAAAGTAACGCAACAACCGCACTCCCTACCCCCGGTATTTCCGTTGACCCTCGGCAACGTACTTTCACATTATACCACTAAATTAGTATATTGTATAGTGATTATCCTATTTTAAGTTGTGTATTCTTTCGAAATCGGGCCTAAAACCGTGACCCAAATTCTGTAAAAACCTTGAACAGCTTGTTTATAATGCCAAAAAGTTCCCTTTTGATAAAAGGAAACTTTTCAGTATATACATGTATATTCAGTGCAATGTCTCAGCGGAGACCCGCCTTCTCCAGGCCAAGAAAGAACAGGTACAGAATGCCGTAGAGAACGGGCTGGTGCAGTACATAAATCGGCAGTGTGCGGCGCCCCATCCACTGGAGCGTGCGGCTTCTCGACCGATAAAAGAAGCCCGGCGCATTCCCTTCCCGAAATGCAACCCCCAGGAAGGAGCCGGCAAAAAACAGGAACATCCACGGCAGCAGGGGGAAATAATCGGAGGATGCGAAATCCGGCGTGGGGAAGCCTAAGGGGAACAGAAAATACTGGGTATACAACACCGACGGCAGGGGGATTTGGTAGAGGCCCAAAAATCCCACATAGTGCCGGCTGACCCCCCATGTAAACGCAAACACCAACAGGCAAACCAGCAAGCCCAGCAGCGGAGAGCGTTTGGTCACTCCCTTGGGGGAATAGATGACGCCGTGAAGTATCATGCAGACGCCCAGCAGGTGCAGAACGCCGAACCGGACTGTTTGCTGGGGCATAAAGAAATACGTTACCGCTGTCATTGCCATGGCAATGGCGAACACGACAAGGCCTCGTTTAAGATTATTCCGGGAAAAGCGGCTGGATATACCGGATATAAAAATAAAATTGCAGCAGATGAACAGCTGCACAGCCGCAAAGGGTGCGGAATAAAACGGAAGGTCGACGCCGAACAGAAAGTTTAAATCGTACGCCGCATGGTACAGTATCATCAGGATAAGGCAGACGCCGCGAAGTTCGTCGAGAAACAGCACACGCCTGGTTCGGCCCAGCTTGGGATACAACAAAGCAACCACCCTCCCCTGCTTATTTGCACAAAAATCCCCCGTCCCTCGGGGCGGGGGATTTTTCATGCATTACTGCGGGATGTATTCGTCAATTATCAGCTTTGCCGCCTCGGTGTCCTCCACCATCAGCATGATGACATAATCGCCCTGATCATAGACAATGGCGTTTTGGGCAATGGCGTGGGCGTTGAGGATATCGTAGTTCTCAAATTCCTGCACCTTGCGCTCCTTGTAGATGTACAGACCTTCGCGAATGCTGATTCGCTCCGCCTCCACCGGCTTTACAATGACAATATCTGCCAAACCGGATTTGGGATCGGAGTAATACACGTGGGATTCCACCACATTGTCCGCCTCGATGCCGACGATTTTTTCCGCCGCGGTTTTGTCGAGGGGCACGGTGCTGTACTCCTCCAGCGTGGAATAGATTCGTTCGATTGCAGCCTCGGGATCCGCCAGCTGCGTCGCAGCCTTGACATTGACATCCATAGCCGCCGCCGTGGGTACGGGAGTTTCCGCAATGTGGGCGCATGCCGCAGTAATGGCGGCCACAACGCCGATACACAGCGGGCAAACGATGTACTTCAGGTTTTTCTTTTTCTTTGGGGTCTTTGGTACAATATGACAAAATTCCTTGTAATCTGTTTTCATAGACACCTCGCCTATTTTGCCGGGGCTCCGGCTGGATTGGAACAGCGGCTCGCGGTGAAACACAGGGCCACAAACCGTCCATTCGGGTGTTCGCGCGCCAATAGCTTTCACAGTGCCGGTTCAGACATGTCGGTGGCGGTATCGTCGCTGGCATAGCTGCTGCGGACGACTACAGGGCCCCCAAAATCTCTACCTTACAGTATATCCAAAAGCGGATTTCTGTCAAGTATTCTCAACATT
This sequence comes from Ruminococcaceae bacterium OttesenSCG-928-L11, assembly GCA_030265885.1. GTDB lineage: Bacteria > Bacillota > Clostridia > Oscillospirales > Ruminococcaceae > WRAV01. Next base: position 3,251 of record JAJDGX010000035.1, on the reverse strand, counting down.
ATTCATGCATAACCCTGTTGTTTTGGCTACAGTTTTGTATCCTTTGTAATATTTGCGAAATAATTTTGAATTTAACAAAGTTTTATGCTATACTAATCCCCAATGAGTTTTTATACCGCTTTCAATTTAGCGGTACACCGTGATAAATCGGTGCGACACCGATTGACAAACGAACGACACTACTTTCGGGGAGAATCAAACATGGCGCAATCCGCATCTGCAATGGGCACAATGGAACTGATCCTTATCATTGTAATGGCTGTATTATTCTTCGGCGCACTGGGCTTCGGACTTTACCTCCTTTCTATTAATGTTCTGAATCCCGATGGGAAGGGTGCGTCAAAAAAGACGACCCGCGTGCTGAGCAAGTTCGCTTTGATCCGCGGCTTCAAGGTGCTGACCAATGTCCGCTTTGAACACAAGGGGCGGGCCTTTCATATAGAGAATATGCTCATTGGGTACTTTGGTATTCTTCTTGTCCACACACTGGGGGGGCGGGGCGAGTATTACGGGCAAATGGACAGCAAAAGCTGGCAGCTTGTCCGGGATGAGAAAAAGCAGGTGTTCCCCAACCCCTATTTGGAGCAGGAGGATGCCATGGCTGCTCTGCGGAGCGTGTTCTCTCAGCACAAGGTTTTTAATGTGCCTATGGAGAATTTGATCGTGCTGACCAACAAGTCGCGGAAAACCGCGCTGTTTATTACAAATGATAACAAAATCTTCTTTCCCGGCAAGCTGAAGCCCTATCTGGACAAGACGAAATTCGAGAAGGACGCGGGCATTGATATTCAAAAGGTGACGCAGATTATTGAGGCGTTGTCGGCGGAAACTGCCTGATCCATTGACTCCACCTGTTACGGCGAATGCCGTGGGATAGCGTTTGCGCGGGTGTGTGTGTTGAACCGCAAACGCATTAACTCAAAATTTCAGAGGAGGAACCCAAATGGCAAGAGTTTATAACTTTTCAGCCGGCCCATCTACCCTACCGGAACCTGTATTGAAAAAAGCCGCTTCCGAGCTGCTGGAGTATGGATCATCCGGGCAATCCGTTATGGAGATGAGTCACCGGTCCAAAGTGTATGAAGAGATTATAAGCGAATGTGAGTCCCTGCTGCGCCAGACCATGAACATTCCGGATAACTACAAGGTCCTGTTTTTGCAGGGCGGCGCTTCCTCCCAGTTTACCATGGTTCCCATGAACCTGCTGACAAAGACCGGGAAAGCCGATTACATGGTGACCGGCCAGTTCTCCAAAAAGGCCTACGGCGAGGCCAAGCGCTATGGGGAGATCAACCTGGTCGCCTCCAGCGATGACAAGAACTTCTCCTACATTCCCGAACTGGATAAATCCAAGTGCAACCCCAACGCCGATTATTTCCACATTTGCTTTAACAACACCATTTACGGGACAAAGTTCCACTACATACCCGACACAGGGAGCGTGCCCCTGGTCGCCGACCTGTCCTCCTGCATTCTCAGCGAGCCCATTGATGTCAGCAAGTTTGGCCTTATCTATGCCGGTGCCCAGAAAAATATGGCCCCCGCCGGGCTGACGGTCGTCATCGTCCGGGAGGATCTGATTGGCACGACCATGGATAAAACCCCCACCATGTACGACTACAAGCTGATGGCCGACAACGACTCCATGTACAACACCCCGCCCACCTATACCATTTACATCTGCAAGATGGTGCTGGAGTGGATCCGCGATGAAATCGGCGGCCTGGAGAAAATGAAGGCCCACAACGAGAAAAAGGCAAAAATCCTCTACGATTACCTGGATCAGTCCCAGCTGTTCCAGTCCCCTGTCGCGGCTCCCTATCGCTCCATGATGAACGTGACCTTTGTCACCGGAAACGCGGATCTGGATAAGGAGTTCTGTTCTGAGGCCGACAAACGGGGCTTTGTCAATATCAAGGGCCACCGCTCTGTTGGCGGAATGCGCGCTTCGATTTACAACGCCATGCCCATTGAAGGCGTGGAGAAGCTGGTGCAGTTTATGGCGGAGTTTGAGAACGCCCACAAATAAGACAACACCGGTATACCCGTTCGGTTCATAAAAAATGGATTTGGGGGTAACACTATTGTATCAGGTAAAATTGCTCAATAAAATCAGCCCATCCGGCCTGGAGCGGCTTCCCTCCTCGCTGTATCAATATGCGGAGGATGTGGAGAATCCCGACGCGATTCTGGTTCGCTCCGCCTCTATGCATGAGCTGGAGCTGCCGGAATCGGTTCGGGCCATTGCCCGCTGCGGCGCGGGAACCAACAACATACCCATCGACAAGTGCTCCGAGGCGGGCATTGCCGTATTCAACACGCCGGGAGCCAATGCCAACGCTGTAAAGGAATTGACCATTGCAGGGCTTCTGCTGTCCGCGCGGAAGATTTTCCCTGCCATGGAGTGGGCGCAGGGCCTGAAGGGCCAGGGCGCGGCCGTGCCGGGACTGGTGGAAAAGGGAAAATCCCAGTTCAGCGGCCCGGAGTTGAAGGGCAAAAAGCTGGGTGTCATCGGCTTGGGCGCCATCGGCGTTATGGTTTGCAACGCGGCCCGGCATTTCGGGATGGAGATTTATGGGTATGACCCCTATCTCTCTGTGGATTCCGCCTGGAACCTTTCCCGCTCCATTATCCGCGCCAACTCCTATAAGGAGATCTATGAAAACTGCGACTTTATCACCCTTCACGTCCCGGTCACCAACGAGACCAAGGGGATGATCAATTCCCAGTCCATTCACCAGATGAAGCACGGCGTGCGCCTCATCAACTTCTCCCGGGGCGATCTGGTCGACAACGACGATCTGCTGGTGGCTCTGGGTGAAAAGCAGGTGTACTGCTACATCACCGATTTCCCCTGCGAGGAGCTGCTGGGTCAGCCCGGCGTCATCGCCCTGCCCCACCTCGGCGCCTCCACGCCGGAATCGGAGGATAACTGCGCCGCCATGGCTGCCGATGAAATCCGGGATTTCCTGGAGAACGGCAACATCCGCAACTCGGTCAACTTGCCCGCCGTTGTGGTGGAGCGAACCGGTCGCCAGCGCGTGACGGTCATTCACCGCAACTCCCCCGGCATGATTTCGAAAATCAGCGGCGCCATGGGTGCCAACATCGATAATTTGACAAACAAATCCCGTGGCGATTACGCGTATACGGTTCTGGATTTGGACAACGGCGTCACGGATGAGATTCTGCAGACTCTTCGCTCGACCGAAGGCATTATCCGCGTCACTGTCATCAAATAAAACGGCACC
>JAJDGX010000034.1 GCA_030265885.1 Ruminococcaceae bacterium OttesenSCG-928-L11 | reverse complement strand
ACAGGATGCGGTATTCCCCGCAGCCGTCGATGCGGGCGGCCTCCACCAGTGCGTCGGGGATGTTGGCGGTGAAAAAGGATCGCATCATGATGATGTAGAAGCCGTTCATCAGCAGGCCCGGGATAATCAGTGCCCACAGGGTATTCTTGATGTGGAAGGTCTGAGTCCACATCATGTAGGAGGGCACCAGTCCGCCATTAAACAGCATAGTAAAGAACACGAAAAAGGAGAAGCCATAGCGGAAGGGCAGCTCCTTGCGGGACAGGGGGTAGGCGAACAGGGTTGTCATCAGGACGCTGGCGGTAGTTCCCACAAGGGTTACCAGCAGCGTGACGCCATAGCCCCGCACAATTTTCGTGCTGCTCTGGAACAGATATACATAGGAATGCAGGCTGAACTCCTTGGGGAAAAAGCGGTACCCCTCCCGAACCAGGGCGGTTTCGGAGGTGAGGGAGGAGGACAGCAGCAGCAAAAACGGGGCAATGGCGGATATGGCCAGAAGGGTAAAGATGATATTCAGCGCAACTTGACCGCCGATTTTCTTGTTGACCACTACGGCTCCTCCTCTCTAAAACAGTGCGTTTTCCTCATCGATTTTGCGTACGGCGAAGTTGGCGCTCAGCACCAGTATAAAGCCCAGTATGGATTGCAGGAAGCCTGCCGCCGATGACCGGCCAATGTCGTTGAGCTGGGTCAGCCCCTTGTACACAAAGACATCGATGGTGTCTGTCACCGAGGAGATGAGGCCGGAGCGCATTGGCACCTGATAAAACAGGCCAAAGTCGGAGTAGAACATGCGGCCGATGGCCAGCAGCACCAGGGTGATGATTGTGCCCTTCAGCCCCGGCAGTGTCACGTGCCAGACCTGCTTCCAGGCGCCTGCGCCGTCTACAGTGGCAGCCTCGTACAGGGAGCTGTCGATGCCGATGACGGTGGCGTAATACAGGATACTGGAGTAGCCGAAGCTTTTCCACAGGTGCACAATGGTCAGGATGACCGGCCAATACTTGGCCTGGGTGTACCAGCTGATTTTCTCGCCGCCCATCGAGGCGATGAGATTGTTGAGGAAGCCGTTTTCCTGGCTTAAAAAGCCGAATACGATGTAGGACACCACCACCATGGAAATCAGGTAGGGGATGAGGATGACGGTCTGGTAGAACTTCTTGTTCCATTTTCCCCGCAGGAAGTTGAGCATGATGGCCACCGTGACCGCCAGAAGATTGCCCAATGCAATAAAGGTCAGGTTATAGCCCAGGGTATTGCGGACAATGTTCAGGGCGTCCTGGGTTTTGAACAGGTAGGTGAAGTTGCTGAGTCCTGTCCAGGGGCTGGCCCAGATGCCCTTTCCGTAATCAAACCGCTTGAAGGCGATGACAAGGCCCGCCATGGGGATGTAGTTGTTGATAATAAGGTATATGGCCCCCGGTATCATCATGGAAAACAAGGCCAGCGACATTTTCAGGCGCGCTCGTTTTCCCCGCTTTGCCGTGACCTTGGTTCCCGTCGCCGGAGCAATGTCGGCTGTCCGTTCCATAGCAATCTCCCTTTCCTTGTGGTGCCTGCGGCGCATTTAAAAGGGCTCCGCCCTCACCCCGCTTAAGGAGTTGAACTCCTTAAGAATCCTGCAATGATTTATTATGCGGAGGCTTGGTATCCTGCAACAAAAAACAGAGTCCGTGCAGCATACATACGCCTGTTCTGCAGGTACGCTCACTAATTGCCCGGGTAAAGCCGGACAAACCGTTCGCTGGTCTCGTACCTCTTAAGCCTTCTAAATCACTCCGCGATGCCCTAATGATGGCACCGCGGAGCGTATATTTTTTCTGTAGGCCGTCTCGAAGAGCGGCCTTGTACTTCTCTTTTTTGATTCAAAAAGAAAGTACGACCTTTAACCGGCGAGGTAGGCATCCAGTTGTTGTTGTTTGGCGGCGATGACATCGGCGAGGCCGGCGGCTTCAAACTCGCTGTTGGCCTGTTCGATGGTGCTTTCCACATCCACCGCACCGGACAGCAGGGCCTTGTAGTATTTGTCCATGACATTGATGCAGGCGGTGTACTGATCCACGACGGGGGTAGTGTCGAAGGAGAAGCCGAACGCCTTGGATTTCAGCGTAGTCTCCTTGTTGAATACCAGGAGATCCTCAAAGAAGGTGGCGCCGTTGACATCCAGGGGATGAGAGAGGGCGGAATAGGGGGTAACCCAGCTGAGATCCGCCATGCCATAGCCCACTTCGGCGGCGCTTTTGCCGTCGGGGAAGGAGATGGTGCCGTCGTCATTCATGGTGTAGTGCTTGCCCTCGATGCCGTTGTTGAGCAGGACGGCGACATCTGTGTCGGTGTAGAGGATTTCCATGGCCTTCCACGCGGCATCCTTCACCTTGGAGTTGATGTTCATGCCGTAGCAGAGGGCGGAATAGGAGTTTGCCACAGCCCAGGGCTCGATGATGACGGTGCGAATCATGTCGGCAACGCCGTTGACGCCGTAGTTGTCAAAGCAGGCAACGGCCTTTTTGCTGCTGATCTGGGCCTTCCAGTTCTCGGTGTTGCTGAGCACGTCCTGCATGATGAGGCCGTCCTGGTACCAGGAGCGAGTCCAGGTGCAAAACTCCCGGAAGTCGTCGGTTTCAAACAGATTTTGCACCTCGATGGATTGGCCGCAGTCGGGCAGTACGCCGATGTACTTGTTGTCGCCCAGGCCGTCCCAGCTCCACTCGCCCATGACATTGTCACCCCGGGGGGCAATGCCGTAGCGGTCGGGATATTTCTCGTGGGCGTCGCGGATGAATTTGTCCACATCCTCCATGGTCAGCTTCTGGCCTTCCTGAATGCCGAACTCGGCGGCGATTTCCGCGTCGATGTTCAGGCCCATGTAGTTGCCGAAGTTGCGCATATTGGGGATGGCATAGATGCTGCCGTTAACTGTGGTGCCCTGCAGTTCCTCGCTGCTCCACACGTTCTGGAAGTCCCCGGAGGCATTGGCGTAGTAATCATCCAGCGCCACCAGCTGCCCGTTTTTCACATACACGGTTAGAGGGGTGGAGAAAATGGCGGTGATGTCCACCTCGTCGCCGGTCATAAGCAGGTTGGACTGCTGCTGCCAGTTGCCCATGGCGATAAACATAAACTCGAAGCTGATGCCGTATTTGCTTTCGGTAATATCGTTGATAGCCTTTTGCACATCGCCGGCATCCGGCATGTCATAGGCGGTGGGCATTGCCACGACTACCTTGGTGACGTCCCCGGCGGCGGAGCCGTTGTCCGGCGCCTTGGATGTGCCGGCGGCTGCCGTGCTGCTGCCGGCCTGGGTGGATGTGCTGCCCGCACCGGTTGCACCGGTTGCCCCGCCGCAGCCGGCAAAGGCGATAACCAATACCACACACAGCAGCAGAGCCGCTATTCTGCCTGATTTGCGTTTCATCATGTTGTTCCCTCCGTCAGTGCTGTCCGCACCAGATTTGATGTGGGGTTTGTGTTCTTGTATGGATCCGCGTCACGTTTGGATGCTTTGCCGCTGTGACGTGGGTTCATTGTACCGCCTTTTCCGGCATTTGCTCTGCAATTTTCGTGACATTAATTGTGCATTTTGTGATGTTTTCACAATGTCGCTTTGGTGACTTTTTCCCCATGTCACGAAAGTGACAATCCCGGGGGGGACGTTTGTGGAACCTGCGGCGCATTCAAAAAGGGCTCAACATCTGCTGACGCAGCTGTGCCCTCACCCCGCCTATAGGGGAAAGTTGCCCGAATGGGCGACATACCCCCTTTGGAATCCCGCAATTTACTCCGTAGCTGTCGCCGGATGTTGGGTGAGACAGGGACGCACCCCCGGTCAGGATGGCGACCGGGGGTGCTGTGCGCGGGGCAGGGGATTTGTGCCTTATCGGCTGCTTTATGGGCGTTTTTCTGTCTCTCACTGGTTTTCCTTGCGGTATTCCTGGGGGGTTTGGTTGGTCAGCTTTTTGAACATTTTGGAGAAGTGGGAGAAGTTGTCGTAGCCTACCTTGGAGGCGATAATGCTGATGGAAAGCCGGGATTCCTTCAGCAGGGCTTTGGCGGCATTCATTTTCTCCATCATCACGTAGTCCTTGAAGGTGTACCCTGTCTGCTGGCGGAACAGCTTGGAGAAATATTCCTCGTTGAGATGCACGTGATCCGCCACATCCCCCCGGGCAATGTTTTTGCTGACATTGCGGCGGATGTATGCCTTTGCCAGACTGATGACATCCTCCTCCTTGGCCCTGTCGCCCCGCTCGCTGTCCTTCCAGAAAATGCTGTTTTTTCGGCCGGTGTTTTCGTCGGCCCGACGGTTGAGGCTTACGAAGATATCGGTGAAATTCTCGTCGGAGGTCTCCCCCGCCGGATATACCCCTACCTGAAAATCCATGTTGGATTCGACAAATTGGTAGAACTCCTCAATGCCCTGCCGGTAAAAGGCGGTGTCGGCCCGCCCCTTTTCCACCACCAGAAGGATGCAGTAGCGATCCTCCCGAAAGGCGGACGCCGCCACATTGCCCTTGGCCGCCTCAAACAGTTCCTCGATGACATTGCAAAAAACCAGGCGCACCAGCTTTTCGTCCCAGTTGCGCTTTTCCCCCTTCCAGCGCAGTACCTCCACCAGAATGGGGTAGGCCACCAGTTCCTCCGACTCCATCTGGAACAGCTCGGGAAAGCTGCGAAACAGCTGGTTGGCGGCTTCCTCCTTGCCCAGGTTGACCTTGTGGATCAGGCCGTCCAGGATGTGGTTCTTTTGCTCCTGCACCAGTCGCTTGGTGTTTTCCAGCCGGCGGATTTTGTCTCTGTCCTTGATTTTCTCCCATACCTTGCGCAGCACATCCTCTACATCCGTGTATTTTACCGGTTGCAGGATGTAATCGAAGCCACCCATGTGAATGGCGTTCTGGGCATAGTTGAAATCGGCGTGGGAGGTTAAAAACACGCCCTCTACATCGGGGACGGCTTCCTTTGTCCACCGGAACAGGGACAGCCCGTCCTCCTCCGGCATTTCGATGTCGGTGACAAGGACGTCCACCTCAAAGTTGCGGAGCACCATTTTGGCCTCGCGGGCGCTGCAGGCCGTGTAGACCTTTTCCACCGGGATGGTCTCCCAGCGGATTCCCTTTTTCAGGCTTTCCACAATGGCGCGTTGGTCGTCCACCAGCAGTACATTCATTGCAATCTCCCTTTCCGGGCAAGGTCTGCTTGCTATCCCATTTTTTCCTCGGGCAATATCAATTCGCTTATGGCACCGCCATCGTTGCTGAAGCTGTACTCCAGCTTCTCCCCGTACAGGAACCGACACCGCCGTTTGATGTTGTTGATGCCCACATGGCTGTCCCCTCCGGACACATCGCTGTTCAGCTCCGGCAGCAGCTCCGGAGGATACCCCTGACCGTTATCCGTGACAATGATATCCAGGTAGCGCTCGCCGTCCATGGAGAGCAGCCCCGCCCGGACATTGAGACACAGGGGGATGTTGGTGCTGCCAAACTTGGCATATTTGATGCTGTTTTCGATAAAGGTGTGGACACAGAGAACCGGAACCGACCAGGCCGCCACCTCATCCTCTACCTGGAATGTGCATTGCACCTCCCGGCCGGTGACATGCTTTTGCATTTCCACATAATTGCGCACAAAGTCGATTTCCATATGCAGCGGCACCACCTCCCGCTCCGACTGGAGCAGGTAGCGCAAATGGCTGGACAGGTTCAAAATCAATTCCTGCATTTTCTCCGGCTCCCCCTCCAGCGCCAGCGCGTTGAGGGTTTTGAGGCCGTTGAGGTAGAAATGGGGCTTTAGCTGCAGCTGCAAATACTGCATCTGGGCCCGCTGGCGCTCGATGATTTCCTCGTAGGCCACCAGCTTGTGCCGCTCGATTTCGGAGATCATGGCGGCCAGTGTCTCGCTCATATCCCGCAGCTCCCGAAAGCCGACGGTGATGACAGGCGCCTGATGGATTTCCCCTGTGCGGATTTGGTTCATGATGCCGGTCAGCTGTCGCAGGGGATAGAGAAATTCCTTGCGCAGGAACCGGTACAGCAAGCCGACGGCAAACAGCGAAATCAGGGTAATCAGCAGCAAAAACAACTGCTGCACATTCATGATGCTCCAAATGTTGTATTCCAGCGCCATGCACACCCACAGGTCGGTTTTGTCGATGCGCTCGGCGTAGACGTACCGGTCGCCGATGCGCCCCGACCAAGTGCGCAGGTTGTCGCCGATGACCTCCCGCAGGGCAAGCTCCCGCTCTATGGTCTCTCCCTTGGGCACGGTTTTTCCGTTTATCAGCACGACATCCAGGGGCTTATCCATGCCCTGGCGCAGCTGGGCCTCGATATTGCCCAGGCTGTATACGGCGGCAATCGCCACATTGTCCTTGCGGCAGGATACTGTGAGCAGGGTTTCGTCCTCGCCCGATACCACCACCCAGTTGCGCATGTTGCCCTCGCTGCCGATGTGGGTGCGGATGATCTTGTTGAGCGCCGAGCTCTTTTCCGCCTTGATGATGTTGTTGTTGACATTGTACCACGACTGGGACAGCCTGTCATAGTAGATGAAATAGCCGTGGAGATCCTCCTCCAGCAGCAGCTTGTTTTTCATGACATCCTGCAGCGCATAGGCGTTTTGGTAGTTTTCCACAGGGGTTAAAATTCCGGCCAGGCGGTTGAAGTTGTCGTTGTAGGCGTAGACATCGTACAGGTGCCGGTCGATGATGTCCATGCCGTTTTGGATGCGGGTGATGTATTCCACCAGCACGGCCCGCTCGTTCCGACGGTTCTCCATCTGGTATTCCCGGATTAGGTATGAGCTTGTCACCAGCAGCAGCACCAGCAGGGCCATGTACCCCGCCATCATGATGAGGATAATGGTGCGCTTCATGTACATGGGCTGTCTTGTCCGTTTCATGGTGTCATCCCTCCCATCCCCTGCCAACGATTTGCTGAGACTATTGTATCAAACCCGGCCACACAAACGCAATGCCAATGAACCTCCCCGGGGCAAGCCCCGGGGTATCAAGATTACAAGTCCTTTTACAAAGGACTATACCACCCTGCGGGGCGAAAGGGGAATATGGATCGCCCCAAGGGGCGGAGTACAGACCCTTTCGGTTCAATGAAAAAATCCTGCTTTCCGCTTTATTGTAGCAGTTTCCCCACCATTCTCGCTATCACTTTCGTGACACATATTGTTCCTTTCATAAGAAGCAGCAGCTTGCCCAGCTTGAAGCTGGACACATGCCGCTCCGCGGATTGCTGGGGGAGGATTGGTGGGAAATTGAGGCGGGAATTGTCGGCGGACGGAAGTCCGGCGGCGACGCCGAAGGCGGAGAGGGTTCACGGAGCAACGCGGAGTGGGCCCACAATTCCCGCCGGACTACCCGGTATTGCCAGACTTAGAAGCCAGCGAGCGGAATCTCCGGCTTTACCCGGAGGTGGAGCGAGCGGACGGAGCAAAGGGCGCCGGGAAAAGGGCGCAGAGCGGGGACGAGTGCACCAGCCAAGCCGGTCGTCATCTTGACCGGCTTGGCGGATGACTTTGGCCCGGTGATCGGCGGCAGCCACGAAGTGACTTGCGGGAGTCCAGAGGGGTTCAACCCCTCTGGTGGGGTTTGGGGTGAAACCCCAATACAAATGCGCCGCAGGCTCCTCAAAATCCGCACACAGACAAAATGACGGCCTGCATTCCCACCGGAACACAGGCCGCTCTGTCTGTACGCATTATGTATGCGCAGTTTATTTTTTTAGGCACCACCGCATGGAGTTGACCAGGATTTTCTGGAATTCCGGGTTATAGAACACATCGACGCAGTGGCCGGGTGTCAGCACAGCCATCCGGCCGTCGCCCATTTCCCGCACCCAGCCTGCGGGCTGGTCGCCGCCGGTTTCGGAGACAGTGCGGAAGAGTTCCACGGCGTCATCGGCTGTGACGGTCATCTGGTAGTGCTCATCGCGGATGTGGAAGTCCTTGGCGACGCCGTTGAGGATGGGGTGGTCGCCGGTTACCTTGACATCGATGCCGCAGCGCAGCGGGTGTCCGTTGAACACGCAGCCTACCAGGTCACCGTAGGGGGTATCCTTTTTGCCGATGGTTCCGGCGTGAATTGCCATGAAGCCGCCGCCGGCACGAATGTAGTCCTCAAATTCCTTGGGGCCGACCTCGGTGACGGTATCCTCGAACCAGGGGTTGTTGTTGGCCTCGGTCACGGCGTTGCCCTTGCAGCAAAGAATCAGGGGATAGCCGGCGATCCGTTCGGGTGTAAGGATATCCTTTGCCGCCTTGACAAATACAAAATGGAATTCGTCGCCTTCCAGCGGCGCCAGGCCCCATTCGATTACCTCAGCCGGGTGCCAGGGGCTGTCGCATACAACCAGTACGTTTGTCATTTTCCATACCTCCCGTAATAATTCCGGCGAAAGCCTTCCCTCAAAGGGTTCCACTCCACACAGTGGGAACCGCCGGTACGGTTCCATTATCATCCCTACAATAGTAAATGTCAATTGCATTTATACGATATCGTTTTGATTTGTGGAGATTCCGTTCAAAATTTGTTCTTCTCCTGTCGCGGGATGTTTGGGGGCGCGCCGGACAAGCTGCACATTTTTCTGTGAGAAAACAGGTGGATTTGTTGGTTGGCGATTGCCAAAAGTTGGAGAAATGAATGCAAAACATCGTTTTTTTGATAGAATCACGCGAAAGTACAATTGGGAAATCACAATAATTACAAGAATATAGCTAAATTGTTATATACATACCGATCTTTTTTGGCTAAGATGTGGACACAGGTAACACACACCATCTGCACACATCGCGTACACATTCCGCACACATTAGAGACACACAGGCAGTGGTGCCGAACAACTCGACCAGAATATCCCCAAATTACAATCGGATCCCAATCGAAGGAACAAAGGAGGAGTTTGCATGGCAGGCGCGGTCAAAGCCAAGGAGTCTGCGACAAAGGCAACCGGGAGGGCAAAGAAAAAGGATGGGTTTGTAGCGGAATTTCGGCGAAACAAGGTAATGTTCGCTATGCTCATACCGGTAACCGTCTATTTTCTTCTCAACAACTACCTTCCCATGGCAGGCATTTACCTGGCATTTACCAAGTTCAACTTTGTGGGTGGAATTTTTGGCAGCCCCTTTGTGGGGATGGAGAATTTTAAGTTTCTCTTTTCCTCCGGCAAGCTGCTGAAGCTGACTGCCAACACTCTCAGCTACAATGTGATGTTCATTTTAGTCGACCATGTGCTGCAAATCACATTTGCAATTATCCTGAGCAGGCTGGGCAGTCGCATCTTCACAAAATTCACCCAGTCCGTTATGTTTCTCCCTCACTTTGTATCGTTCGTTATCTTAAATGTTATCGTATACAACATCTTCAACTACGAGGTAGGCTTCCTCAACGGGATCCTTACCTCTCTGGGGCAGCAGCCCTTTGACGCGTACAACACCCCCGGTGCCTGGCGGTTTATCCTTCTGGCTCTGCATGTGTGGAAGGGCGTGGGCTACGGCACGGTTGTGTATCTGGCCACCATTACGGGCATCAGCACCGAGCTGTATGAGGCCGCGGACATTGACGGTGCCAACGTCTTTCAGCAAATTCGCTACATAACGCTGCCGCTTCTGGTCCCCACCTTTATCATTCTGCTGCTGATGTCTCTGGGACGCATTATGCGCGGCCAGTTCGACCTGTTCTATCAAACCGTCGGCAATGTGGGTACACTCTACGATGTCACCGATATTTTGGACACCTTTGTCTACCGCTCTCTGCGGCTGGAGTTTGACGTGGGAATGGGAACCGCCGCCGGCCTGTATCAGTCGGTGTTCGGCTTCATCGTCATCATGTCCGCCAACGCGGCCATCAAAAAATATCAGAAGGACTATGCGCTGTTTTAATTGTACGGCATGTTGTCTCTGAAGAAAGGAATGACTTTTCCATGACAGCTCCCATGAAAATCAAACGGACAAAATCCCAGATAGCGTTTAGCATCATTGGGTATACGGTTATCACTCTGGTTTCTATTTACTGCCTCTTCCCCCTGGTTCTGATTGTGTCGGGCTCCTTTACGCAAAACGACGTGCTGATGCGGCAGGGCTATTCCCTGTGGCCCCGGGTGTTCTCCACAGCCGCCTATCGGCAGCTGTTTCGGTATCCGGAGGGGATCATCAACGCCTACGGCACCACCATTATGTGTACGGTTGTGGGCACCGCGCTGGGGCTTTTCATCATCACCATGACAGGCTATGTCTTGCAGCGGCCGGACTTTAAATACCGCAGCAAGGTATCGTTTATGATTTACTTCACCACCATCTTTGGCGGCGGCATGGTGCCCTGGTTCATCATGCTCTCCAAATACCTGCATTTTCAAAACACCTATATGGCTCGCATTTTGCCCCTGCTGATGTCCCCCTTCCTCATTATATTGATGCGCACCTTTATCAGCAGCACCGTCCCCCACGAGATAATTGAATCCGCCAAAATCGACAGCGCCGGCGATTTCGCCATCTACTGGCGGATTGTGCTGCCTGTCATCACCCCCGGTATCGCCACAGTGGGGCTGTTCCTGGCACTGGGCTACTGGAACGACTGGTACCTGACCTCGCTGTTTATCACAAAGAAAAACATGTACTCCCTGCAGTTCTACCTCTACGATATGCTGAACAGCGTGCGCTTCGCCCAGGAAATGGGCATTCCCCAGCTGGGCACCGAGCAGGTTCCCACCGAATCCATCAAGATGGCGATGGTTGTCATCGTAACCGGCCCGATTATCTTCCTCTACCCCTTTGTTCAGCGGTATTTCATCGCCGGCATTACCGTCGGGTCTGTCAAGGGATGACGCATCCCCCAAAAAGTATTTGACGGCGCCATCGGTTGCCGTTAAAATAGGCGAATACAACAAACGAAAATGAAACAGGAGGGATTCCATGTTCAGGAAAGCGATCTACGCGCTTCTGGCAGTATGCATCGCCGCATCGACATTTGCCGGGTGCACCTCGTCCGGCAGCCCATCCACCGCATCCACCGCGGCTTCTTCCGCACCGGCCGCCTCCAGCACAGCCCCCGCCGCATCCGGCGAGAAGGCTCCCGAGACCCCGGCCTCGTCCGTGGATGTATCCAAGAAGGTCGACGTCATCATGTGGATGACAGGCGGCAGCAGCCCCAGAGACTTTGAGCGGGTTTCGGCCGAGCTGTCCAAGATGACACAGAACGACCCCACCCTCAACTGCAACCTGCAATTCAACATTTTCAACGACTCCAACACCCAGCAGAAGATGACCCTGATGCTCTCCTCCGGCGAGCCCATCGACCTGCTGTACAGCGCGGGCTATCTCAGCTACCCGCTGTTTGCCAATAAAGGCGCGTATCTGGCTCTGGATGAGCTTGTCCCCACAGCCGCCCCCGCCCTCAACAGCTATGTAACCAAGGAAATGTGGGACGCCACCCGCGTCAACGGCAACATCTACATGGTTCCCTGTATGTGGGAAGAGTGGGTGCCCTACGGCTTCCTGTGGCGGGAGGATCTGCGCAAAAAGCACAACCTGCCCGAGCCCACCACCATCGAGACCATCGAGGCCTATATGCAGGGCATCAAGGAGAAGGAGCCCGACATTCTGGTGACTGCGGAAATGCCCTCCAACTTCGGCGTTATCGGCGCCCACTTCACCTCCTGGGATATTCTGGACATGAAGTACAAATGGGCCGACTGGCGCGTTCCCTATGGCCTGTACATCGACTATGAGGATCCCACAAAGGTACTGGAATGGTGGGAGAGCGACGAGTTCCGCGAGGATATGCTGATGTTCAAGCGCTGGGCCGACGCCGGGTATTGGTCCAAGAGCGCCCTGGCCAACACCGAAACCAAGTCCGACCAGTTCAAGGCCGGTAAAATCGCCTGTGACCTGGGCTTCAACTCCCCCAACGGCTATGCCGGTCTGGTGGACACCATCGCCACCACTCATCCCGACTGGGAAGTGGGCTGGCTCCCCTACTACCGTCCCAAGCAGCTTGCCACCCCCAACCACGCCACCCAAAACGGCTACAGTGTGCCTCTGACCTCCCAGAACCCTGAGCGCGCACTGATGGTTCTGGAAAAGCTGATTCTGGACAAAGACTACTACCGCTTGTCCCAGTACGGCTTTGAGGGCGAGCACTATCAGGAAACCGAGGACGGCTTCTACGAATACATCGGCGACCCCGACGCCAGCGGCTTCCCCCGCGAGGGCGCCCGTCTCTGGGCCCTGCGCAACGAGGAATTCATGCTGTATCCCAAGGCAACCGGCAAAATCCTCAAGGAGCTCAACGATGAGTTCCGCGGCTACACCTATCCCAACATCTGGACCGGATTCACCGAGGACAGCAACCCCTATCAGGCTGAGCGCGCAGCGGTTATGAACGTGCAGGCCCAGTATCTGCCCGCACTGCAGGCCGGTCTCGTGGCTGATGTGGACGCCGCCATCACCGAGCTGATCGACAAATCCAAGGTGGCAGGACTTGACAAGGTGCGCGAGGAATACACCAACCAGTGGCTCGCCTATGTCGAGGAGCACAACATCGGCAAGACTACCGTTAAATAGCCTTATCGGCAGCCCGTTTCCTGCCCGGCATACTCTGCCGGGCGGGAAGTTCTATGGGGCATTGTTCCCCCGACTCTCCGCCATTGCCCGCGATGGCGAAAGCACCGCCCGGGGAATTGCCCCGCACAAGTGACCCCATGCAAGATATGTGCTATAATAGGTAAAGCATTTACACCTTGTACACTGCGGCCGGAATAGGGGGCTCCTTTGTGAAATGGTTATCGGCAAAAAACAAAAACAGCTTTTATATTTTGCTGCGGCGCTCCCTGCTGGCCCTGATTGTGGTCATTATTTTGCTGTGCACCATTCCCTTTTACCACCGCAGCAGAGAAATTACCCTGGATAAGTTTAAGGAGGCCGACATCACCGCCATTACCCAGACCATGACCTCCACGGCGGCCATGCACCGCATCGCCTACAGCATCACCAACCAGGTCTTTAACGACCTGAACATCGCGTGGCTGCTGTACGGCAGGGAGTATGACCCGGTTCAGCTCAGCATCTCCATGACCCAGCTGCAAAATTACCGGGCCTCCATTCCCTACATCGATTCCATTTACATCTACAACGGCCTCACCAATACCATGGCGGTCAGTTCCAGCTATAACGGCGCCTACGATGTGCCGGTTACAACGGAACTGGGCGGCTTTTTCGACACAGACATTGTGTCGGTTGTCAAGGGGGAAGGCGGGCCCAAAAGCCGGTTTATGCCCATGCCCCGCCGTCTCGTCGTCAACCGGTACGGCCGCGAGGAGGAGCTTCTCCTCTACACCTTTATTCGCACCAACGTATATGGCGACACCAACTACGACAGCGCCATCTTTATCAATTTCTCCTATTCCTGGATGGAGCAGATGATGCCCGCCGGCGACAACGGGGACTCTGTTCTCATTGTGGACGCCGCCGGGACTGTCGTGTCCGATTCCCCCCGCTACAAGCTGGGCACCGACGTTTCAGGCCAGGAGTTTTACCGGAGAATCAGCGAGGATCCCACCGGCACCAGCACCTTTATCCTCGACATTGACGGCGAAAAAACCATTGTCAGCTACATCCCGCCCGACGCCAACGGCTGGCGATACATGCGGCTGGCCCCCTACCATGTTATGATGCAGGGCTTCAACGCCATCTCCCGCTTTACGGCCATTGTCATCGCCATTTTGGTTGTGTTTGGCATCGGCATCGCCTATATTTTGTCCCGGATGCTCTATGTCCCCGTGGGGAAGGTGCACGACGAGGTGCTGACGCTGGAGGAGCAAAACCGCCGGATTCAGCGGTTGTCCCGCCTGCATGTGCTGCGAAATCTTCTTACCGGGCCGGGAAGCACCGCCGCCTCTCTGGAAAAAGCACTGCCCGACCTCAAGCTGAAAATCGGGTCGGATGTGCAGTACCGCATTGTCCTGATAAAAATTGACAACTACAGCAAATTCATCAGCGATACCGGCCCCACAGGGGTGGGGCTTGTGCGCTACGGCATCACCAACATTGCCCTGGAAATCTGCTCCGACGCCTTTCGCACCGAGGCCGCCGACATGGGGGACGACGGCATCGCCATCCTCCTTTCCTCCGACACCGGCTTCGACTGGAATCAATCGGACTGGGAAGCCTTTTTGCAGCCCCTGTCCCAGGGCGTGGAGGGCGCCTATTCCCTTTCCATCAGCTTTGTGGTGGGCGGGGAATGCGCCGATATCTCCGAACTGCCCACGGCGTTTCGCCGGGTCAAGGAGGCCGCGTTCCACCGGGTATTTTACGGCACGGGCGCTGTCATTCTGGCCGAGGATTTCATGCATTTTCCCGGCAGGGAGTATGTATACCCCACCGCCAAGGAGGATGCCATGGTGGAGGCTGTTACCGGCGGCAACGGTGAAAAAGCCAAGGAAATTATGCGGAGCATTTTGTTTGAAACCGCCGAATATCCCTATCCCGTGGTGAACCTGGCCGTGGCAAAGATTGCGCTCTCCCTCAATCTCATTATCCGGGAGCTGCAAAAGGGCAACTTTTTGGAGTTGTCCGGCGAAATCAGCGATCGGATCCTGTATGCCACCACACTCAACGAGGAAACCATCCCCAACTTTTGCCGGGCCATTGATGAAATCGCCGAAAATGTGGAGGATAAGCGCAGCTCCCGCCACACCGAGCTGCTGCAGCGCATCAACCATATGATCGAGACCGATTTCCAGAACCCCGATTGCAGCGTGGAGACCATCGCCCAGGAAATCGGCATGTCCTCGGCCCATATCGGCAGGCTCTACAAGCGATATACCCTGAAAAGCATCTCGGAGTCCATCTCCGCCGTGCGCATGGAGTACGCCCGAACCCTGCTGCGGGAAAAACGCAGCCTGTCGGTGGCGTCCATCTCCGAAAAGGCCGGCTTTGCCAGCAGTTCCTATTTCTCCAAGGCCTTTCGGAAGGAGCACGGCATGACCCCCAATGAATACCGAAACAGCGCCGTTTCGGAGGAAGCATAGTTTTTCACCAAGATTCAAATTCCACAAGCCCGGCAACGATTGCCTCATGCGGTCATTGCAAGCGGGTGCGCTGCCGCATTGCCATTTTCATCTGTTTTTCAGCAAAGACCCTTCTTTTTCTTGAGGAGAAAAAGAAGCAAAAAGACCTTTTCATCCGCTCCGCGATTCTTTAAATATAGCATTACAACGCGATTTTACAACAGTCCACTTCAAACACCCCACAATTCTCCAAACAAAGCAACGCGGAGCGATTACTTTCCTACAAAGCAAAGACCTTTTCAAACACCCCTCAGTTCTCCAAACAAGGCAACGCGGAGCGATTGCTTTTTCTTTGGTTCTTTCTTTTTTGATCCAAAAAGAAAGAACGGTCTTTATCCGGGAGGAGGAATGTCTGTGTCATCACAGGCCGCCCCTGCTCAGGGCAAAATGAGTCTCAAACAAGTTAAGATCACCTTTGCCGTCATCTACTTTATGTTCATGTCGGCGCGGGCCATCTTCAGCCCCTTTATCACCATCTACCTGGGAGAAAAGGGCCTGTCGGCGGAGCTGATCGGCCGGGTCACCGGCATCAATTCCCTGGTCATCATTCTGTCCCAGCCCTTTTGGGGCATCATCTCCGACAAGCTGCGTTCCATGAAAAAGACCCTGGTATTCTGCATTGTGGCCCAGGCCCTGTTCGCCATTTCCCTGATCTTCGCCTCCGATGTGTTCCTCATCGCCATTTGCTTCAGCATTTACACCACGTTCTCCTCTGCCGAGGGGCCGCTGCTGGATACCTGGAGCCTGAAAAGCATCAAGGATGCCGGGGACGCCAACGCCATGGGCCAGCTTAAGCTGTGGGGCTGCATCGGTTACGCTGTGTGCAGTGTCATCGCCGGGTTTTTCATCCGCTCCCACTCGGCCAGCGCCATTATCCCCGTGTTCTCCATCGTGCTGCTGGCTACGGCCCTGGGGCTGCACCTCATCAAGACCAACGCCGTGCCCGAAAAGCCCGCTAAGCTCAAAGAACTGCAGCTGGGCCGCATCCTCAAGCACAAGGAATTCCTGATTTTCCTCGCCTTTATCTTTGTGATGCAGCTGGCCCACCGAGCGTCCTACACCTTCTATCCCCTGCTGATTGTACAGCTGGGGGGCGACTCCTCCATTGTGGGGTACGCCAGCGCGGCCATGTTTGTGTCCCAGGCCACCATCATGTATTTTTCCAAGAAAATGCTCAGCCGGTTCCGGCCGGAGTACCTTGTGATGGCGTCGTCCTTTTCCTTTATGCTGTGGCATTTGATGCTGCGGTTCGCCACCAGTCCCTGGCATGTAATGCTGACCTGCGTGATGGACGGCCCCTCCTTTGCCCTGTTTACCATGGGTACCCTGTATTATCTGGATTATCTAGCACCCAAGGAACTGCGAACCACCTACCAGACTGTGGCCTACTCCGTCTATTTCGGACTCAGCGGCATTGTCGGCAATGTGGGCGGCGGCTGGATCATCGAGCATATGGGCTATAAGACCATGTACACTACCGGCATCGCCCTCACCTTTGCCGCCACCGCCGTATTTTTCCTCATCAACCGGGGCAAAGCCCGAAGGGAGGCGAGCGCGTGAGTCAAAACAATCCCGACACCCCCACCCCAAAGGAGGAGACCCTGGAGAAAAAGCCCAAGGGCCGCTCCTCCATCGATATGACAGAGGGCGCCCCCGCCAAAAAGCTGCTGCTGTTCTGCATCCCCCTGCTGCTGGGCAACATCATGCAGCAGCTGTACAACACCGTGGACTCCATGGTAGTGGGGCGGTTTGTCAGCAGCAACGCCCTGGCCGCCGTCGGCGCCAGCGGCCCCATCATCCATCTGATGGTGGCGTTTTTCATGGGCCTGTCGGCAGGTGCCAGCATCCTGATTTCCCAATCCTTCGGCGCAAAGGAATACAAAAAGCTGGAGGACACCATCCACACCATCCTATCGTTGACGTTGATTGTATCGGTGGTTATCGCCGCGGTAGGTGCCGCCATCTCCCCCCTGATTCTCCGGCTGCTCAATACGCCGGAGGAAGTGTTCCCCATGGCAAACACTTACATGATTATCACCTTCATCGGGATTATCTCCCTGATGCTCTACAACCTGATCAACGCCGTTCTTCACGGCACGGGCGACGCCCGCTCCCCCTTCATCATCCTGGTTATCTGCTGCATCATCAACATCATCCTGGATTTGGTGTTTGTGCTGGCGTTTGACTGGGGCGTGGCCGGGGTGGCGTGGGCAACCGTCATCGCCCAGACCTGCTCGGTGGTATTCGGGCTGTGGCGCATCAACACCGGTGACAAGGTCTTTCGCATTCACCTGAAAAAACTGCGACCAACCAAAAGTATTGTCCTGTCCATTCTGCGGCTGGGCGTACCCTCCGGGGCGCAAAACGCCCTGTCCTCTGTGGGCAACATTCTGGTACAGAGTGTCATCAACAGCTTTGGCCCTGTCATTATGGCGGCCAATGTCGCGGTTATCAAGGTCGATTCCTTTTGCACCATGCCCATCATGACCTTTGGCACCGCCGTGACCGTATTCGTCGGGCAAAACGCCGGCGCCGGGAAAAACGACCGCATCAAGGATGGGGTTCGCTCCGCCCTGATGATGTCGGTGGGCATCTCCCTTGTCATCTCCATCGTGCTGTTTTTGTGGGGCAATTACCCCCTCGCCCTCTTCACCCAGGAGCAGGCGGTCATTCAGGCGGGGATGGACAAATTCCACCGGGTTGCCCCCTTCTACTTCTGTATGGCGGTGTTCGGGGTATTCTCCGGAGCCATTCGGGGCCAGGGCTATGCCATCGCCCCCATGCTCATCGGCGTAGGCACCATGTTTGTGGGCCGGGTACCTGTGGCGTTCCTGTTGTCCCGGGCCATCGGCGCCAACGGCATTCACTGGTCGCTTTCTGTTCAGTGGGCGCTGGAGGCTGTCATCATCGTATTGTATTACCATTTTGGCGGGTGGCAAAAGAAGGCCGCCCAATTGAAAGAAAAGCGGGAACGGGAAGCAGCTGCTCAGGCGGCCGCGTCCGGAAAATCCGCGTAGCTTCACACCAACCATCGTTTCCAATCCACTTCACACACATATACCCAAAGTTATCCGTCACACACAACATCGTCAACACTATCAAAATGGAGGTTAGCTTGACACGTCAAGCCCACCCCTCGGCTGTCGCCTCGGCTCCACTTCGTGGAGTCCAACCCGCCAAGGCAGGAGGCCCAGCTGATTCACCATCTAGTTGTGCCTTGGCAGGAATGGAGGTTGTTATGAACACAGTCGTTATCACCGGTGCCGACCGGAATATCGGCCTCGAAATGTGCAGGGAATTCCTGAAGCGCGGCTGGAAGGTTTTCGCCGGCAAGTTTGTCATGGAGCTCTCCTACATGGAGGAGCTGCAAAAGGAATATCCCGATTTGATGGAGATTGTTCCCCTGGACTGCACCTCCCTCGAATCCATCCAGGCAGTGGCCGCCATCGTCAAGGAAAAGGCCGGCAAGCTGGATATGGTCGTGCACAACGCGGCCGGCTTTGGCTCCCGCGGGGCCGACGATATTTGCGGCGAATTTGATTTTTCCGGCTTCCAGGTTTCCTACAACATCAACGCATTGGGCGCCATGCGCCTTGTCCAGACCTTTATGCCCCTGATGGAGGGCGGCAAAAAGCGCTTCTGCATCACCTCCTCCGAGGCGGGCGTCGTCAGCGTCAGCCACCGGGATGGCGTTTCCAGCTATGGCATGTCCAAAACCGCCCTGAACATGGCCCTGCGCCTGATGTTCAACCAGCTGCAGCCCAAGGGCTTCTCCTTCCGCATTTATCATCCCGGCTGGGTACGCTCCCCCAAAATTGAGCGGGATGGCGAAGCGGTACAGGTGCATGGTGGCAAATTTGACCCCTGGGAGACCGCCCAGTCCGCCGTGCCCCAGTTCATCGAGGATCGCACCTGGGAGGATCGAATGGTTATGCTGGACAACGAAGGGGCCGCGTGGCCGTTCTAATCCCGGTTTTGAGACAGAGCCATTACATCAAATTCGAACACAGAAAGGATATGGGTTCTGATTATGAGTGCATTTGATAAAAAAGTCATTATCGCCGGGGCCGGTGACACACTGGGCTCCCAGCTGACCGAGCAGTTTCTGGCCATGGGCTGGAAGGTATTCGCCGGCTACTGCGCCGGAGACGAGCGCCGGGAGCCCACCGACGCCCTTGTCCCCTTTGGCTTTGACCCCATGGATCACTTCTACACCATGGCCGCCCAAAAAAAGGTGGGGGAGCCGGTCGACATGCTGATTGTCAACGTCGACAAAGCCTTTGACGGCGAGGACGCCACCATCGAGGGCGACATCAACTAC
Source organism: Ruminococcaceae bacterium OttesenSCG-928-L11 (assembly GCA_030265885.1). Lineage (GTDB taxonomy): Bacteria > Bacillota > Clostridia > Oscillospirales > Ruminococcaceae > WRAV01. The sequence continues at coordinate 1,486 of JAJDGX010000034.1, read as the reverse complement.
GAAACCCTGATCGCCGCCTATGAGTACAACTGTGTGGGCGCGCTGCGGGTGGTCAACACCTTTATGCCCCTGCTGGAGGAAGGCACCGGCAAGCGGATCTGCATCGTCACCACCAAGGCCTCGTCCAACTTCTCCTGCTACGACACCGCCGGGTTTGCCGCCCACGTGTCCCGGGCGCCCCTGAACATGGCCTGCACCCAGCTGTTCAACGGCCTGCGGCCCAAGGGCTACACCTTCCGGCTGTACTGCAAGGATGTGGAAAACGGCAACGATGGCTGGGCCGCGGAGTATTTCACCCGCAACCGCAGCTACGAGCCCGAGGATCTCAAGCACTCCGACGAGGAACGCATCGTCCTCCGCGACTGGATGGCCCGGGAAGTACCCTGGTAAGGTTGAGGCCGACGTCCTCCGTGACTGGATGGCCCGGGAAGTGCCCTGGTAAGGTTGAGGCCGACGTCCTCCGCGACTGGATGGCCCGGGAGGTGCCCTGGTAAGGTTGAGGCCGGCGTCCTCCGCGTCTGGATGGCACGAGAGATACCCTGGTAGCCATTCCACCATTGGCTGATTGGAGGGTTCACAGCAAAATGAGTCACCCTGTTTTTACCAAGCGATTGATCCAAAAAGGAACCTGGGTCATCAGCGGCGAGGGCTGCGAGCGCTATCTGCTGGAGGGAGACGACGAGGCAATCATGATTGACTCGGGCAACTCCACCCACGACATTCGCGCCTTTGCCTCTACCCTGACCGATTTGCCCCTTACAAAGGTCATCAACACCCACAGCCATTTTGACCACACCGGCGGCAACGGCTTTTTCGAGACTGCCATCACCACCGTCGGCGTGGCCCGCAGCGCCAAAAACACCATGAGCTCCCGCCGGGAGAATTATCCCATGGATTACCCCTTTACCCATGTGAAGGACGGCGACATCATCCCTCTGGCAGGCAGGCCGCTGCATATCATCGGCCTGAACTGCCACAGCCCCGACGACATCGCCGTGCTGGATCCCACCGGTCGGCTGCTCTTTACGGGGGATGAGGTGGAGGCGGGGCAGGTGCTCCTCCTCCCCGGCTATGCCGAACAGCCCGGGCAGATCCACGCAGCCCCCGCCGGCTCGGTGGAGACCTGTCTCAATGCCATGCGCAAGCTGAAATCCTTCGGGGATCAGTTTGACGCCCTTTGCCCCGGCCACAACGGCAGCCCCATCGACCCCTGCTATCTGGATTGGTTCATTCAGCTGTGCCAGAATATTCTGGACGGTCAGGAGGGGAATCCCGACTGCTCCTCCCCCTCCTATTCCCACCGGATGGGCCATTTCCCCTTTCCCACCGCCAACTACCGGCGCGGCGAGTACAAGGGGGCATCCCTGGTCTACTGCGCCGACCTGCTGTGGGACAGCGACTATGCCAAGGCGGATCAGCTGCTGCCGGCCACACCGCTGCACATTACCAGTTCCTATTTTGTTGCCCCATAATGCATCAAAAAGGT